>CAZVAR010000016.1:0-39345 GCA_964625225.1 uncultured Alphaproteobacteria bacterium | reverse complement strand
CCGTTGACGACCGCCTCGCCGCCGTTCTGCGTGATGACGTTGACGACCTCCTGTGCGGGCGTCAGATCCTGGCCGTGACCGGCGACATCGCCGCCGAGATCGTTGACGACGACCTTGGCGCCCTCGGCGGCGGCGAGAATGGCGACCTCCCGGCCGATGCCGCGGCCGGCACCGGTGACGAGGACGACCTTACCTTCGAGCAGATTACTTGGCATTCTTACTTTCCTTTCGTGCCGTTTGTTCGTAGGGCCGGCCCAGGCCGGCCCGTTCTGGTTCACGCGGTGAGCGGGTGGGCCGAGGCCCGCCCTAGAGGCTGTTCTCCGTCCCCAGCACGTTGGTGACCTGGCTCGACCAGGTTCCCCCATTGCCGTGACAGACGGCGATCTCGGCGTTCGCGACCTGCCGATCGCCGCACTCGCCGCGAAGCTGGCGGACCGCCTCAATCGTCAGGAACATGCCGTACATCCCGGGATGTACATCGGCGAGGCCGCCGCCGTTCGGATTGACCGGCAGGCTGCCGCCGGGTGCGATGGCGCCGCTTGCGACGAAGGGGCCGCCTTCTCCCTTCTTCACGAAGCCGAGATCTTCGAGCTGCATGATGACGTTGATCGTGAAGGCGTCGTAGAGCGCCAGCAGGTCGGCATCCTTATGGGTGATGCCGGCCATCTCGAAGGCACGTCGGCCGGATTCCTGCGCCGACGAATTCACCAGGTCGGGAGCCTGCGAGACCTGCCGGGCATGTGTCGCCGCGGCCCCGCCGAGCAGATAGACCGGCTTCTTCTTCAGATCTCTTGCCCTCTCGGCGCTGGTCATGATCAGGGCCGCGCCGCCATCGGTGACCAGGCAGCAGTCGCGCACGGTCAGCGGATCGCAGATCATTCTGCTGTTCAGCACATCCTCGATCGAGAGCGGCCCCTGATTGTAGGTGAAGGCCTCCGGGTTCATCAGTGCCCATTGCCGCGCGGCGACGGCCACGGCGGCTAGCTGCTCGCGCGTCGTGCCGAACTCGTGCATATGACGCGCCGCGCCGAGCGCATAGGCGGTCGGCGGTTGCCGCGGCCGGTACCGGACCTCGTAGGGGGGCTGGTCGGAGTTGGTCTGAAGCCTGCCGCCCTGACTGCGCTGGACGCTGCCGTAGCAGATCAGCGCGACTTCGCAGAGCCCCGTCTTGATGGCGGCCGCCGCCATCAGCATGTGCGACAGGAAGGAGGAGCCACCCAGATTGGTGCCGTCCGAGATCTTCGGCCGGATGCCGAGATATTCCGGGATGGTAAGGGCAGGCATGAAATTGACGAGGTTTGCGTTCCAGACCCCGTCGATGTCCGACTTGTTCAGGCCGGCCTCTTCGAGGGCGTAGTGGACCGCCTCGCCGATCAGTTCGAGATGCGAGCGGCCGGGCGCCTCGCCGCAGCCGGCGCGACCGACGCCGACGATCGCGGAGGAGCCGCGCAAGGGATGTGCCATGGCGCGATGCTCCTCAGACCGGATCGAAGACGACGAGCGGTGCGTCGCCCTCGCGGATGATCCGGGCGCGGACGCGCATGCCGATCCGGACCTGATCGGGCTGTATGCCCTCGACACGGCTCATCATCCGCGGTCCTTCGTCGAGATCGATCAGTGCGACGTTGTAATCCGGGGTCGGAGGGCGCTGACGCACCACGGTGGTCGAGTAGACGGTTCCCAGACCCGAGGCCTCCACCCATTCCAGCGCCGGAGATCCGGTCTCCGGGTCGAGGACACGCGGATAGAAGACGTAGCGACCGGTGTCCCGGCAGCGCTGGAGCATCAATTTGCCCTGTTCGAGGAACTGGAGGAACCGGGCGTCTGGGCCGGGTCCCTCGAAGGTGGGGGCGGTCACGGATTCGTGTCTCCGCTTCGTATCGACGCTGAATGAGAGGCGAAGGTTAGCGACTGCCCCGTAGGGTGGCAACGGCCTTACCGCCGGCTCCGGGGCGGGCGCGAGGGCCGCGCGCCGGCCCGGAGGTGCCGCGGCGGCATTTGCATCTGTTCCTAGGCTGTGCCCCGCTGCGCGTCGAAGCGAGATCGAGAGGCTGAACGACCGGCCGCACACCCGGCGACAGCTGCCGACAACCAGCCACCGAGAGCCGGACGCGGGCGGGGGCCGGGCCGTCACCGGATCGACAGTACCCTCCACGGCGGTCTAAGCTTTTCCGCCAACGGGCTGCCGCAACGGAAACGATACGGGAAAAGGCGCTATGCGGTCGGAAACCGTGGGCGATCTCCTTGCCGATGCCGTGGCGCGGCATGGTGACGCGCCGGCCATGCTGTATCACGGCGGCGCCGTCTCCTATCGCGCGCTCGAGGCGCGGTCGCGCCGGGTCGCTGCCGGACTCCGGGCCCTCGGGATCAGTGCCGGCGACCGGGTGGCACTCTGGTTACCGAATGTACCGGCCTACATGGTTCTGTTCTTCGCACTGGCGCGGCTGGGGGCGGTAGCGGTCGCGGTCAACACCCGCTTCCGCAGCGCGGAGGTAGAAGACATCGTCGGCCGCTCGGGGTGCCGGGCCCTGGTAATGTGGCCGGACTTCAAGGACATCGACTTTCCAGGCATCCTCGGCCGGGTCGATCCGGCGAAACTCATCGCGCTCCGGACCGTGATCGTCTACGGCGAGGAGGCGGCGCCCCCGGATACCATCCTGGGGCGGCCGGCCGTTGCGTTCGATCGTCTCGAGGCGGCCACGCCGATAGCGGGCGAGCGGCCGGCACCGGATGCGCCTTGCGCGATTTTCACCACCTCCGGCACGACCAAGGCGCCGAAATTCGTGCTCCACGGGCAGGCCGGCCTGGCGCGGCACGCGCGCGAAGTGTCGCGGTATTTCGGGCTCGATGCACCGGACGCGGTCACGCTCGCGGCTCTGCCGCTCTGTGGCGTGTTCGGCTTCTGCCAGATGCTAGCGACGCTGGCCGGTGGCGGCTGTGCTGTGATGCACCCGTTGTTCGACCCGTCCGCCGCAGCCGAGGCGATCATCGCGCACCGCGTGACCCATATGATGGGTACGGACGACATGTTCGCCCGGATCCTGGCGGCGCGGCCGGAGAGCCGCCCGTTCCCGAGCCTGCGCCTGTGCGGCTTCGCAGCCTTCAACCCGGCGATCGACCGCTTCCTGGCGGAGTGCGATCGGCGCGGGGTGCCGCTCGCCGGTCTCTACGGGATGAGCGAGATCCAGGCCCTGTTCGCAGTCCAGCATCGGGGGGACCCGGTGGAGCGGCGCGGTGTCGGCGGCGGATATGTGGTCTCGCCCACCGCGCAAGTGCGGGTGCGCGATCCCGAGACCGGTGAGTTGCAGCCACCCGGGCGCAGCGGTGAGCTGGAGTTCCGCGGGCCGAGCCTGATGCTGCGCTATGACGGCGATGCGGAGGCGACGGCGGCCGCATTCACTGCGGACGGCTGGTTCCGTTCGGGCGATGCGGGTCATCTGCGGGAGGACGGCAGCTTCGTGTTCGAGACGAGGATGGGCGACGTGCTGCGGCTGGCCGGCTTCCTGACGGCGCCGGGCGAGATCGAGGCCTTCATCGAGCGGCACGGGTCGGTTGCCGGCGTGCAGGTCGTCGGCGTCACCACCCGGAAGGGACCGCGTCCCTTCGCCTTCATCGTGCCCCGGCCGGGTCGTACCGTCGACGAGGCGGCCCTGCGCGAGCATTGCCGCCGCGGGCTGGCCGACTACAAGGTGCCGATCCGCTTCGTGCAGTTGGACGCCTTTCCGGTCGCGGAAAGTGCGAATGCGACCAAGGTCCAGCGGGCAACGCTCCGGGCGATGGCCCAGAGTATCGTCCGTGATATGGAGGCCGGTGCGGCGTGACCGCCTTCCGGTCGCTGGGGAGTTCGCCGGCATGACGGCCGATGCGCCGGCAAAGCCGGGAGTGCCGCAGTCACGGCGGCACGTGTTGGCCTTCGGGCTGGCGGCGGCCTTCTTCTGCTACGCCTTCCTGCAACGGGTATCGCCGACGGTGATGGTCGTCGAGCTGATGCGCGACTTCTCGGTCGGCGCGGCCATTCTCGGCAATCTCTCGGCCTTCTACTTCTATGCCTATGCCGGCCTGCAAATTCCGGTGGGCGTGCTGCTGGACCGGTTCGGGCCGCGTCGCCTGATCACGGCGGCAGCGGTCTTGTGCGGACTGGGAAGCCTGCTCTTCGCCGTCAGCGATTCGGTGATCGGTGCCTATCTCGGTCGCCTACTGATCGGCGCCGGCTCCGCCTTCAGCTTCCCCGGCGCACTGGCGCTGGCGGTGCTTTGGTTCCGACCGGAGCGCTTCGCGTCTCTGGCGGGAATCGCACAGGCTGCGGCAATGGCCGGGGCCATTCTCGGCACGGCTCCGACCGGCGTCCTGGTGTCCGAGATCGGCTGGCGCGCGACGCTGCTGGCTCTAGCCGCGGCAGGCGGCATTTTCGCATTGCTGCTCTGGCTGACAGCAAGGGATCGCCCGCGGCCGGTGTCCCGCGGCGGGGGCGGCCTGCTGCACGGTCTCCGGGCGGTCATGAGGAACCCGCAGACGTGGCTGAGCGCTGGCTACGGCTTCTGGATCACCGGGCCGATGCTGGCGTTTGCCGGCCTCTGGGCCGTGCCCTACATGAGCGTGGTCTACGGTCTGGATCGGACGGTGGCTGCGAGCGTCGTCGCGCTGCTGTTCGTCGGGTGGATGATCAGCGCGCCGCTGGTGGGCGGCCTTTCGGACCGGCTCGGCCGGCGCAGGCCGCTGATGATCGCCGGCAGCCTTCTCACGACCCTGTCGCTGGCGGCGTTCCTGTACATTCCGGACCTGCCGCTTGCCGTGGTGTCGGCGCTGTACCTGCTGAACGGAGCCACGGGGGCGGTGATGCTGCTCGGCTTCGCCTGCGGCAAGGAGCACAATCCGCCCGAGGCGAGCGGTGCCGCGATCGGTTTCGTCAACACCGCCGTGATGGCGAGCGGGGCGGTGTTCCAACCGTTGCTGGGATGGCTGCTCGATCTTCATTGGACCGGCGAGATGGCGGAGGGAACCCGGATCTACACTGCCGAGGCCTACCGTTCCGCCATGTCGGTCCTGCCGGTCGGTTGCGGGCTGGCGACGCTTATGGCGTGGCTTCTGCGCGAGCCGCCGCGGCCCGGCGAGTAAGGCCGGCGCAGGGCATGGCGGGCCGGACGAGGCCCGCCCGCCCCGCGGTTCCGTGCCGCCCGGTCAGCTTCCGAGGTCCCACGCCTCCTGAATTACCGGGAGATCGGCTCCTTTGAGCAGGCTGGCGCGGGTCTGCATCCAGCCCTGCTTGAAGGCGGTCTCGTCTGCCGGCGCCTTCTCGAGATAGGCGTCCCATGCCTCCCGGAGCATCGCCTGCCGCTTCAGATTGGCGTCATGCGTGGCCTGCGCCTCGGCCGTCCAGGCGCCTATTTCCTTGTAATAGCGGATGGCGCCCGCATTGAAGGGGAGAAGCGTGTCGCCGAACTTCTGCCGCTCGAGCGCCCAGCCATTGGCACCCGGCGCCGAGCCCTTGTACTCGTCGTAGAAGACGACCATCGCCTTGGTGAGGTTGTAATTCTGGTCCTCGGGCACGTTCGGCATCGTGACCAGGATCGGATAGGCGGCGCTCGCCATTTCCTGACCGCCCTCGGGCAAGGACGGTCCCTCGGTCGCGATCGCCGGAAAGAAGAACGGCAAGACCTGCTTCAGCCGCTTCCAGCCGTCCTCGTCGTCGTGCGGCACGGGCGGAAAATGGAGTCCGCGCGGGCTGGCGTCGATTTTGAGAAACGGTGCCGAGTGCGTGGTTCCGTAGGCGGCATCGGCTTGGCCGTCGATCACCGCCTGGATCGATGCCGCGTAGCCTGGGACTTCGACCTTCACGACGTCATCCCAAGTCAGTCCCCCGAACGCGAGCATACCCCGCATCGAATTCTGCAGCGAGGCGGCGCCCTTGACGAAGGCGACGCGCTTGCCCTTCAGGTCCGCGAGCGTCTTGATGCCGGCGTCCTTGGCCGTCGCCACGGCGGACGTGCCGTCGGAGACCGCCATGATCAGCTGCGTGATCGGCTGCGGCCCCCAGTCCTTCGCGCCGAACAGATACAATCCCTCTTGCGCATAGGTGCTTTCCGAGCCGGTCAGCGAATACTGAGCCTTGTCGTCCCGCAGAGGAGCGAGACGCGACACGTCGTTCTTGCCCGGCAGGACGCGCACGCTGATGCCGAGCCTGTTCTTGAACACGCTGCCGATGCCGACGGCTTGGCTGTAACCGGTCGACCCGAGATCATAGGCGGTCCATACCAGGGTCTGCGGCAGTGCGATCTCGGGGTCGGCGGCGATGGCCGGTCCGGTCAGGATAGCGGATGCCACGAGCGCCGCCGCCCAGTGCGCCGGGCGGCGGAGATGGGGCAGGCGAATCATACGTTTCCTCCCATTGTTTTGTTGTGCGCAGGCGATTCCGATGCCCGCGTCGGCGGCCATTGTCGTCGCCCGCAGCACGGCTGGCAACCAGGGCTACTCGCCGAAGGGATAGGTGTCGGGCATCCCGCGGGCATGATCACCGGGCAGCGGTGTCACCGCCCGGGTCTCGTCGAACCACACCCAGGCGTCGAACTGGTCGGGCAGACGAGCATCGAAATAATGGCTCCAGCGCTCGGTTTCGGGCCGGTAGATCACGCCGATCGCGCGTTCCAAGCGCTCTCGGCGCAGGGCGTCCAGCAGCGGCCGGCTCCCCTCCCGCAGGACGAGCAGAAATGCCGGTATGCCCGACTCGTGCGACAATCGCTCGTAGCTGTCAGGAAGCGAGGGCCGTACCCGCTTGATCTCCATCGGGCCGTCCCAGTCGGACGCCGCGGCCACCGTGCCGTGGTCGGTGCCGAAGCCGATCAGCCGTACCGTGTCCCCGAACCGCTCGCGGCAGAGCTGGCCGATGCTCACTTCGCCTCGCGCCCAACCCATCTCGGTGGCCGAGGCATCGCCGATGTGCGAGTTGTGGGCCCAGACGACGGCTTTCGCCTCCGGCCCGCGAGCGGCAAGGATCGCCTCCAGCGTCTCGAACATGTGGGTGTCCCGCAGGTTCCAGGACTCCCGAGACCCGTGGTACATCGCGCGGTAGTAGCGTTCCGCCGCGGTGATCAGGCTCGCGTTGCGCGCCGCGTCGAGAAAACTCTCGCCGTCGCGGGCCGCGTATTCGAGCCGCTTGTCGAGCAGTTCCCCGAGCTGGGCGGTCACTGCTTGCTCGCAGTTGCGGAACCCGGCTGTAAGCGCGGCCCGGCCGTAGGTGGCAGGGTCGGCCTGCCAGGGGGTCAGGCAGCCATATCGCTCGCGGGCTACCCGGGCCGCCTCCGGGTCGACGGCGTCCAGATAATCGACGACGGCGCGAATGGATTCGTTCAGGCTGTAGATGTCGAGGCCGTAGAAGCCCACGCGGCGAGTCTCGGTGATCCCCGCATTGTGGGCCCGAAGCCATTCGATCAGGCCGTGGACCTCGAAATTGCGCCACATCCAGCTCGGAAACCGCGCGAACGCCGCTTCTTCACCGGACACTGCGGCGCGGTGTCGGACATAGCGGTCGATGCGGGCGGCATCCGGCCAGTCAGCCTCGACCGCGATGACCGTGAAGCCGTGCCGCTCGACCAGCCGCTGGGTGATGGAGGCGCGGGCCCGGTAGAACTCCGAGGTACCGTGGGTCGCCTCGCCGAGCAGGACGATACGGGCCTCACCGAGCCGGTCGAACAGTGCGCCAAAGCCCTCCGCCTCGGGTTGAGGCAGCGGCTCGGCGGCGTCCCGGATCAGGCGCGCCGGGTCCGCGGTTTCCGTCCGGCGCCGGAAGGCGAGGGAACCGGTACGGTTGGTGCCGTCGGAGGACGTCCGTCGGTCGTCGGGCCACCCCTCGCGCCCGATCAGAGGGACGAAGGCGACCGCACCGAGATCTTCCTCTTCGAACGAATCCTCGTCGACGCGGCGCACCCGCAGGAGCGTCTGAAACCGCTCCCCGCTCCCGACCGGAATGACGAGCCGTCCGCCGATCGCGAGCTGCCGCTTCAAACTCTCCGGAACCCGTGGCCCGCCGGCAGCGACGAGGATGGCGTCGAAAGGGGCTTCCTCCGGCCAGCCCAGGCTACCGTCGCCGGTCGCGACCTCGATGTTATCGTAGCCGAGCCGGTCGAAGACGGCTTTGGCAGCCTTGGCCAAACCGGCGTGACGCTCGATCGTGAAGACATGGCCGGCCATGCGGCTTAGCAAGGCAGCAGAATACCCGGAGCCGGTACCGACATCGAGCACGCGATCCTGCGGCCCGACTTCGGCGGCCTCGATCATCAGTGCCACGATGTATGGCTGCGAGATCGTCTGGCCCTCGGCAATCGGCAGCGGCGTGTCGTCGTACGCAAACTCGCGCAACGCCTCGGCGACGAATTCCTCCCGGGGCACCAGGCGCATCGCGGCGAGGATCGCAGCGTCGCGGATGCCGCGGCCCGCAATCTGCTGCTCGACCATGCGCTCCCGCGCTTCGGCGAGGTTCGCCATCTCGTGCTCCTGCCCGGCAGCCGCCCGGACCGAGCAGTGCGGCCGGGCGATCCGCCGTGGGCCTACAGGTCCGGATTGCCCGGCGCGCGCCAGACGCGGCTCGCCTGAGGTCCGGTCACGCCCACCGTTTCTACATAATGGACGCGGTCGCCGACCTTGAGGTCCTCGATCGTCGCATCCATTACGGCGTTCCGATGGAACCAAAGCTGGCCGCCCTGGGCATTGTCCAGGAACCCATAATCCCGATCCGGGCGCAAATCCGTGACGGTGCCGGTGAGCTGCCGGTCGGAATCGTGGATCTTCACGTCGCCGTACTGACGCTGCTTGAAATGTCGGAGGCGTCGCTCCGCGGCATCGAAGGCAGCATTGATGGCTTGGTTGATGTCGGGGTTCTTGTAGCGATCGTCGAGCCGGTGCGGCTCCTTGCTGATCACCAGATCATGACCGGGAACCGACAGCTCGATATGGACCTCGTAAGTGTTTCCGGTGCGATGCTGCCGGTGTGGCTTCTCGATACCGATGCGGCAGGCGACCAGCCGGCCGTATTTCCTCTCCAGTTTCGCGACCTTTTCCCGAATTCGCGCTTCGACGGCTTCGGATGTATCCATGCCGTGGAAACGAATCTCCAGAGGAACGTCCATCGGTTCTGCCACCCCGTAGAGTTGCCGGATAGAGAACGGAGAATTGCCAAGAAGAAACGGCCGGCTGCCCTGCACGGTTCCGGCTGCCGTCCGACGGGAACAGCCATCGTTTCGCCCGCGGCTCCGGGTCCGCATGCGAAACCGCCGGCCACGCGGGCCGGCGGTTCTGGTCGGGAGCTGCCGAAACGGTCGGGGTCGGACCGGCAGGCCCGGCCCCGTTAGACGAGAGTCAGCGCCAGCACGGCCGCCGTCGCGGCCCAGATGCAGGCGACTCCGATCCGGAACGCGGCGACATGGTCGACCATCGGCGCTCTGGCGACGGCACGGATTCGCCGGGCGACCTCCTGGTGCGACATCATTCCCCCGTAATGGCAGTCGCACACGATTGCATGGGCTTGCGCTGCGGACAGCCCGAAATAGTTCATCGCGTCCCCGAGCCGGTCGCTCTTCAGCCCGTCGGCCCGGAACAGCTCATCCTCATAGGCGACGGTGAGGGGAGAGCTCGGCATGCTCATCGCCGCACGTTCGGCCGCGGTGACGTATTCGACGCGCTCGAGCGGCCGCAACTTACGATCTTTCTGCGCATCGATCAGTTTCGCCCAGCGCTCCAGGCGCTCGGCGCGGGACATCGGGGGGATTCGACCAACCTCGCTACGGACGTCGGCGACGCCCTTGAGATAGCTGAGCTTCCTGTGTTCCATGCGGGGCTCCTCAAAAAGGGTTCAGCAGCCCCCTTCCGACACGCACCCCGACTGCCGCGGGGTAGCCATACGCCTGCGGCGATCGCGCCGCCTGCGCGATTGACTCTAGAATAGCTGCAAACGGGGACAATGGGTATGGCCGACTGCCGTCACGGCCGAATGCGACGCGGCCGTAGCGTTCTGCTCGGCATTACGGCGCGCGACATGCCCCGCCCCCTGTCGATTCCTCCGGACTCGAACCGGGCCGGAGGATGCAGGTTTCTGGACGTGCAGGAACGTTCTGCCGGTAACGGGCCAACAGCATGGCCAGCGCTACGTCGGGCGGCTGCTCCGGCTTATCGAGCGGGATGAGATCTTTTGCGGCCTCCTGCTCACTCAGCAGCTCCCCCTGGAGAAGGGGCCGACCGGTTACAGTTTCTTCAAGAATAGGCAGGACGCCTGCTTGCGGGTAGTGTTCGCCCCGGAACGGCCGGGCCGCGCCGTTCGCTCCGGAACCGCGGTTCCCGGCCGCCGTTAGTTTCCGCAACCTTCAGGAAGGGACACCCAAGCATGCCGGCCGACCCGCAGGACACCCTGCCGCCGGACCGCCCTGCGCCAGCCGGTCCGGGGAAGCTCGTTCTCTACGGGCTGGTCGCGCTGGCAGTCATCGCTGCGATCGGCATCGGTGCCGCCTTCTATCTCGGCAGCGAGCGGGAGGCCGATCGAGCGCGGTTCGATCGGCTCCGCGCCGAACTCGAGGCGCGGGTGGCGGGGCTCGTCGCCGACCAGGCCGCGCTCCGCGAGCAGCGTGACATTGTTGCGGAGGAGCTCAAAGCCCTGCAGGAGCGGGTGGAGCGCGAGGGGCAGCTTCGTGCCGAGCTGGCCGGGCTCGAGGAGGCAATCCGCACTGCGCGAGCAGAGGCCGCGGACGCCGCCGCACGGCGGCAGGAGGCTTTGACGCAGGCCGCAGCGGCCGAGCAGCGCCTCGCGACCTTGCAGAAAGACCTTACGGCCGCGGAGCAACGGTTGCAGGCGGCCGTGTCGGGATTGGAGGAGCGGAACCGCCTTGCCGCCGCTGCCGAGCAGCGCACCGCCGAAGCGCACCGGCAGCTTGCCGCGACGACCGAACAGATCGCCGCGCGTACCGAGGAGGCAGAGCAGGTCGAACAGCGTCTTACCGCCGTACGGCAGCAGGAGGCAGAGGCACGGCGCGCGCTTGCGACCCTGGCCGACGAGCTGGCGGCACGAGCGGATCGCCTCGCAGAGACCCAGCGGCAGATCCAGGAGCTGCAGCCGGCGCTTGCCGAGGCGCGGCAGGAGCTCGCGGCGCTACGGGAAGGCGCGGCCGAGCAGGCGCGCGCCCTCGACCGCGTCCGTGCTGAACGGCAGAGTTTGGTCGCCGAGCTGTCCGACACTCGTGCGGAACTTGATCGGGTCCGGCAGGAGATTGCGGCGGCCCAGAATGAGCGGCAGGAATCGCAGCAGGCGCTCGCCGCCGTGACACAGCAGCTCGAGGCGCAGCGGGCGGAGCTGCACAGGTTGCAACAGGAAACAGAGCCGCTGCAGCAGGCACACGAGGCACTGCGTAGCGAACTGGAGCAGGCGCGGGCCGCGGCTGCGGCCGCCCGCCGGGACGAGGCGAGTGCCCGTGACAACTTGACCCGAATCTCCAACCGGCTGGCCGACGAGACGGCGGAGCTCGAACGGCGCACGACGGAGATTCAGGCGGCTCAGGCGCGCCTGGCGGAGCTGGAACGGGCGATCGCCACCCGCGCGGCGGCATTGGAGCAGTTGCGCCAGCTGCAGGAGGGGGCGCCGGCGGCTCCGGCGGACGGTGCGGTATCGCCGCCGGGGGAGGCCCCGGCGCCCGCGGGCCACTGAATCCACCTGGAGTGCGGCGCCTGCCCCGTGGAACCGCGCGTGCGGCAGGTTCGTTCAAGGCAGTGTTCCCGAACGCGAACCCGGCAGGGATCCCATGCTCCGGATCAGCCCCGAAAAGGTGTGTTTCATCATCTTCAAGGCACGGCAGTTCGATGCGAAAGTAGCGCCGGTTGTGCCCGATGAGGGGTCGAACCCCGTCGATGAGAGCTTCTTCGACGTGCTCGAGGACATACCCGACGATCCGGTGGTGGCCGAGTTGACGTCGTTCATTCGCAACCTGAACGAGGACGAGCTGAGTGATCTGGTCGCGCTGGTCCTGGTCGGCCGCGGCGACTTCGACGCCGATGACTGGGCCGATGCACTCGCCGTTGCGGAAGGGGACCCCGTAGTGCGCACGCCCCGCTGGCTGCTCGGCCAGCCGCTACTCGGGGACTATCTCGAAGAGGGGCTTACGCACCTCGGCTATTCCTGCGCCGAGTACGAGAGCGAACATCTGTAAGCCGAACGGTACCACGGTCCGGAACCTCTTCTCGCTGTGTTTGTTCTATTGCGGGAGAAGTCCGTGGAGGAAAACACAATGCACAGCGTCTTCTACATCATCGGCGTGGTCGTCGTCGTCATCGCAATCCTTTCGTTGCTCGGACTAGCCTGAGCGCGACCCCGGTCTGCGCGGGCGACAGCTCCGACTCACGCCGGCCGTTCGATCGCGACGCACTCAGAGGTCTCCCCGGACCGCCGTCCCGGCCGCGGTGCACGCCGTGGCATCCATCAGTGATCTGCACTCTCCATTCGGAACAGTTCCGCTGGCGGCCGAGGCTCCAGCCCATGAGAGTTTCCGGAATATCTCGTGGAGACTACCGGTCTCGTCGGCCAGCCCCGACATCCTGACCTGCTCCGGCTTGCCCGGCGAATGCGGTCACCCGCCAGCGTTGGCGTTCGTCCCGGCCGGGAGTTGGCTCCGGCCGCCTGGATAACCGGTGCCGCGATGTTCCACGCGAAGGCGGCCGCGAGCGCCGCGCGGGTTCGCCGACATCCTCCGCAGCGCCGTGCAGAAGGCCGACGATCGCCCGATCCAATGCGTACCGGCCGGTCTCCGGCGCGGAGAGAAACGCCGATCCGGTCACGCTGACGACATAGAGCTTCGTGGCGTGACCTCGCGATGTTCGTGGGCGCTGCGAAATCGAATGCGCAGGTCATCCGGTCCGACGTCGGCGTTACTCGAATATGACGAGCTGCCGCACCGTCGCTCCATCGGCCAGACGGTCGAAGGCGCCGTTGATGTCCTCGAGCGCGATCCGCTCGCTCATGAGGCGGTCCACCGGAAGCCGGCCCTGGCGATAAAGGTCGAGATAACGGGGAATATCCCGGTTCGGCACGCCGCTTCCGATATAGCTGCCACGGATGGTCTTCTCCTCCGCGACCAGATTGACGTGCTGGATAGCGAACCGGTGGTCGGGGTGCGACAGACCGGAGCTGACCGTCTCGCCACCGCGTCGGGTGATGGCGTAGGCCATCTCCATCGCCTGGACCGAGCCGACCGCTTCGAACGCATAGTCGACGCCGCCCTCCGTTGCCTCACGGATTCGGGCGACGCAGTCCGGCTCGCGGGCATCGAATGCGTCGGTGGCGCCGAGCTGCCGGGCAAGATCGAGCTTGGCCGGCACGCGATCCACGCCGACGATCCGGCGGGCACCGGCCATACGGGCGCCCAGCAGCGCGTTGAGCCCGACCCCACCGAGGCCGACCACCGCAACCGAGCTGCCCGGCCGCAGGCGTGCCGTGTTGACTACTGCGCCGACGCCGGTCATCACCGCGCAGCCGAACAAGGCCGCCTCCGGCAGCGGCACGGCCCGGTCGACCTTAACCAGCGAGCGACGCGACACGACGGTGCGTTCGGCGAAGCAGGAAACGCCGATATGATGGTGGTAGCGCTCCCCGTCGCGGTGGAGGCGCCGTGCGCCCGAGAGCAGCGTGCCCGCGCCGTTGGCGGCGGCGCCCCGCTCACACAGGGCCGGCCGGCCCTCCATGCAGGGTAGGCAGGTGCCGCAGCTCGGCATGAAGATGAACACGACGTGGTCATCCGGTGCGAGGTCGCTTACGCCCTCGCCGACCTGTTCCACTACGCCGGCGCCCTCGTGGCCGAGGACCATCGGGAGCGGCCGCGGCCGTGCCCCGTCGATGACCGAGAGGTCGGAATGGCACAGTCCGGCGGCGGCCACGCGGACCAGCACTTCGCCGGGTCCGGGCGGGTCGAGTTCGACCTCCTCGATCGCGAGCGGCTTGCTTTCTACATAGGGCCGGGCGAGGCCCATCTGACGGAGCACCGCAGCTCGTATCTTCATTTTCTCGACCTCAATGGCAGGGGTTCGATATGGTCTTCTTAACACAAGAAGGACCCACGGGAGTCGGATCCTGGCATGAGCAATGGTGAAGAAGAGGCGGTCATGTCCGCCAACCGAGAATTCTACAGGGCCTTCGCAGCCGGCGACATCGTTGCGATGGATGCGCTTTGGGCTCGGGAGCAGCCGGTTGCTTGTATCCACCCGGGCGGCCCGGTGCTCGGGAACCGGGCGATCATCATGGACAGTTGGGCGTCGATCCTCCTGGGCCCCGATCGCCCGAAAGTGCAGGCACAGAAGGTCAAGGTATTTCTGATCGGCGATACCGCATTCGTGAACTGCTACGAGCGGCTCTCCGACGGGCTGCTGGCCGCCACCAACGTGTTCGTTCGAGAGGACGGCTCCTGGAGACTGGTCCTGCACCAGTCGAGCCCGTCAGCCATCGACATCCGCGAGCCGCACCGCGAGCGTCCGCTGGTCCTGCACTGAGGCGCATACCGCCGCCGGTCCGGGGCGGTCCCGGGGCGTTGCCCGGGCGACGACGCTCCGGTAGCCTTCACGAGGAATGGAGGGAGGCGGAAATGCCCAAACTTTCGGCCAATGGCATCGCGATCCATTACGAATTGACCGGGCCGGAGAACGGGCCGGTCGTGACGATGAGCCACTCGCTTGCGGCGCATTCCGGCATGTGGGCGCCGCAGGTCCCGGCCCTGGTCGGACGCGGCTATCGGGTGCTGCGCTACGACACGCGCGGGCACGGCCAGAGCGAGGTACCTGCCGGACCCTACACATTGGAGATGCTGGCTGAGGACGTGATCGCGCTGCTGCAGGGCCTCGGCATCGCGAAAACGTACTTCGTCGGCCTCTCGATGGGCGGGATGATCGGCCAGACGCTGGCACTGATGCGCCCCGACCTGCTCCACAGCCTCGTCCTGTGCGACACGTCGAGCGGTTACCCGCCGGAGGCTGCGGCGCAGTGGCAGGAGCGCATCGCCGCAGCGAAGGCGCATGGGCTCGAGCCCAATGTCGAGCCGACCCTTGAGCGCTGGTTCTCGCCCGGCTTCGCGGCGGACAACCGGGCACTGATGGACACGGTGCGGGCGATGATCCGGAACACGCCGGTGGAAGGCTTCGTCGGCTGCTGCCATGCGATCGCCAAGCTCGACCTGACCGAGCGCATCTCCGACATCCGCACGCCGACCCTGATCATCGTCGGCGAAGACGATCCGGGCACGCCGGTCGCGATGTCGCGCACGATTCAGGAGCGCATCGAGGGATCCGAACTCGTCGTCATTCCAGTGGCCCGGCACCTCTCGAACATGGAGGCGGTCGAGCCGTTCAACGCCGCGTTGCTCGACTTCCTGGGGCGCCATCGCTGACGGCCGGGCAAGCTGCTCGAGCGCCGGTTGCGCCTGCCGGCCGTCTCCGATTCGGGGCCGTAGCCACGGGTGGGGGCCGTCGGACCGCGCAGGACGACGCTCCGGCGACGCTAGCCGCTCCGCCGGCGCTCGGTCAGGGCTTGCATCAGGTCGAGGCGGTCGTTGCCGAAATACATGTCGTCGCCGTCCACGAACATGGTGGGTGAACCGAACCCGCCCCGGGCGATCAGTTCGTCGGTATTGGCGCGGAGGCGGTCCTTCACCTCCTGCCGGCCGATCTCCGCGAAAAAGCGGTCGGGATCGATGCCGATGGTGCGGACGATGTCCGCCAGCACCTCGTCCTGGCTGATATCGCGCAGATCCGTCCAGTAGGCCTCGAACACGGCGCGGGAGTAGGGCGAAATCTTTCCCTCCTCTTCGGCGAGGAAGGCGCCGCGCAGGGCCTTGACGCTGTTCACCGGGAAGACCGGCGGGTTGCCGATCCGGATGCCCTGGAGTTCCGCCCAGTCGTTCATGTCCTTGCGGTAGTACTCGTCCTTGGCCGGAATCGGGTTCTCGCGGCGCTGGTAGACGCTGGGATTGATCGTGTTGAAGACGCCGCCGACCAGGAAGGGCTTCCAGACGAGCGCCGCGTCGAGAGCCCGGCACACCCGCTCGATGCGGTCGAAGGCGAGATAGGTCCAGGGGCTGGAATAATCGAAGAAGAACTCGATGGTGGTCATGATCGCTCCCGATCGTGCGGTGTCGGAGATTGATCTATCATGGCGCGACGGTCGCCGCGACGCCGTGTCTCCACGTTCGGAGATCCTGCGGCGTGCGTGGGCCGGCAGGGAGCGTTGCGTGACGCTCGATCGCGATCGATCGGAGAGGATTACCGTGCCCGAAGCCGCCGCCGAAAAGCCTCGCTACGAGATCCGCCCCGACTGGCATTTCCCGACGGTGGAGATGACCGTCGCCGCCGATCGCCAGCGGGAGCTGCACGGATATTGCGACATCCCTCGGGAGCGCTGGGGCGACCTGGTCGACCCCACCTTTCTCGCGCGCCACCCGATCAAGGTGATCGGCAATGCGCTGTTCGCCTGCCACCCGGAGCGCGGCTATGTGCACATGGTCCACCGGATCCGACAGTTTCTGCCGGTCCGGTTGGGCGAGCCGGTCACCGTGTCCGGTCGCTTCACCGCCGTCGATCCGGTGCCGCGTGGCTGGATGATGAAGGCCGCGTTCGACTACCGCCTCGGGGATGGGCGCCTCGCGATGACGGTCGAACCGGAGGCGCTGATGGCCGATCCGACGCGGATGCCGCCCCCCGGCGAGCGCAAGCCGCGCGCGGCCGGTTCGGCGGCCGGCGACGCGAACGCTGCGGCCTTCTCGGTGCTGACCCGCAAGCAGCTCACCCCGGAAAAGGTGCTCGGCTATTGCGGCGACACCGACAACCGGATTCACACGGACCCGGACTATGCCCGCGGCTTCGGCTTTCGGGCGCCGATCGCGGCGGGGAACCAGATCGTCAATCTGCTGCTCGAGGCGCTCGCGCTCGAAGGCGCGCCGGAGCGGATCGACGTGGAGATCCGATTCCTGCGGCCGGTGTTCTGGGACGAGGCGATCGCGGTAGCCGGCCGCCGCGGCGCGGACGGTCGCGTGATCGAGCTGCGGGCGTTGAAAGCCGACGGCAAGATCGCGAGCAGCTGCGCGGTCCGACCGCCGGCCTGATGCCGGCGCGGGACCGGCGCCAGCTACGCCGGCCGGTGCAGCGCGGGCAGGGGGCGGGTGAAGGTGCGGCGGCCGCGCTTGAACCCGTACATGGGCTGGGCGACCTCGGCCACCGCCTGGGCCGGGCTGGTCGCATCGAATACGACCAGATCGGCCGGATTGCCGATCGCGACACCGTAATCGTCGCGGCGCAGAATACGGGCGGAACGGCGCGTCAGCATTTCGAAGCACTCGTCCAGCTCCTCGCGCAAGCCGCGCTGGACGATGTTCGCATAGAGATTGGCGATCCGGATCAGCGACGCATCCCCGAAGGGCGTGAACGGGTTCAAGACATTGTTCGTCGACAGCGAGCAGTTCACCCCGCAGGCGATCAGTGCGTTCGCGTCGGCGACCCCGCGGATCACGTCGTGATCGAGATGCCGTCCGGCAATGAAGAGGTCGGTGGCCGGCAGGACCGTCACGGCCACGCCCGCATCGGCGAGACGCCGCCCGAGTATCCGAAGCTCGTCCGGCGGTAGCGACGCGTATTTGCAGCCGTGGCCGATCGTGACGCGCCCGCCCCAGCCGAATTTCTCCGTCATCTCGCAGACCAGCCAGACGTCCATGTCGTGGGTCGTGTGGCCCGAATCGAGGTGGATGTCCACGTCGACGTCGAATTCGCGCGCAAGTTCGAAGATGCGTCGGATTTGTCCGGCATGGTCCGAATCGTAATTGGGGGCGCCGCCGATCAGCCGCGCGCCGCGCTTGAGTCCCTCGACCAGCAGCTCGTCGGTACCCGGATTGTCGGTCAGTCCTTCCTGCGGGAAGACGCAGATCTCGATGTCGATGGCCCAGCGGTAATCCTTGGCGAGCTGCTCGATCGCCTCGAAACTGCGCAGCGCCACCTTGGGGTCGAGCTCGACATGGGTGCGCATATGCGTTGCGCCGTTGACCAGGCAGCGCTCCAGCGTCTGGCGCGCGCGCTCATAGACGTCCTCGACCGTGAAGGTGTGCTTGACCTCCGAGACGCGCATCATGCGGTTCGACTGCCGGCCTACGTCCGGAGTGCAGCGATCGATGATGCGGGACTTGTCGAGATGGATGTGCGTCTCAATCAGGCCCGGGGAGACGAGCCGCCCGCCGAGGTCGAGGGTCTCGCCTTCGGCGGCGAGCGCGGTTTCGATCGCGACGATGCGGCCGCCCTCGATGCCGATGTCGACCGGCGGCCGATCCGCCGGCTGGCCTGCAATGCGTCCGTTGCGCAGGATCAGATCCATCGCTTATGCCCCTCCCGCTCCGAAGTGACGGCCCGACCGCCCGTTGTATAGTCGACCATCCAGCCGGTATCCGCCAGTGCCGGTATCGCAGTGCCGCACGAGAAACGGGTATTTTCCTGCCTTGACCGTCGAATCACACGCCACGGCCGCCGAGCGGCCTGCTCCGAGCCGGATCGCCGTGTGGCGAGTCATCGGCATTCTCTGCCTGACGTATGTGCTGAGCCATTATCTGCGCGCGTCGCACGGGGTAATAGCGCCCGATCTGATGCGCGAGTTCAACCTGGGCCCGGAGGCACTGGCTTTTCTGACCGCGACCTTCTTCGTTACTTTCGCGGCGGCGCAGATCCCGGTCGGCATGCTGCTCGACCGGTTCGGACCCCGGCGGACCCTGTCAGGGCTGCTGGCCTTCGCGATTGCCGGCACCCTGATGTTTCCCATGGCCGCAACGGCGGAGGGGCTCGCGGCGGCGCGGGCGTTGATGGGGCTCGGCTGTTCGGCGATGGCCATGGCGGCGGTGGTGACCTTCGCGCGCTGGGTGCGGCCGGATCGGTTCGCGGGCGTGTCCGGGCTCCTCTTCGCCGCGGGCGGGGCCGGCGGCCTGCTTGCGACGACGCCGCTGGCGCTGGCGTCGGAGGCCTGGGGCTGGCGCGCGACCTTCTACGCGATGGCCGCGGCGGCGGCGGTGATCTGGCTGATGTGCCACATCGGCATCCGTGACGCACCACCCGGCCATCCGGTGCTGCGGCGCGAGCCGGAAACGGCGCGGCAGGTGTTGCGCGGCGTCGCCACGGTGCTGCGGACGCGGGAGCTGTGGAGGATTTCGGCGGCGACGCTGGTCAACTATCCGGCCGCGGTGACGGTGTTGGCGCTCTGGGGTGCGCCTTACCTGCACGACGTGCACGGGCTCGATGCCGTGGCCCGCGGCAATGTGCTTCTGGTCATGAGCGTGGCCATGATCGCCGGCTATCTGGCCTATGGACAGCTCGACCGGCTGTTCGACACCCGCAAGTGGCTGGTGGTTGCCGGGCTTCTCGCGACGGCTGCTCCGGCCGCGGCTCTGGCGGTCTGGCCGGCACTGCCCGTCTGGGCCGTGGCGATGCTGCTTGCGATGCTCGGGGCCGCCAGTGCGTTCGGCTCGATCCTCGTCGCCCATGTTCGCGCGATCTTCCCGGACCATCTGTTCGGCCGTGCCGCAACGGTCAACAATATGGCGCTTGTGGCCGGGAGCGCGCTGATGCAGGCGGTCACGGGCGCGTTGGCAGGGCTGTTCCCCGCCGTGGGCGGGCACGTGCCGGTGGAAGGCTACCGAGTGGTCTTCGGCTGCATTGCGGGGTTCCTGCTTCTCGCATTGGCGTTCTATATTCCGGTCCGCGACGCGCGACCGAGCAGCGAGCGCGCGCCCAGGAACGGCTGACGGCCCGCCGGGGCCGGTATCCGACGGCGCAAATTCGTATCCGAAGGGAGCCTAGATGAAGTCCGTGAAGTTTGCCCTCCTCGCCGCAGTGCTGGGCGCCGCCGGGCCGGCGCTTGCGGCTTGGCCGGAGGACCGCCCGATCGAGGTGATCGTGGCCTATAATGCAGGCGGCAGCACCGACATTGCTGCCCGCGCGTTCCTGCCGATCCTCGAGAAGTACCTGCCCGGCGCGTCCTTCGCCGTGGTCAACAAGCCGGGCGCCGGCGGTGAGATCGGTACGACCGAATTGGCACAGGCGAAGCCCGACGGCTACACGATCGGCTTCCTCAACGCGCCGAGCTACCTTCAGAAGCCCTATGAGCGGAAGACCCGCTATACCAAGGACGACTTTACCTATATCGCCAATCTGGTCTACGACCCGGGCGCCTGGGGCGTGCGGACCGACAGCCAGTTCAAAGACCTGAAGGACCTCATCGACTTCGCCAAGAAGAATCCCGGCCGGGTGACGGTCGCCACCTCGGGCGTCGGCACCGATGACCATATCGCCATCACGCGGTTCGAGACCCTCACCGGGACCAAGCTCACCATGGTTCCGTTCAGCGGTGACGCGCCGGCGATGACGGCAGTGCTCGGCGGCCACGCCATGGTCATCGGCCTGAACGCGGGGCCGGTCGGCCAGTGGGCGGCCGAGGGCAAGATCCGGGCGCTCGGCGTCTCCGACGATCGGCAGACCGACCTGCTGCCGGGCGTGCCGACCTTCAAGGAGCAGGGCGTCGACATGGTCGGTGGCTCTGCGCGCGGATTGGCCGGACCGAAGGGCATTCCGGAGGACATCGTCAAAGCATTGTCCGCGGCGGTCGAGAAGGCGGTCGCAGATCCGGAGTTCGTGGAGCAGTCGCGCCAGCAATATGTCCCGATCCGCTACATGGACAGCGCCGCCTACCGGAAGTTCGTCGACGAGATGGACGTCATGGTGAAGGAGCAGTGGGAGACGGATCCCTGGGTAAAGAAGAACTGAGCCGACGCGCCGGGACGAGACGTCTTCCATGCTCGTGACCCGCGACCGGGCCGGCGCCGTCATCATCTTCCTGGTGGCGGCGGCGGCCTGGTGGTTCAGCCGCGACCTCCCGACCGAGGCGCGGCTGTTCCCTCAGATCGTCATCCTGCTGATGGCGACCCTTTCCATCATCATGTTCGCCAAGACCCTGAAGGAGGAACCGCGGGCGGACGGCGAGCCGTTCGTCAAACGGCCGGGCAACCTGCTCATCACGGTCGTCGGCTCGGTCGGCTACATCTTCCTCGTTTCCCAGATCGGGTATTTCACGGCGACGGTCCTCTTCATGCCGGGCCTCGCATTGCTGCTGGGGTACCGCAATCCCGTCGTGATTGCCGTGGTCACGATCGCTTTCCTTCTCCTGATCTGGGTGGTGTTCGTCGTGATCTTCAAGCGGCCGCTCCCGACCGAGATTCTGTTCGGTGGGTGAGGCGGTGCATCCTGTCCGTATAGTCGAGGCCTGACGTGTTCGAGCCCCTTCTGCACGCGCTGCCGGCGGTGTTCTCCTGGTCCAGCGCGCTGGGCATGGTAATCGGCACCCTTGGCGGGATCGTGATCGGCGCCCTGCCGGGACTGACCGCCACGATGGGCATCGCCGTTCTCATCCCGTTGACTTTCGGGCTCGACCCGCTTGTGGCGCTCGGCATGATGGCGGGCATCTACAACGGCGCCATGTACGGCGGGGCGGTGCCGGCGATCCTTCTGCGCATCCCGGGCACGCCGGCCGCCATCGCCACGACCTTCGACGGCTATGCGATGGCGCAGCAGGGTCGGTCCGGCTATGCGTTGAAGGTCTCGGTCCTGTCCTCGGCGATCGGCGGCATGGTGAGCGCCCTGGCGCTCATGCTGCTGGCTCCTCCGCTGGCACAGGTGACGCTCGCCTTCGGGCCGGCCGAGTATTTCTGGATCGCCGTATTCGGCCTCGCCTCGATCTCGGTGCTGCTGGGCAAGGACCCTGTGAAGGGACTTCTCAGTGCGTGCTTCGGCCTGTTCCTCGGGACGGTCGGTATCGACCAAGTGACCGGCCACGAACGCTTCACCTTTGACAGCATGCACTTGGCGAGCGGATTTCACATCGTCGTCCTGCTGGTCGGGCTCTATGCGCTTCCGCCGGTGCTGACCATGGGCGAGGAGGCCCTCAAGACCGGGATCAGCGCCGCCGCGCTGCGATTCAGCGGTGCAGAAAGCTATCTCGGCATGCTGCGCTTCTGGCGGGCCTGGGTCCGCTCCTCGATCATCGGAATCATCGTCGGCATTCTGCCGGGCGCGGGCGGCAACGTCGCCGCTTTCCTCAGCTACAACGAGCAGAAGCGCGTCTCGAAGGACCCCGACTCGTTCGGGCGCGGGAATCCCGAGGGCGTCGCTGCGGCCGAGTGTGCCAACAATGCCGATAACGCCGCGTCGATGATCCCGGCGTTGACCCTGGGCGTACCCGGCAGTTCGGTCGCCGCCGTGATCATGGGCGGTCTGCTGGTCCATGGATTGCAGCCGGGACCACAGCTCTTCCGCGAGAACGCGGACGTGGTTTACGGCTTCATGATCCAGATGCTGTTGACGTCGGCGCTGCTGATCCCTCTTGGCGGACTGCTCGCGACGCGGATGTTTTCCCAGGTCTTGCGCCTTCCGCGCGTGGTCTTGGCGCCGCTGATCATGGCGCTGACCGTGGTCGGGGTCTACTGCATCAACAACAGCATCTTCGATCTTTATATGATGTTCTGCTTCGGCCTGATCGGCTACAGCATGGAGAAGCTGGAATTCCCCTTGGCGCCGGCTGTGCTCGGGCTGATCCTAGGACCCATGGCGGAGACCAATCTCCGCTTGTCGCTGCTGATCGGGCAAGGAGACTGGAGTATCCTCGTCGTGCACAGCATCTCACAGATCATCATCGCTATGACGGTGCTGGTGCTGTGCTATCCGTTGCTGCGCCTGTGGCTGGACCGGCGCGGCGGGCAGGCGGCGAAAGTCGCCGAGGCGCTGGGCGAGTAAGGCGGATGCGCGTCGTCTACAGCGACCGACACCTGCGGCACCAGCCGCCGCAGATCGTCGCCCGGGGGCGGCCGCAGGACCATCCCGAGGTCGCCCGCCGGGGCGAAGAATTGCTCGGGGCGGCGCGACGCGACGGACATGCGATCGTCGCACCCGCCGCCTACGGCGCCGGGCCACGCGCTGCGGTTCACACGCCCGAATATCTGGATTTCCTCGAGCGCGCCTTCCGGGAGTGGCAGGCGCTTCCCGACCCGACCCCGGCGGTGCAGGCGCATGCCTATCCGAACCGCCGCATGCAGTCGCGGCCGAGCGGGATCATCGGCCTCGCCGGCTGGCACATGGCGACCAACAGCTGCCCGATCGTGGAGGGCACCTGGGAGGCGTCCTGCGCCGCGGCCGACGTGGCCGTGCATGCGGCGCAGATCGTGCTCGACGGCGCTCCGGCCGCCTACGCGCTCTGCCGTCCGCCGGGCCATCACGCCTTCGCCGATCTCGCGGGCGGGTTCTGCTATCTGAACAATGCGGCGATCGCCGCCCAGTATCTGCGGCGCCGGCTGGACCGCGTGGCGATCCTCGATATCGACGTACATCACGGCAACGGCACGCAAGGGATCTTTTACGAGCGATCCGACGTGTTCTTCGTATCCATCCACGGCGACCCGTCGGACTTCTTCCCCTTCTTCGCCGGCTATGCCGAGGAGCGCGGAGCCGGTACGGGACAGGGTTACAACCTCAATCTGCCGCTCCCGGGCGGTACCGGAGATCGCGCCTATCTGGAGGCGCTCGACCACGCGCTGGCCGCGATCCGGCGGTTTGCGCCGGATGCGCTGCTGGTGTCGCTGGGCTTCGATGCCTATGCCCAGGACCCGCTCGGCATTCTGAAGGTTACGACCGCCGGCTTCGGCGAGATCGCCCGGCGCATCGCGATGCTCGGGTTGCCTACCGTGCTCGTGCAGGAGGGCGGCTATGATGTTGATGCGCTCGGTGCCAACCTGTCGGCCTTCCTGTCCGGCTTCGAGCAGGGCCGGCCTTCCGCGGAGTAGACCGCCATGTCCTACAGCTTCCAGTTCGATCCGATCCGACTGCCGCCCGAGGCCGAGGAGTTGCGTCGCGAAGTCCGCGCCTTTCTCCGCGAGGAGATCGAGCGTGGCAGCTTCAAGCCGGGCGGCGGCAATATGCACAGCGCGTTCTCGCCCGAGTTCAGCCGTAAGGTCGGGGCACGCGGCTGGATCGGCATGACCTGGCCGAAAGCGGTCGGCGGTCACGGCCGCAGCCAGCTCGAGCGCTATGTCATGACCGAGGAGATGCTGGCGGCCGGCGCACCGGTACGGGCGCACTGGGTCGCCGACCGGCAGAGCGGCCCGGTCATCCTGAAATACGGCACGGAGGAGGTGAAGAGGGAGATCATCCCGAAGATCGTTGCCGGTGAAGCCTATTTCTGCATCGGACTGTCCGAGCCGAATTCCGGCTCCGACGTGTTCGCCGCTTCGACCAAGGCCACCAAGGCGGACGGCGGCTGGGTCGTCAACGGCCGCAAGATCTGGACCTCCAACGCGCATCGCGCGCACTACATGATCGGCCTTTTCCGCACCTCGCCCCCGACCGGCGAGAACCGGCGGCACGGCCTGACCCAGTTCCTGGTCAAGATGGACACGCCCGGCATCACCGTGCGGCCGATCCGCAATCTGGCCGGGATCGAGGACTTCAACGAGGTCATCTTCGACGACGTGTTCGTGCCGGACAGCTATGTGATCGGCACCGTCGACGAGGCCTGGAAGCAGGCGACCGACGAGCTCGCCTACGAGCGCAGCGGGCCGGACCGGTTTCTCGAGACCTTCTCCGTGCTGGTCGAACTCGTGCGGTCGATCGGATCCGAGCCGTCGCAGCGGGCCGCAGAGGGGATCGGCCGGGAAGTCGCACATCTGGCGACGTTGCGGCGCATGTCGCTCTCGGTTGCCGGCATGCTGCAAGCCGGCAAGATGCCGGTCGTCGAGGCGGCCGTTGTCAAGGATCTCGGCACCAACTGGGAGCAGGCGCTGCCGGGACGGGCACGGCTGCTCGCACCCGCCGACGGGACGGCGGGCGGCAATGCTGGCGATTTCGAGCCAGTGATGCGCTATGCCACCCTGATCGCACCGAAGTTGACGATACAGGGTGGGACACGCGAAGTGCTGCGCGGGATCATCGCCCGGGGGCTCGGGTTGCGCTGAATCGCGCTTCGAGTATCGCCGCCAGCCGTCAGTCTCTCTCGATTTCCGCACCGGATCAGCCACATGCCCGATCTGAAGGCTCTTCTTGCGCCGCGCAGCATCGCAATCGTCGGCGCGTCGCCGAATCCCGCCATCATCCGCGGCAAGGTGCAGCATGTGCTGCATGCACGCGGTTATCCCGGCCGGGTCTACCCGATCAGCCGCAGCCATGCCGAAGTCCAAGGCGCGAAGGCCTATCCGCGCATCGCTGACGTGCCGGAGGCGGTGGATCTCGCCATCATCATCATCCCGGCGGCGGCCGTCCCCGAGGCCCTGGAGGAGTGCGGCCGGGCCGGCGCCAAGGCCGCCTACATCATCAGCTCCGGCTTTGCCGAGGAGAGCGGCGGCGGCGGATCCGGCCTGCAGGAGGCGGTCCGGGCGATCGCCGAGAAGTACGACATGGCCGTGTGCGGGCCGAACGCGGAAGGCTTCTTCAATGCGCCCGCATCCGTCGTCGCCACCTTCAGCCCGGCCGTCGAGGATTTCGCGCAGCCTCTGGCTCCTGAGACCGAGAAGGGGAAGCGGCTCGCGGTGGTGGCGCAGAGCGGAGGTCTCGGTTTCGCCTACTATCATCGCGGGCGACCGAAGCAGCTCCGGTTCGGTCAGGTCATCAGCACCGGGAACGAGGCGGCACTCGAATGTTTCGACTTCGTCGAGCACCTGCTGGACGCGGACGAGGCGGACATTTTCCTTCTCTATCTGGAAGCGGTGCGGGACGCCGAGACGTTCCGGCGGACTGCGGCCAAGGCGGCCTCCCGCGGCAAGCCGATCCTGGTGGCCAAGATGGGGCGCTCCGAGGCCGGGCAGCGGGCCGCGGCGTCCCACACCGCAGCCCTCGCCGGTTCGGACAGCGCCTATGATGCGATGTTCCGGCACTACGGGATCGTTCGCGCCGACGACATCGATTCGATGATCGATATGGCCGCGGGCTTCGCCTTCTGCCCGCTGCCGCGGGGGCGGCGCGTCGCGATCATGTCCGGATCCGGTGGCGCCGGCGTATGGATGGCCGACACCCTGTCGAGCTACGGGCTGGAGGTGCCGCAGCTCGACCCCGCTACCCGGGCGGAGATCGAGCGGCTGATTCCCTCCTACGGCGCCTCGGCCAATCCGGTGGATCTCACGGCACAGGCGATCCGCGAGGTCGGCTATGCGCGGGTCGTCGAGATTCTGCAGCGTTCGCCCCTGGTCGATGCGGTCGTCGTCGTCGGCTCGCTCGCCAACGCGACGACGCTGAAGAAGGATGCGGAGGCGCTGGCCCGGGTCGTCGCGAATCCCGATAAGCCGGTCCTGTTCTGCGCCTACACCTTGGCTTCGGGGGAGGCGGTACAGGCGGCTGCGCAGCTCGGGCTGCCGGTCTTCACCAGCATGCCGAACTGCGCACGCGCCATCCGAGCGATGGCCGACTATGCCGCGTTCAGGGAGCGCTGGCAGGACCGAAGCGGGGCGGATACCGGGGAGTCCCCGGCCGGCGCCGCACAGCGGCTTGCAGCGGCGGGTCCGGTCCTGTGCGAGTACGAGGCGAAGGAGATTCTCGCCGCCTACGGTGTGCCCCGGCCGGCGGAGGCGCTCGCGGGGGATGCCGATGCGGCCGCGGCCGCCGCTGCACGGATCGGCTTCCCCGTCGCGCTCAAAATTCAATCGCCGGAGATTACGCACAAGACCGAGATCGGCGGCGTCGTGCTCGGGCTCACTTCGGAGGCCGCGGTGCATGCCGCGTACGAGGCCATTCTCCGGCGCGCGCGGGACGCCAGTCCAGATGCGGAGATCCGAGGCGTGCTGGTGCAGCAGATGGCACCGAAGGGCGTGGAGGTCATTCTCGGCGTTCATCGCGATCGGGATTTCGGTCCGATGTTGATGGTCGGCCTCGGCGGCATCCATGTCGAGGTGTTCAAGGATGTCGCCTTCGCACCTGCGCCGGTCACGCCGGAGGAAGCTCGCCGTCTGCTCGACGGACTGCGGGGCGCCAAGCTGCTGCACGGTGTGCGCGGCGCCCCACCGGCCGACATCGATGCGCTGGTCCGGCTCGTCGTCGCGCTCGGACGCTTCGCTGCCGACTTCGCCGACGACATCGAGGAGGTCGATCTCAACCCCGTTCTCGTCCATCCGGCGGGGGAGGGGGCCACCGTGGTCGATGCGCTCATCGTTAAACGCCGGCAACCATAGCCGGCAACCATAAGGCTTGACCTTCGCCTAACCGTTGCAGCGCTAGCGTTCCCGCAGCAACGGGCGCCCGGGGCGCCGCCGCAGCGCGAGGCAAGCCATGCACATGCTCATGATGCTGGTCGTGACGGCCTTCATCCTGATTCTGACCGGCCGAGCCGACCATTTCGACGACGGCTACGCTGCCGCGAACCAGGGGCAGGTCGACGCCGCGATCTACCATTACACCCAGGCGCTGCAGTCGGGTGACCTGTCGCGTCGCAATCAGGCGCGGGCGCTCAATAATCGGGCGATCGCCTTCTACCAGAAGGGGCTGTACGACCGGGCGCTGGCCGATCTCGACCGCGCCATGCAGCTTGCGCCGGAAGACCTCGACATCATCCGCAACCGCCAGACCGCGTGGCTGATGGCCGGTGGCGGCTCGGACACGACGCAGTCTGCGGTCTTCGCGAACAATAGCTCGGGGTTCGCCGGCGGGCTACGGACGCAGCAGCGCATCAAGCTGCTCGGCATCCTCTGACCGGTGAGCCGCGGTCGGCTGACAAGCACGCTACCGGGCTGCTAAGGTCGGACGACTACCGCCGCAGGAGTGCCGACCTATGACGGTTCAAACCATCGCATCCGTCGACGAACTCGTCGATCTGTACGGTGAGCCGACCGACCGGGCACGACGTAAAGTCCTCCCGCGGCTGGACGTACATTGCCGACGGTTCATCGCCGCTTCGCCGTTTCTCGTTCTGGGGACGGCGGCGGCGGACGGTACGGCCGATTGTTCTCCGCGGGGGGACGCGCCGGGCTTTGTCCGAGTGATGGACGATTCGACGCTGCTGATCCCGGATCGGCCCGGCAACAACCGGATCGATTCCTTGCGGAACATCGTCGAGAATCCGAATGTCGGGCTGATCTTCTTCCTGCCGGGGGTCAATGAGACGCTGCGGGTGAACGGGACGGCGCGAATCACGACGGAGCCGGCGTTGCTCGCGGGTTTCGCGGTGAACGGCAGGCCCCCGAAATCGGCGATCGAAGTGACCGTCCGGGAGGCCTTCTTGCACTGCGCCAAGGCCCTGATCCGCTCGCGCCTGTGGGACCCGGCCATCCAGATCGAGCGCTCCGCTTTCCCGAGCTTCGGGCGCATCCTGGCCGACCAGATCGGGGTCAACGCGGCCGAGGCCGATGCCGCAATCGACGAATCCTACCGCACCCGCCTGTACTGAGCCGCCCTATGCACCGGAAGAAGTTCGCCCAATCCCGGTATTTCGAAGATTTCCAGATCGGCGAGACGTTCTACATCGCCTCGCGGACGCAGACCGACGCGCTGTTCGCCGCCTTCCAGCTCGCGAGCGGCGACAACCACCCGATCCACTACGACCTCGAATATTGCCGCTCGCTCGGATTTCCAGGCCTGCTCGCCCACGGTATGCAGGTCCTGATCCAGACCGCGCCGGGGGCGGGCGATTTCCCGCATCTGGTGGAGGATTCCCTCGTCGCCATTACGCAGCTGTCGGCCCGGTTCCTGAAGCCGGTCTTCTCGGGCGATACGCTCTATCCGCAGCTCGAGGTGGTCGGGTTGAAGCCGGGCCGTACGACCGGAATCGTGGTGCTGCGAAATACCGTGCATAATCAGAAGGGTGAGCTGTGCATGGAAGGGGAGATCGAGACCCTTCTGAGGAAGCGGTCGCCGGACGCCGGCTGACCCGCAGCTGCACGATCCGACCGGACGGCGTAAGCCGCCAGAAAAGTATTCGACGGTTCCATTTTTTCTTTGCTAGCAGGGGGGCGCCGCTATATATCCCCCGCTCGCACCACGCACACCCACGTGCCCGCTGGTCCCCGTCCCGTACGGCCGGGAATTGGTAACGAGGTAACGGTGCGGTCACAGGCGGTGGCGCCCGCGAGGGCCCTGCCGCCTCCCATGGTCTAACCCGGCTTTGGGGAGGGATGTGCGCGATGACTGCACGTATCCGCCGTTTTCTTGCCGAGAATCAGCCTGCGACCCCCTGCCTCGTCGTCGATCTCGAGGTCGTGGAGCAGAACTACCGCGACCTGAGGGCGGCGCTGCCGCTGGCGACGGTCTACTACGCGATGAAGGCGAACCCGGCGCCGCCGATCCTGTCGTTGCTGAAGGATCTCGGTTCCAGCTTCGATGCCGCCAGCATCTATGAGATCCGTGACGTGCTCGCCGTCGGCGCTGCTCCGGAACGGATTTCGTTCGGCAACACCGTCAAGAAGCAGTCCGACATCGCCGAGGCCTATGCCCTCGGGGTCCGACTTTTCGCTTTCGACAGCGAGGCCGAACTGAAGAAGCTCGCTGCCGCGGCACCGGGCGCGCGCGTGTTCTGCCGTATCCTGATGACCGGAGAGGGGGCCGACTGGCCGCTCGGGCGCAAGTTCGGCTGCGAGCTGGAGATGGCACGCGATCTGCTGGTAATGGCGGCCGAGATGGGCCTGGAGCCCTACGGGGTGTCCTTCCATGTCGGCTCGCAGCAGCGCGATCTCGGGCAGTGGGACGTGGCGGTCGGACGCACCGCGATGCTGTTCTCCGAACTCAGCGAGCGCGGCATCAAGCTGCGCATGGTCAATGTCGGCGGCGGCTTTCCTGCCCGCTATCGGACCGATGCGCCGACGTCCGACGAGCATGCGCGGGCGATCATGGCGGCCATGACCCGCCATTTCGGTAACGACCTGCCGGACATGATCGTCGAGCCCGGCCGCTCTATCGTCGGTGATGCCGGCCTGATCGAGAGCGAGGTCATACTCGTCTCTCGGAAGGGCTACGACGACGAGGAGCGCTGGGTCTACCTCGACATCGGCAAGTTCGGCGGCCTCATCGAAACGATGGACGAAGCGATCAAATATCGCGTGACCACCTCCCGGGACGGCAGCGGTATTGCGACCGGCCGGGTCGTCCTTGCGGGCCCGACCTGCGACGAGGTCGACGTGCTTTACAGGAACACCCCGTACGAGCTGCCGCTGGAGCTTAAGGCGGGAGACCGGGTGCAGTTTCTGAGCGCAGGCGCCTACACGTCGACCTATTGCTCGGTCGGCTTCAACGGACTGCCGCCGCTGAAGACCCACTGTATCTGAACGGAACCGCGGAAGGCCCGACCGACGGGGAGGGCCTTCCGCGGGGTCAGCCGGGATCGTTCCGGGCTGCGTTCACCATCGCCTTCAGCGCGTCGGCGCCGACCGCCCCCGGGACCAGGTCGTTGCGGGTAACGAAGGCGGGTGTGCCACGTATGCCGAGCGCCTCGGCCAGTTCGAAGTTCCGCCGGAGCGTCGCATTGATCTCCGGCGCCTCCATGTCGCCGCGGAGGCGGTCGAGATCGAGGCCGACCTCGTCGGCGACCGCCAGGATCCGGGCCTCGTCGAGGCTGCCTTCCGCCTGCATCAGCGCCTCGTGGAACACCGCATACTTGCCTTGCTTCCGGGCGGCGAGCGCAGCCCGCGCCGCGATGACCGAGTCCGGCCCGAGGATCGGGAACTCCTTCATCACGATCCGGAGCTGCGGGTCCGTCTCCTTCAACGCCATGACGTCGGGTAGGGCGCGGCGGCAATAGCCGCAGCGGTAGTCGAAGAACTCGACCAGGGTTACGTTCCCATCGGGATTGCCGAGCACGGGATCGTCCGCCCGGAGCGCGAGATCCTCCCAATGTTCGGCAACGGCCTTGCGCTGCTCGTCGCGCTGGGCTTCCTCGGCCTGGGCCTGATAGGCTCTCAACGCCTCGACGATCGCATCGGGGTTCTCCCGGAGGTAGGCCGCCACGATCGTCTGCACGTCGCCCGCCTGCAGCGGGGCCGGTGCCTGTCGCTGCATGACCCAGGCGGCACCGAGGGCGACCGCGGCTCCCGCCGCGAATGCGGCGAGGGTGGCGACGCGCATGTCTGGTTCTCCCGTTCGTCAGCTCTTACCGCGCGCGGCCGCGCGCTTGATGTCGTCGGCACGCAACCAGGATGCGGAGCCCCGCTGCAGCGATCGCTGCGCCCGCTCTGCCTGTATCCGCGCCTCGTCCTTGGCGCCGCGCAGCAGTGCGGATTCGGCCAGTGCCAGCGAGGCCTCGCCCATCTGTCCGTCGCGGCCGTAGGCGATGCCGAGCAGCCGCCACGCCCCGGAGTTGCCCGGTTCGAGCCGGACCACCTCCTCGAGGTGGATGATCGCCGCTTTGACCTGCTGCGGATCCTGCGTCTCGATCGCGGCGCGCGCCAGTTCCTGCCGCAGCAGCGCCGAACCGGGCAGCAGTTCGACTGCCCGCTGGTAGGAGGGGATCGCCTCGGCCACGCGTCCGTTCTCGAACAGCATCTGGCCGCGCAACTCATGGAAGTAGGGATCGTCGGGCCGTTCGGCGATCAGCGCGTCGATCAGCGGCAGCGCCGCTTCGAGATTCGGTTGCCGATAATAGGCGATCGCGCGCGCATACCGCGCGGCGATGTCGCGGGCGTCGGTCGGATACTTGGCGAGTGTCGCTGCGGGCGGGGAGAGGAAGCCGTCCAACTTCGCCCGCATGCGTGCATGCCGCTCAAGAAACTCTTCCGGCATCTTCGCATCTGCATGCGGTGAATGCAGCAGGTGCTGCCGGACTGTCTCGACGCGTTCTTGGGTGATCGGGTGCGTGCGCAGATAGGGATCCTGCATGGTCGCCGACAGGAGTTCCTGGTCGGCCAGAATCTCCAGGAATTCGCTCAGCCCCCGCGACGACTGCCCGGTCGCGTCGAGGAAACGAAGGGCTGCGTGGTCGGCAGCCGATTCCTGCGCACGGCTGTATTGCAGGAAGGTCCGGCGCGCCATCTCCTGGCCGCCCGTCGCGATCGCGGCCCCGAGACCGCCCTCGCCGCTGGCCACGGCCGCGGCGGCGCCGAGGAGGCTCCCGATCAGGGCCTGGAGCGCCGCATTGGACATCTCGTCGCGGGTTCGGACGAGATGTCCCCCGGCGATATGGCCCGTTTCGTGTGCGATCACGCCGATCAGTTGGCCAGGATGTTCGCTGCGCTGGAGCAGCCCGGTATTCAGGAACAAATGCTGTCCGTTGGCGACAAAGGCGTTGAGCCGCCGGTCGTTGACGAGGTGTATGCGCACGGCATCGGGGGACAGACCCGCAACCTCGAACAGTGGCGCTGCATAATCGCGGATGATACCTTCAATCTCCGCATCGCGGACCAGCGAGAGCCGTTCCGCCGAGGCCCCGGTCGTTCCCGCAACGGAGAGCGCCGCCGCAAGGGCGGCAGCCATCAGAACACGGATGCGTCTGCGCAACTGCCGAATCCCGTCATCTTGTCGTGAACGTAAGGACCGGTTTCCCGTGCGTCAATGGACGGCCGCCGCGCGACGGCGGAGCCCGCGTTCCGTTCCGGCCCGGAGTTGACGAAGATGGCCCTCAAGATTGCCCGGCGCGGCGACGTCGCGCCGTTCATCGTCATGGAGGTGCTGCGCGCCGCAAATGAGCGTGCCGCGGCGGGCGGGGACGTGCTGCACATGGAGGTCGGGCAGCCAGGCACGGGCGCGCCGGCCGGCGTTGTCGCGGCGGCGCATGCTGCGCTGGACGAGGGGCCGCTGGGCTACACGGAGGCACTCGGTATTCCGGAGTTGCGCCGCCGGATCGCCCGCCACTATGCCGAGGCTTACGGGGTCGACGTGGAGGCGGAGCGCGTCGCGGTCACGACGGGCTCGTCCGGCGGCTTCCTGCTCGCCTTCCTGGCCGCGTTCGAACCTGGCGACCGGGTGCTGCTGACAGACCCCAGCTATCCGTGCTACCGCAACATTCTGGCGGCGGTCGGCGTCGAGCCGGTGCATCTCCCGGTCGATGCCGATACGGGTTTCCAGCCCTCGCCCGAGGCGCTCGACCGGGTCGCCGGCCCGCTTGCGGGACTGGTGATCGCGAGTCCCTCAAACCCGACAGGGTCGATGCTGACGCCCGATCGGTTGCGGGCGCTCGCGGCCTATTGCCGGGACCGGGGCATGCGGCTGATCTCGGACGAGATCTATCACGGCATCACCTACGAGGCGCCTGCGGACACGGTTTTGCGCTGTTCGGACGAGGCCATCGTCATCAACAGCTTCTCCAAATATTTCTCGATGACCGGCTGGCGGCTCGGCTGGATGGTGCTACCGCCGGATCTGATCGGCCCGGTCGAGCGGCTGGCACAGAACCTTTACATATCCGCACCCACGCTGTCGCAGATCGGAGGGCTCGCTGCGTTCGACTGTCGCGACGAACTCGATGCCAACGTTGCGCGCTACGCCGAGAATCGCCGCCTCCTCCTTTCGGCGCTGCCCGAGGCCGGAATCGTCCGGCTCGCTCCCGCCGACGGCGCCTTCTACATCTATGCCGACATAGGCCATCTGACTGCGGACAGCGAGGCGTTCTGCCGCCGCATGCTGGCCGAGACCGGCGTGGCCGCTACGCCCGGGATCGACTTCGACCGGGCGCGCGGCGGGCGCTATGTGCGTTTCTCCTTCGCCGGTCCGACCGAGGACGTCGCCGAGGCGGCACAACGGTTGCGGCGCTGGCTGCGCGCCGGTTGAGGCGTCGGTCAGCGGCCCTCGAAACGCGGGGGGCGCTTTTCCAGGAAGGCGGCGACGCCCTCCCGGAAATCGGCCGACTGGCCGGCCCCCTTCTGGTAGATGCGCTCGAGGTGCAGTTGCGCCTCGTAGTCGTTCTCGAGGCTGTGCCAGTAGGCCTTGCGTATCAGCGCGTAAGCCAGGGTCGGCCCCGCGGCGAGCCGCCGCGCCAGGGCGGTTGCCGCGCCCATCAGCGCGTCGTCATCGTGGACCTGGTTGACGAGGCCCCACTCCAGCGCCTTCTCCGCCGGCAGCCTTTCGGCAAGAAGCGAAAGTTCGAGCGCACGCGCCCGGCCGACGAGGCGGGGCAGCAGGTACGTCGCACCGCCGTCCGGCACCAGCCCGATCCGCGCGAACGCCTGAAGGAAGTAGGCGGAGCGCGCCGCCAGGATCAGGTCAGCTGCAAGCGCGAAGCTCATCCCAACCCCGGCCGCCGGACCGTTGACTGCGGCGATGATGGGCATGTCGAGTGCGCGCAGGCGCAAAAAGGTCGGGTTGTACCAGCGCTCCAGCCCCGCGCCGTGGTCGCGCTCCGGGTCGGCCTCGGTGCGATTGCCCTCCGCCAGATTGGCGCCGGAGCAGAAGGCGCGCCCGGTGCCGGTCAGCAGCAGGCATCGGGCGCCGTTGGCGGGATCCTCGATCGCATCGAGAGCGCGGCTGAAATCCTCCCGCATCCGCTCGCCGACGGCGTTGAGCCGGTCGGGATCGTTGAAGGCAAGTACCGCCACGCCCTCCGCGATGGAGAGCGAAACCTTCTCCAATGTCATCGACGGGTCACTCCACCGGCCGCTGCCACCAGCCTCGGCGCCGCGGTCGCGGCTCGGCCGGAACCGACTGTTGCTCCGGTGCAGCGGGCGCGGACTCCGCCGGCTCCTCGACCTCGGCGCCGTTGCCTTCGCTGTAGCGCGCCGCGTCCGGGATGCCGCCATGCTCCGGCTCGGCCATTGCCGCCTCCGGTTCCGTCGGCTCTCGCGTCGCGTCGGCGACCGCGACCTCCGCCGCCATCGCGTCCGCAGCGATATCCGTTGCGGCGATCTCCGGCTCCAGAAGTTCCGGCGGGGGCAGTTCGGCTGCGACCGGCTCCGGCGCGGCCTCGGGTGAGGATTCCGCTGCCGCCATGTCGGCGGTCTCTCCGGCCGGAGGTGCTTCGTCCCCGGGCAAGGCAGCCTGGGAGTCCGGTTCCGGCTGCTGCGGCTCTTCCTGCGGTACTGGTTCCGCTGCGGCTGCGCTCGTCTCGCGGGTCCGCCGCGGCCGCCGGCGCCGTGGCCGGGCCTTCGGCTCGGCCGCAGGCTCGGGCTCGGTGGTGCTTGTTTCGGAGGCCGAGACTGCCTCCTCACCTGCCTCGGCGTGTGGCTCCGGTTGGGCCGCTCCGTCTTCCGGCCCCGATGGTCCAGCATCCGGCTCGGCCGTAAGGGAGGGTTCCCGCGGCAGCGGTTCGGCACCCGTGTCGACCTCTACCGTATCGACCTCCGCGGCATCGGCTGCCACGACTTCGGCCTCGACCGTCTCGACAGCAGTCTCATCCTCATGGCGGCGTCCGCGCCGCCGCCCGCCGCGGCGTCCGCGCCGCCGCCGCCGTGGCCGGTCGTCGCCCTCGCCGTTCTCGGCCTCGGCCTGCCGCTCCTCCTCCGGTTCCTCGCCGGCGACGGCGGGCTGGGCAGCGATTGCGTCTTCCTCGTCCTCCTCGTCGGCGGTCGTCACTTCGAGCGGCGCCGGCGCGCGAGCCTCCTCCTCCTTCGGCATCGGCTTCAGATGATCGATGCGGAAGGCCGGGGACACCAGCGTATCGTCCTGTTCCAGGATCACGCGCAGCCCCTGGATCTTCTCGATCTCATAGAGCGCGTTGCGCTTGTGATTGAGGATGTAGAGGGCAACCGGCGTCGTCACATGGACGGCGATCTCGGCGCTTCGCCGGCGTGCCGCCTCCTCTTCGATCGCGCGGAAGACGTGCAACGCCGTGGACTCCACGGTACGGACCAGTCCCCGGCCGTCGCAATGCGGGCAGACCTGCATGCTCGTCTCGACCAGGCTCGGTCGCAGCCGCTGACGCGAGAGTTCGAGCAGGCCGAGCTGACTGATGCGGCCGAGCTGGACCCGAGCGCGGTCGAACCGCATCGCCTCCTTCAGGCGGCGTTCGACGGCCGCGTTGTTGCGGCGGTCCTCCATATCGATGAAGTCGATGACGATCAGGCCGGCGAGGTCGCGCAATCGGAGTTGGCGCGCGATCTCGCTCGCCGCCTCCAGATTGGTCCGCAGCGCGGTCTCCTCAATGTGCCGCTCACGGGTGGCGCGGCCGGAGTTCACGTCGATGGCGACCAGCGCTTCGGTCGGGTTGATGACGATGTAGCCGCCGGACTTCAGCCGGACGGTGGGCGCATGCAGCGCGTCAAGCTGGCTCTCTACCTGGAAGCGCGGGAACAGATGGACCTGTCGGTCCTTGTAGAGCTGGACGCGCTTGGCGTGGCTCGGCATCAGCGCGCGCATGAAGGACTTCGCCGTGCGATAGGCGTCTTCGCCTTCGACCAGCACCTCTTCGATGTCCCGCGAATAGACGTCGCGGATGGTGCGCTTGATGAGGTTGGCTTCCTCATAGATCAGCGACGGCGCCCGCGAGTGGAAGGTCTTCTCCCGGATCTCGTCCCAGACGCGCGTGAGAAAGTCGTAGTCGCGGCGGATCTCCGCCTTGCTGCGTTCCATGCCGGCGGTCCGCAGGATCACCGCCATGCCGCTCGGCAGGTCGAGCGAATCGATGATGTCCTTCAGCCGTCGGCGGTCCTTGACGTTGGTGATCTTGCGGGAGATCCCGCCGCCGCGGATCGCATTGGGCATCAGCACGCAGTAGCGGCCGGCCAGCGAGATGTAGGTGGTAAGGGCCGCGCCCTTGTTGCCCCGTTCCTCCTTGGTGACCTGCACCAAAACGACCTGGCGCCGCTTAATGACCTCCTGAATCTTGTAGCTGCGCCGGAGCCGCTGAAGGTTGCGAGGTGGCTCGACCAGCTCTTCGCCGCCAACCGTCTCGATTACCTCCTTCTCGCCTTCTTCGTCGGCCTCGGCATCTTCGCCGTTTTCCGCCGCCGCGGCGCCGTTATAGCCATGCCCGTTACCCGCATCGCCGTTCAGCTCCTCCGGGGCATCCGGCTCCTGTGCGATCAGCGCTTCGCGATCCGCGATCGGAATCCGGTAATAGTCGGGGTGGATATCGCTGAACGGAAGAAAGCCGTGGCGATTGCCGCCATAATCGACGAACGCCGCCTGGAGCGACGGCTCGACGCGCGTGATCTTGCCGAGATAGATGTTGCCCTTGAGGGTCCTGCGCGACGCCGATTCGTAGTCGAAATCCTCCAGCCGGTTTCCGTCAAGAACGACGACCCGTGTCTCCTCCGGGTGCGCCGCGTCGATGAGCATACGTTTGGTCATAAAACTGGGACTCCAAGGCGAGTCCGGTCTTCAGGTCGCGCGCGGCGCACGCGGAATCGGGCCGAGCGATCGCGCATCTTCCGATGCGCGGGTCGACCGAGGCGCCATCGCGACGCTTTGCGTCAGCAATTCGTGTCGCTAGCAGCATGCGCGCTCTATCACCTGGACCGGTGTGGGTTCGTACAAATGCAAAGATCGCGGTTCGCGGTGCGCAGCCTTCTGGCAGGGAGCCATCGCAGAGCGGGCAAGCCATCATGCCGCATGCGCGCCGGCAATCGGACCGCGCCGTAATCCAACGACCTAAGGATCACCACTATAGCATAGTTCGCGTTGCGCCTGTGGACAACGGCCAATCTGATCGGGAAAAGCCGGACGGGCGACCGTTCTTCTATTGAGGTCCGGGTGTTAGCCGCGCAAAATGCGGCATCGTCTCAGGAACGGTTCTCACGTGTCGGCTGTGCTCGAGCTCCTGCGCCGGGTGGCGCTCGTCCTGCTCCTCCTCGTCCCGTTCTCGGCGGAAGCGGGTCTGGCCGTGACGGCCGTGCGGGTCGGTGCCCAGCCGCCGGCGACGCGGCTCGTGCTGGACCTCACCGAGCCGGTCTCCTACCGCCTTTTCACGCTGACCAGCCCGTACCGGGTGGTAATCGACCTGCCGGAGTTGATCTGGCAGGCGGATGCCGAGGCGATCGACAATTTCGGCGTGGTCGCGCGACTGCGCGTGGGGCTGTTCAAGCCCGGGACCTCGCGGATCGTGTTGGACCTCAATGGTCCTGCCCAGGTGCAGCGGAGCTTCCTGCTGGAGCCGTCCCAGGGAGGGCGCTACCGGCTCGTCATCGATCTTGAGCCGATCGCCGGGGATGCGTTCCGGGCCGGGCCGGTCGCCACCGTGCAGCCGGCGGCCGCGACCGCCCCGTTCACGGCGCCGCCGGCCGTGAAGCGGTCAGGGCGGCGGGAGAACAAGCCGGTCATCGCCATCGATGCAGGGCATGGCGGGGTCGATCCCGGCGCGATCGGTGTCGGCGGGACCTACGAGAAGCGCGTGACGCTCGCGGCCGCGCGGGAGCTCAAGGCGCGCCTCGAGGCGACCGGCAAGTACAAGGTGGTATTGACACGTGACCGGGACGTCTTCATCCGGCTGCGCGATCGAGTCCTCAAGGCGCGCAAGGCGGGCGCGGACCTGTTCATCTCCCTGCACGCGGACTCGATCGGCTCGCGCAACGTCCGGGGCCTCTCCGTCTATACGCTTTCCGAGCATGCCTCCGACAAGGAGGCCGCCGCGCTGGCGACGCGGGAGAACAAGGCCGACCTGATCGCCGGGGTGGATCTGGCATCGGTCGAGGCCCCGGAGGTGGTGGACATCCTGATCGACCTCGCCCAGCGCGAGACGATGAACCTGTCCGCCCATTACGCCAGTATCCTGGTCGACCATCTCCGCGACCAGGTCACGCTGCTGGCGAAGACCCACCGGTTCGCCGGGTTCGCCGTACTCAAGGCACCCGACGTGCCGTCGGTCCTGATCGAGCTCGGCTACCTTTCCAACCCCACCGAGGAGAAATTGCTCAACGATCCCGGCTATCGGGCCCGCCTCATCGAGGCGATCGCGCGTGCAACCGACCGCTACTTCGCTTACAAAAGCTCGCTCAGCCGGTCCTGACCGGCGAGGCCGGGCAGCATTTTCTCTCGTCTGCCCGCCATTCGGTACTATCTCCTGTCCGAAGCTAAGGCCGTCGCACGGCCGGGGCGACCGGGGCGATCAGCAAAGCAGCCGATGAAGCGGTTCCTTTTCGCGACGTTCACACTGCTCGTGCTCGGAGCCGGCGTGGCCGTCGCCGGCATCTTCGGGGTCTTCTACTATTATGGCCGTGACCTGCCGGACTACGGCCAGCTCGCCGAGTATGAGCCGCCGATCACGACTCGTATATACGCCGGGGACGGCCGTCTGCTCGCCGAGCATGCGGTGCAGCACCGGCTCTTCGTTCCGATCGAGGTGATCCCGCTCTACGTGATCGACGCTTTCCTCGCGGCCGAGGACAAGAACTTCTACCGCCATCCGGGCGTCGACGTGATGAGCGTGGTGCGCGCGCTGATCACCAATCTGTACAACAGGGCCTCCGATCGCCGACCGGTCGGCGGTTCGACGATCACCCA
>CAZVAR010000015.1:0-42070 GCA_964625225.1 uncultured Alphaproteobacteria bacterium | reverse complement strand
GCAGGTACGGGACGGTGGCGTCGAGCACGGCGAACATCGTCTCCTGCCCCTCGCCCACCGCGAGGCCGCCCACGGCATAGCCGTCGAAGCCGATCCCGGTCAGCCACTCCGCCGATTCGGCGCGCAGATCCGGATAGACGCTGCCCTGGACGATGCCGAACAGGCCGTAGCCGGGACGGTCGACGAAGGCCGATCTGGAGCGCTCCGCCCAGCGCATCGAGCGGCGCATCGAGGCGGCGGCGGCCTCGGACGTGGCCGGGAACGGGGTGCATTCGTCGAACGCCATGCTGACGTCCGCATCCAGCAGGCGCTGGATCTCGATCGAGCGCTCCGGCGTCAGACGATGATAGCTGCCGTCGACGTGGCTGCGGAAGGTCACGCCGTCCTCGTCCATCGTCCGCAGCTCGGTCAGCGACATCACCTGGAAGCCGCCGGAATCGGTCAGGATCGGGCGTGGCCAGTTCATGAAGCGGTGCAGGCCGCCCAGCCGAGCGATGCGCTCCGCGCCCGGGCGCAACATCAGGTGATAGGTGTTGCCGAGCAGGATCTCCGCGCCGGTCTCGGCCACCGCCTCCGGCGTCATCGCCTTGACCGTGGCGGCGGTGCCGACCGGCATGAAGGCCGGCGTCTCGACCGTCCCGTGTGCCGTGGTCAGGCGGCCGCGACGGGCGGCGCCATCCGTCGAAAGAAGCTCGAATCCGATCGTCATTCGGGATCCGACCGCCGCAGCAGGCAGCAGTCGCCATAGGAGTAGAAGCGGTAGCCGGCGGCGATCGCATGGGCGTAGGCCGCGCGCATGCGCGCGGTGCCGGCGAGGGCACAGACCAGCATGAACAGGGTCGAGCGCGGCAGATGGAAGTTGGTCAGCAGCATGTCAACCGCGCGGAACCGGTAGCCGGGCAGGATGTAGAGGGCGGTCTCGCCCGCGAAGGGCCGGACCCGGCCATCCTCTCCGGCGGCGCTCTCCAGCAGGCGCAGGCTGGTGGTGCCGACGGCGACGATCCGGCCGCCGGCGGCACGCGCGGCCTCGACCGCCGCCGCCGCTTCGGCGGTGATCTCGCCCCATTCCGCATGCATCCGGTGCGCGCGGACATCCTCGACCTTGACCGGCAGGAAGGTGCCGGCGCCGACATGCAGCGTGACCATGGCGCGACCGACGCCGCGCGCCTCCAGCGCCGCCATCAGCGCCGGCGTGAAGTGCAGCGCCGCCGTCGGCGCGGCGACGGCGCCCTCGCGCGCGGCGAACATGGTCTGATAGTCGCTGCGGTCGCGCGGATCGGCACCGTCGCGGCGGATATAGGGCGGCAGCGGCATCTCGCCGTGCCGCTCCAGCGCCGCCAGCAGCTCGGCCCCGCCGCGGTCGAAGCGCAACTCCACCTCGCCGCCCTCGCCGCGCGCGACGACCGCCGCCGCGAAGGCATCGGCGAACACGACCCGGTCGCCGGGACGGAGCCGCCGCGCCGGCCGGGCGAATGCCCGCCAGCGGTCCGGCCCGAGCTGCCGATGCAGCGTGAGCTCGACCCGCACCGCGCCACGCAAGCCGCGCAGCCGCGCCGGGATCACGCGGGTGTCGTTGAACACCAGCAGGTCGCCGGGGGCGAGCAGCGCCGGCAGGTCGCGGACGACGCGATCGTAAAGCGCGTCCGGCGCAACATCGAGCAGGCGCGCCGCATCGCGCGGCTGCACCGGGCGCTGCGCGATCAGCTCCGGCGGGAGCACGAAATCGAACGCGTCGATATGCATGCTCACGCCCATCGCCGCGGAAGCGCCGAAACGTTCACATTCGTCAACATTCGCAAACGAGCGGCGGCCGGATCGGATGCCGCCTGCCGGCACGGTTGCCGCCACGGCCCGTCGGCGGGGCCGCGCAGCCCGGACCGCGGCCCGACCGGCTGGTCATTCGAGTCTCGTTCATGAGCGGAACCGATGCCGGGCCTCCATGCCCGCAGGAGGGGCAGATTCGGGGCATGGCAGCCCGCCGCCGACGCCCCGGCGGACGCGGCCGGACCGCGCAGACATAACGGCGTCCGTAGTGGCGACGCACACCGGCACCCACCTCCGATTTTGCTCCCGGTGCCAACGATGGCATAATATAGGAAAAAATACAATATGAGTCGAGCCGCGGCTCCGAGGGTGCGCGGATCCGGTGGCGCCGGAGGCGCATTGCCCGGCCCGACAGGCTCGTCTACAGAGGCCGGGCCATGATGCCGACGACAGTCCCCGAGACCATGCGGGTCGCGATCACCGCGGCGTTCCCGGACCTTTCGGACTCGGAATTCACGCTTCTTACGACCGGCTGGGACTGCGTCGCCGTCGACGTCGACGACCGGCTGATCTTCAAGTTTCCCCGGCACGAAGCGGCGGAGCGGGCCCTGAAGACCGAGGCGCGCGTCCTTGCCGTCGTCCGCCCGGCCGTGACCATGCCGGTCCCCGATCCGACCATCCATCCCGGCCCGCCGCTGTTCTCACGGCACGTCAAGCTCGCGGGCGACCACCTGCTGACGCGGCACTACGGGATGCTGCCGGATGAAGCCCGGCACCACCTGGCCGCCGACATGGCACTCTTCTACGCCCAGCTTCACCGTCTCGATCCGCGCGCCATGGAAGAAGCCGGCGCCGGACCGATCAGGCCCTGGCTCGGGCCGGAGGACATCCTGCGGCGCGTTTGGCCGGTCCTGCCGCCGGGCCTCCGCCTCTATGCGGATCGAACCATCGCGGCCTGGCAGCGATTGCCGCCGGACCCCTACGGGACGACGTACGGCTTCTTCGACGGGCACGGGTGGAACATGGCGTTCGATCACGCGAGCAACCGGCTCAACGGCATATACGATTTCGCCGATTCCGGTTTCGGCCCGCTCCACCAGGAGTTCATCTATTCGAACTGGATCGCGCCCGACCTCACCGCCCGGATCGTCGCCGAATACGAAGCTCTGACCGGCCGTGCCCTCGACCGTGAGCGCATCCACCTGCTCAGCGGCGTGCTCAGACTGTCGGAGCTCGCCGAGTTTGCCGACGATCCCCGCCATGCCGCCGCGATGGCGCGGAACGTCGCCGACTGGGCGACGCGCTGACCAAGGCGCCCGGAGTGCGGTCGCTACCGGCCGCCGCCCCCTCGCCTTCCCGAGCGCAGGGCACGAAGGGTGGGGACGATGAGTGCGCTCCGAGCGGGAGCCGCTCCCGTCACCGGTCCCCGACTTGCTCCTGCGCCGCTTCGGCGAGCAGCCAGTCGCGGAAGGCGGCGACCTTGGCAGGTCGATTGGCGGCGCGCGGCAGGACGAGATAGTAGGCGGGCCGGATCGGCAGAACCAACTCGAACGGCAGGACCAGCCGCCCCGCCGCGATGTCGGTCGCGGCCAGCGTGATGCGGCCGAGCACGACGCCGGTCCCGTCGACCGCGGCCTGGATCGCGTGCTCCGCATGGGAAAAGCGGGGGCCGCGCGACGCGTCCACCCCTTCCACGCCGGCCGCCTTGAGCCACATCCGCCAGTCCGGGTGCGTCGCGTCGAACAGAAACGTCGAATCGTCGTGGAGCAGGGTATGCAACCGCAGATCCTGCGGCGTGCGCAGCGGATGCGGCCCCTCCAACAGGCGAGGACTGCAGATCGGCGCCACCGACTCGGTGAACAGCCGATGGACCTCCAGCTCGGGATAGTGGCCGAACCCGAACCGCAGCGCGACGTCCACCCGGTCGCGGCGGAAATCGACCAGCTCGATGTTCGCGGAAATGCGCACGTCGATGTCCGGGTGGCGGCTGGTGAAGCGCTCCAGCCGCGGGACCAGCCATTTCGACGCGAAGGAAGGCGGCATGCTGACGACCAGCTCGCCCCCCGCCTCGCAGGCCCGGAGCCGCTCGACCGTCTCGGCCAGACGGTCGAAGCCGTCCCGCAGGCCGGGATGCAGCATCTGCCCCGCCTCGGTCAGCAGCAGCGCCCGGTTGAGCCGGCGGAACAAGGGCTGGCCGACCCATTCCTCGAGCGCCCTGATCTGGTGGCTGATCGCCGCCGGGGTGACGAACAGTTCCTCCGCGGCCTTGGTGAAGCTCATGTGGCGCGCCGCGGCCTCGAAGGCGCGCAGGGCGTTCAGCGGAGGCAGGCGTCGGGCCATGGCATCAGCTTAGCTTTTCTAACAGGATACCCGAGGATAACTCGTTTGTGGCCAGCTGCAATCGCTCTCATAACAGGGAACGTGACAGCATCGGGTGGCGGGCACGCTTCAGATTTTCTAAGCCTGATCCGCCCCGGAGGAGTGCGAATCATGTCTCCCGAGTTGAGTAGGCCCAGCTATCAGCCCATCGTCGAGCGGGTACGGATCGATCGAGCGCGCGAATTGCGGAGGCTGCTCGGCCGCGGCGCGCGTGCCGTGGCCGGAGGGGTCGAGGCCGCGGTCGCGGCGTTGCGCCGCTGGCATGAGCGCCGGGCGACCCAGCGCGTCCTGCAGGCGCTGGACGACCGGACGCTGAAGGACATCGGCCTTTATCGCGGGGACATCTGGTCGACGGCCGATGAGATCGCCCGCGGCCGCCTGCCCGCAGGGCGGCCCGGACCGAAGGCCACCCCGGTCCCGGACGTCGTGACCCTGCCTGCCCCGCCGGCCGACACGGCCGAGCGACGCCGCGCAGCCTGAGCCGTCCGTCTCTTCTCCCCTGTGCACCTCGGCCGTCGCGACCTCGCATCGCGGCGGCCATTTTCTTTCTTACCGATAGCGGTCGATGCGGAAGGGAGACAGGTCGATCGCCGGCTCGCGACCGGCCACCAGATCGGCGATGTATCGGCCGGTGACCGCGGCGCCGGTCAGGCCGAGATGGCCGTGGCCGAATGCGTAGAAGACGGCCGGGTGACGCGGCGAGCGCCCGATCACCGGCAGCGAATCCGGCGTCGCCGGCCGGTGCCCCATCCAGCGGCTGCCTTCGGATGCATCCAGTCCGACGAAGGCCCGTTTCGCATGCTCCACCAGCTTCTCGGCCCGGCCCCAATTGGGCGGGGCCTCCAGGCCGGCAAATTCCACCGTGCCGGCGAGGCGCAGGCCCATGTTCATCGTGGTGGCCATGAAGCGGCGCTCGATGAAGCTGATCGGCCGCCGTGTCGAAATCCCGGAGTGCGGCAGGACCATATGGTAGCCGCGCTCGCTCTCCAGCGGGAAACCGTCTCCAAACTGCGCCGAGAGCCGGTGCGACCATGCCCCGGCCGCGATCACGATGCGGTCGGCCTCGATGTCGCCCGCGTCGGTGCGGACCTTGCGCGGACCGTCCGGGCCGATCTCGAATCCGGTGGCGTGGGCGGCCCGGATCTCGCCCCCGGCGCGCACGAAGGCCTCAGCGTAGCGCCGGACCAGCGCGCCCGGATCGAGGCAATGCGCGCCGCCGGGAAAGAAGGTGGCGCGGACGAAGATCGGCGCCAGATCCGGCTCCATCTGCCGCAGCTCGTGGCCGTCCAGCTCGTGCAGCTCGACGCCGCGCTCGCGCATCAGAGCGCGGCTGCCGGCATCGGCGCGGAAGGCCTCCTCCGTCTCGTAGACGTAGAGCGCGCCGTCCTGGCGGATGAGGTCGGCGCAGCCGGCCGCTTCGGCGAGCTCCCGATGCGCCTCCACGACCGGTGCGTGCAGTGCGCGCAGCGCCTTCGACTGGGCGCGGATCTTTTCCGGCGTGCCGGCGGCAACGAAGCGCATCAGCCAGGGCAAGGCGCGCGGCAGATAGGACCAGCGGATCGCCAGCGGGCCGAGCGGGTCGAGCAGCCATTTCGGCACCTGCTTGACGATGCCCGGCCCCGCCATCGGGATGCAGGACTGCGCGCTGATCGCGCCGGCATTGCCGAACGAGGTATGGCTGCCGGGCGGATCCCGGTCGAGCAGGGTGACGCGGTGACCGTCACGGCGCAGATGGAACGCGCAGCAGACGCCGACAATGCCGGCACCGATCACGGTAACGCGGTGGGACTGGGTCAAGGCGGGATCCCGGTAGCGGCCTGATGCCTGTGGAGCGCGTGGCCTCGGGCCCGCCCCTTCCCCGTCGCTCCGGATCGAAAGGGCGGACCCGAAGGTCCGCGCTCCAGTGAAAAACGCCCGACAGGCCCGGTCAAGCGCCGGGCCGCCCTACTCCGCTGGCGCCGGGGCGACGGCCTCGCCCAAACGGCCCGGCAGCATCAGTGCCGCCGCGGTGATGACGACCGAGGCACCGGCGAGGACCAGGAACAGCGCCATGAAACCGCCGCCCAGCTCATAGATCAGGGCGATCGTCGGCACCGCCAGCGAAGCCACACCCAGCGAGATCACGTATTTGATCGAGTAGACCCGGCTGCGATAGACGTCCGGCGTGTAGCGGGCGATCAGCGCGTCGCCGATCGGAATCTGCCCGAACACCATGACCATGACCAGCAGGGCGGCAACGAACATCCCCCAGCTCCAGGCGGTCGCCGCCAGCGCCAGCGCCAGCACCTGGCCGATCGCCAGCACCGCGAACACCGGGCGGATCGGGTAGCGATCGATCGCACGGCCCACCGGGATCTGCGTGAAGGCCGCGACGGCATAGACGATGGCGGCCAGGGCGCCGACTCCGAGCGGGGTCGCGACCAGGCTGGCGAGGCGTTCGTCGAAGACCTTGGGCAGGGAGATCGTCGTGGCGTTGAAGACGACGCCGCCGAACAGCGTGGCGATGATCAGCACCACCAGCACCCGCTGCCAGCCAGGAGTCAGCGCCACGCCCTTCTTCTGCGGCCGGCCGCCGCCGGTAATCTGCGGCGCCGAGCGCACGAACAGCCAGAAGGCGAGCCCGGTCGCCACTGCGACCGCGCCCGGTACCAGAAAGGCCGCGCGCCAGGAGAACCATTCCGCCAGCGCGCCGGCCACCAGCGCCGCGCTCGCCACGCCCATATTGCCCCAGACGCCGTTGACGCCGAGGCGGCTGCCGACGCTCTCCGACGGCCCTTCGGCGACCATCGCGATCCCGACCGGGTGGTAGATCGACGCGAACACCCCGATCAGGAACAGCCCGATCGCGAGCTGCACAGGCGTATCGGCCAAGCCCGTGACGAGACTGGCGGCGCCGATGCCGACGAAGAAGATCACCATCATGCCGTTGCGGCTCCAGCGGTCGCCGAGCCAGCCCGACGGCAGCGCGCCGGCACCGAACGCGATGAAGCCCGGGGTCGCCAGCGCCAGCAGCTCGCCATAGGAGAGATCGAACGTCGTACCCATCGTCAGTACGGCGGTCGCGTAGAGCAGCATGAACAGGTGGTCCAGGGCGTGGCCGACGTTCAGGAACAGGAGCCGGACGCGCAAGGCGGACATGACGGCGTCTCCCTCGGACGGAGTCTTATGGACTATTGATAAGGGCTGTGCCCTTGCCCGTCTTTCGATAGAATGCCAACCCATGTCGAGAACCGGACAGAGCGGCGACGCCGGGGCGGTGGTCCGGGCGCTGGAGGCGTTGCCGCAGCCGATTCACGGCTACGCCGCCGACTATCCGGCCGGGCACGTCATTCCGCCGCACCACCATCGGCGGGCGCAGCTGATTCACGCCGAATCGGGGGTGATGACGGTGCATACCGACGCCGGCGCCTGGCTGGTCCCGCCCGGGCTCGCCGTCTGGATGCCGGCCGGAACGACCCACCAGGTGCGTGCGGTCACGGCGATCCGCATGTGCACGCTCTACATCGCCGCCGACGCCGCGCCGTGGCTGCCGCGCGACTGTCGCGTGGTCGCGGTGCCGCCGCTGCTGCGGGAGCTGATCCGGCGCGCGGCGGCGATCTCCCACGATTACACACCGGACGGTCCCGACGGGCGGCTGATGGCGGTGACGCTCGACCAGATCCGCGATCTCCCGGCGGCACCGCTACACCTGCCGATGCCGCGCGACCGGCGCGTGCTCGCGGTCGCGGAGGCGCTGCTGCGGAATCCGGGCGACACCCGCGAGCTGGAGGCGTGGGCGCGAACGGCCGGCGCCAGCGCGCGCACGCTGGCCCGGCTGTTCCTCGCCGAGACGGGACTCAGCTTCGGGCAGTGGCGGCAACGGCGGCGGCTGCTGGCGGCGTTGACGCGGCTCGCCGCCGGCGAGCCGGTCACCAGCGTCGCGCTGGACCTGGGCTATGCGAGTCCGAGCGCCTTCACGGCGATGTTCCGCCGCGAGCTCGGCACCGCGCCGACGCGCTATCTGCGGCCGGACCGAGAGCGCGAGCCGCCGCGACACATCACTGCGCCATGATGCTCTTCAGCATCCAGATATTCTTCTCGTTCACACCGATACGCTCGGTGATCAAGTCGACGGTGACCTGATCGTCCGCCCCTTCCGCGGCCTCGAGGAGCTGACGGTCGTCGGCCAGCATCTGCTCGCGGCTGGCGACGAGGTCCTGGACCATGTCGCGCCAGCCCTTCGGCTGGTCGGGCGCATCCTTGATCGAGGTCAGAGCGCCGAATGCCTGCAGACCGCCCGGCGCGTAGGAACCGAGAGCGCGCAGGCGCTCCGCCAGCTCGTCGACAGCGTCGAAAAGGTCGCGATACTGCTCCTCGAACAGGTTATGCAGCCCGGCGAAGTTGGGGCCTTCGACGTTCCAGTGATAGTTGTGGGTCTTGATCATCAACGTGTAGGAGTTGGCAATCGCCTTCTCCAGACCCGAAACGACGGCATCCCGGTTCGGCTTTGCATCCTGAGGCATCGAGGGCTCCTGCTTCGGTTGACTCACGGGGAGTGATATGTGTCCGGATCGGGAAATGGGCGAGCGGATTTTCTTCATCAGCGCCAACGCCGGCGTCGATCGTAGCCGGCACGCGCAACGATTGCGGAGCCGTCGATGACGCAGAGCATGCCGGAAACACCGCCACGGGCCGGCGGGCCACCGCCGACCGACAACCGGACGATCCTGGCGCACGTCGTATACGGCCTGTACGCGCTTACGTTCCTCACCGGCTTCACGGTGCTGATCGGCGCGGTCATAGCTTACTTCAACCGGGAGCCCGTGCGCGGAACCTGGCTGGAATCGCATGCCGTGTGGCAGATCCGGACCTTCTGGTGGGGCCTGCTGATGCAGGCGGTCGGCTGGATCACGGTGTGGATCCTGATCGGCTGGCTCGTGCTCGCCGCGGCCACGCTCTGGTTCGTCTGGCGCATCGCCAAGGGGTGGATCCGCCTCTTCTATCAGGAGCCGGTCGAAGACCCGCGCAGCTTCCTCTGATGAGCGCGATGCCGAACGGCCGGAGGATCCGGGGCGGTATCGCGGCGCTGGCCGGCCTGGCGCTGCTGGCGGCGCTGCCGGCGGCGGCGCAGGAGCGGCCGGAGCCGGAGCCCCCCGGCGGCGGCGGGGCGAAGGCGGCGGTCGTCGCCGAGCGGCAGATGGTGGTCGCCGCCCACCCGCGCGCGGCCGAGGCCGGCCTCGCGATGCTGCGGGCCGGTGGCAGCGCCGTCGACGCGGCGATCGCCGCGCAGATGGTGCTGACGCTCGTCGAACCGCAATCGTCCGGAATCGGCGGCGGTGCCTTCATGATCCGGCACGATGCGGCAACCGGCCGGCTGGTCGCCTATGACGGCCGCGAGACGGCGCCGGCGGCCGCAAGGCCGGACCTGTTCCTGGACGATGCCGGAACGCCGATGGCGTTCTTCGACGCGGTGGTCGGCGGGCGCTCGGTCGGCGTGCCGGGCCTGCTGCGGATGCTGGAGCTGGCCCATCGCGACGCCGGCCGCCTGCCCTGGGCAACGCTGTTCGAGCCGGCGATCCGGCTGGCCGAGCGAGGCTTCCCGGTCTCGCCGCGGCTCGCCGCGCTGATTGCCGGCGACCCCTATCTGCGGCGCCACCCGGAGACCGCACGCTACTTCCACACGCCGGACGGGGCACCGCTGCCGGTCGGGTTCGTGCGCGACAACCCGGCGCTCGCCGATACCTTGCGGCGGATCGCTTCGGGCGGGGCGGATGCGTTCTATACTGGCGAGATCGCCCGGGACATCGTCGCCGCGGTGCGGAGCGCGCCCGGCAATCCGGGTTTGCTGTCCCCGGCCGATCTGGCCGGCTATGCGGCGAAGCGCCGGGAGCCGGTCTGCGGCGGCTATCGCGGCTGGCGGCTGTGCGGCCCGCCGCCGCCCTCCTCCGGCCCGCTCGCCGTGCTGCAGATCCTCGGAGTCCTGGAGCGCTTCGATCTCGCCGCGGAGGCACCGTGGACGCTGCGCGCGGCGCATCTGTTCGCGGAAGCCGGCCGGCTGGCCTTCGCCGACCGCGCGGCGTTCGTCGCCGACCCGGACTTCGTCGACGTTCCCGCCGCGGCGCTGCTCGACCCCGCCTATCTGGCGCGCCGGTCGCAGCGGATCAACCCGGCGCGGAGCATGGGCAAGGCGGAGCCGGGCAGGCCGCTTGCGCGGCGGACCTGGCGGGCCACGCCGGAAGACTCGGATCGGCCTCCCTCCACCTCGCATCTCGTGGTCGTCGATGCCGCGGGCGACGTCGTCGCGATGACCAGCAGCATCGAGAACGCGTTCGGGTCGCGGCTCATGGTGCGCGGCTTCCTGCTCAACAACCAGCTCACCGATTTCGCCTTCCGGCCGGAGGCGGACGGGGTCGCCGTGGCGAACCGGGTCGAGCCCGGCAAGCGGCCGCGCAGCGCCATGGCGCCGATGATCGGCTTCGGGCCGGACGGGCGGCCGGCGCTGGCGGTGGGGTCGCCCGGAGGCTCGCGCATCATCCCGTACGTGGCCAAGGTGCTGGTCGCGGTGATCGACTGGGGCCTGGATGTACAGGCCGCGGTCGCGCTACCCAACATCGCCAACCGCAACGGGCCGACCGACCTCGAGGCCGGCACGGCGGCGGCCGCACTCGCGCCCGGCCTCGAGGCGCTCGGCCATCGGGTGACGCTGCGGTCGATGACCAGCGGCCTGCACGCGATCCGGATCCTTCCCGGCCGCCTCGTCGGCGGCGCCGACCCCCGGCGCGAGGGCGTGGCCGTCGGCGACTGACGCGGAACCGTCAGTGACTGCTGCCGGCGCAGTCGGTGTCCAGGCCCTCAACCGTGCCGGCGGCGACGAAGCTTGCGATCAATGCCGCGGCGCAGCCCGCGGCCTCGCCGCTCCAGTGCGAGGCCCCGGCCAGCACGACGTGCCGCGCATTGGAGAGGTGCCGGGCGACCCGGTCACCGGTGGCAGGCGGCGTCGCGGGGTCGAGCTCGCCCGAAAGCAGCAGAGCCGGCACGTCCGAGGCGACCGGCCGATGGTATCCCGGCGGCAGCGTGCCGCGCGGCCAGACGGCGCAGGCCTGCCGGTAGGCACGCAGCCACGCATCACCGACGAAGCCAGCGGCGGCGGCCGGATCGGCGGCGGCAAGCGCGATGCCCGGCGCATCCTCGGAGCAACGCACCGAAAGGTGCATGCCGATGCTGACATGTTCGTAGAGCCCCCGGCCGGCGATCACGGTCTCCGCTGCCGGGCCGAACTCCCCGCGCGCGGCCGCGGCGATCACTCCGGGAATCTCGTCGAAGGCACGCGGATCGAACAGCGCGAGCTGCAGCCCGGTGACGAAGGCGTCCCGCCCCAGCGAGACCGCGACCGGTCCGCCCGTCGCCGGATCGCGGACCACCGCGCGCGCCGGGGCATCCTCGAGACGGCCGAGCACGGCCCGAAAGTCCCGGGCGAGGTCGGGATAGGCATGCCGGCATTCGGCGTCAACCGCGCACCGCGCGAACAGCAGCTCGAGCGCGCGCCGGCCGGCCGCCGCGAACTGGAGCAGCGGGTTCTCGTCGAGCGGCACCACCGATTCCAAGGTGACCGTGCGGACCGTCTCCGGGTGACGGCGCAGATAGGCGAGCGCGGCCGCGGTGCCGTAGGAGCTGCCGTACAGGTGGATGCGGCCGTAGCCGAGGGCGGCGCGAACGTCGTTCAGGTCGTCCACCGCGATCGGGGTGGTGTAGAGGCGCAGATCCGCGCGAGCCGACAGCCGGTCGCGGCAGTCCTCGACCATCGCAGGCGGGAACAGCTCGCCGAAATAGGAGGACACTGTCGGGAACAGCTCACAGTCGAGCCGGTTCGAGCCGCCGGTGCCGCGCTGATCGACGAGGACGATGTCGCGGTCCTGCCAAATCCTGCCGAACCGGATCGGCACGATCGGCGCCATCGCCGAGGCCGCCGCACCAGGACCGCCGGCAATCAGGAACAATGGCTCCGCCCCGGGGGATCCGTTCCGTGCAGGAAACCGGACGATGTTGAGCGCGATCCGCCGACCGGTGCCGGCGGCGCGGTCCTCGAAGACGGGCAGCGTGCCGCATTCGACCGCGGCCGGAAGGTCGGGCAGCGTACAGGGAACCAGGGCCGGCCCGGGTTCCGCCGGCCGCGCTCCCGGATCAGATACAGGGGCGCGCCCCGGCTCCGGGCTACGGAACAGCAGGAACACGCCGGCACCACCGACGAGCAGCAGAAGCACCGCTCCCAGTAAAACGTTCGAACGCACGCGCATGGCCCCCTCCCGCCCGGCCGGACCGAGAATAGCGCGACCCGGGCCCGAACGTTCGCACCCATTTAACTTTTGTCCGCGAGGGTTGTCGTCGCCTGCCGGCCCGCACCCGCTGTCCGGCTCGCGGCCGCAGCCGGGTGGGAGACCGGGGGAGGATGAGTGAACCGTTGGATCAGGGTTCCCTCGATGCCCTGATCGACCTGCACCGGAAATTCCTGCGGGGCGTTCCGGGTGGACGGCGGCTGAACCTGAGCTCCCGCGACGCCTCCACGCTCGACTTCCGGAACAGGATGCTGAACAGCGCCGAGCTGGTCGGCGCCCGGCTGCAGTATGCGAAGTTCAACCGGGCCGACTTGTCCTGCGCCAACCTGTTCGGCGCCGACCTCGAAGGGGCCAGCCTGCGCTTCGCGAATCTTTCCAAGGCCGACCTCCGCGGCGCCTCGATGAGGCGCGCCAACTTCGATTCGGCCAATCTCGAAGGCGCCGATATCCGCGATGCAGTCCTGGTGACCTGGACGCAGGATGAGGGCCTGCGCCCGGCCCGCGGCAGCCGCGGCACGGTCATCGAAGAGACGGTCCTCGCCAACGCCAACCTGTCCGGCTCCAAGCTGAGCGGCGCGGTCGGACGCCGCACCGACCTCCAGAACGCGAACTTCCGCAACGCCCGGCTGATCAATGCGGACTTCGCCGACAGCGACCTGCGCGGCGCGAACTTCTCCGGCGCCGACCTCACCGGCGCTTCGCTCGTCAACTGCCTGCTGAACGGGGCGGTACTGTCCGGCGCCGTGCTGAACGGCACCGACCTCGGCGGCGCCGACCTCACCGCCGCCCACTTCAAGCCGGACGATCTGAAGAGGACGATCCTGTCGCGGGCGCGGCTGCCGCGGCGGCTGGACGAAATCGACCGTCCGATCCAGCTCATCATCCGCGAGCACCTGCGTTGGGTGAACAGCCTAGGGTGCGAGGGTACCCAGGCGGACCTCTCGACGCTCAATCTTGCCGGCGTGCGCCTCGCCTGCGTCGATCTGTCCGCCGCACGGCTCGAGCTCACGACCCTGACCGGCGCCGACCTGAGCGGCGCGCGGCTGACCATGTCCGACCTGACCGGAGCTCTGCTGTACGGCGCGATCCTAAGCGACGCCGACCTGCGCGGCGTCCGACTGCGGGGCGCCAATCTGACCGGGGCCACGCTGCACCGGGCGAAGCTCGGCCCGATGCCGATCAACGGCGCGAACGCACTGTTCTGGCCCGCCAATCTTGCCGAGGCGATGCTCCGCGGCGCCGATCTGACCGACAGCGACCTCCGGGGTGCCAATCTCGCCGGCGCGGTCCTGGAAGGCGCCCGCCTGCGCAACGCAGACCTGCGCGGCGCGACCCTGCGCCACGCCGACCTGACCGGCGCCGACCTGTGCGGGGCGGCCCTCGACGGGGCCGACACCGACGGCGCGATCGGCCTCGCCGGGGGCGGGCCGCGGCCCTAATCGGGCTCCCGCGGCTTCGGTGGGACAGGGACGGCCCGGCCATCGGCTGGGCCCAGTTCCCCGCTTCCAGGACGCGCGGCTCCGGTCAATCCCGCTGCGACGGCTCCGGCGCCCGAAAATAGGGCGGGAACGGTCCGATCGCGGTCATGTCGACCTCCACCAGCGACGGTCCGCCGGCGGCGAGCGCGCGTCCGACGGCCTCGCCGACCCCTTCGGCGCGGGTTACCCGCTCGAAGCCCATTCCGCACAGGGCCGCGAGCGCCTGGAGGTCCGGGTGCTGCATGTCGGCGAAATAGTGCCTGCCTTCGTGGAACACGTCCTGGATGTGCTTGATGACGCCGTAGCCCTTGTCGTTCATGACGAGGAAGACGATGTCGAGCTTCTCCTGCGCCGCCGTCCAGATCTCTGCGATGTTCAGGAAGAAGCCGCCATCGCCGCACATCGCCACGACCTTGCGGCCGGGCGCCGCGATGGCCGCGCCGATCGCATGGCTGAGGCCCATGCCGATCGCGGCGCCCACCGAGTAGACGCTGTCGCGCGGACCGTAGACCGGGAACAGCCGGTTGCCCCAGGTGGTGTTGTTGAGCGTGATGTCGCGCACCCACAGCGCGTCGCGCGGCATCACGGCGCGGAGCTGCTCGGCGAGCGAGCCGTACGCCTGCAGATTGTCGCGGAACTCACGGCGGGCACGCTCCTTCAGCGCCTCGACCTCGCCCGCATAGCCGGACTCGGCCGCGTAGCGTTGCGCCTCCAGCCGGTCGGCGAGCCCGGTCAGCGTGAGCGCCGCATCGCCGCAGACGAACAGTTCGCACGAATAGGTACGGCCGTTGGCGAGCGGGTCGACGTCGATCTGGGCGCGGCGCTTCGGGAGGCGGAGCGCGAAGTCCCGCGTCTCGTGGCCGCGCACGCGCGAGCCGGCGATCACCAGCAGGTCCACGCTTTCGTAGAACCGCTCGACCGGCGGCGTATTGTTGAACGCGCCGAGCACCATCGGGTGCTCCTCCGAGAGGACGCCGCGGCCGGCCATGCTGGTGATGACGGCGAAGCCCATCTCCGCGAGACGGGCAACCGCCGCACCCGCGTGCCGGCCGCCACTGCCGATCCAGAGTGCCGGGCGTCGGGCCTGCGCAGCCATCGCGGCCAGAGCGTCGAGCGCGGCCTCCGCAGGCGGCAATGGCGGCGGAATCGGCAGCGTGAAACGCTCCAGCATCGCCGGACGCCGCAAGGCCGCACGCTGGACGTCGATCGGAATCTCGACGCTGACCGGTCCGGTCGGCGGCGTCATCGCTTCTGCCGCCGCCCGGATCAGCGTCCCGAGCGCCGTCTCCGGCGACTGGACCCGATAGGCGGCCTTGGACACCGATCGCAGCATGCCGAGCTGGTCCGGCACGTCGTGGACCGTACCGCGGCCGCGATCGAGATGCGGCGTTGCCGTCTGGCCGGTGAGATGAAGAACCGGGCTGCCCGCGAAGCGCGCCTCGACCAAGGCCCCGACCGCATTGGCGGCGCCCGGACCGGTGCTGGTGAACAGGACACCGAGACCGCCGGTCACGCGCGCATAGGCATCGGCCATGCTGCCGGCGCCGGCCTCGCCGCGGGCCGGCACGAAGCGGATGGCGTTGCGCCGGCCGATCGCGTCCAGCATCGGCATGTTGTGGATCGACACCACACCGAACGCGGCGCCGACGCCACACGCCTGGAGAAACTCCGCCGTCGCGTCCGCAACGGTGTAACTCTCGCCCATCTCGCCCATTCTCCGGTTCCGCTGTCTGCCTCGTCCCGACGAACATTAGCGGCTCCGGACCGGGCGGTCACGTCGACACCTGCATTTTCGGTCCAGCCCGGCCGGAACGCCGCCGGCGACGCGGGCCGAGAGCTACATCTGTCCGACTGGAAGGCTCCCAGGCGGCTCCATCGCGACGCCGGTGCAAGGCCGGAATGCCGACCGACAGGCGCCAACCGCCCGTCGGGTCAGAGCCGTCAGGACAATATGCCGGCGTGTCAACGCGATCGAACGCAGCAAATACGGCTCAGGACTTGCCGCCGGCGCCGGAGGCGTCGAGATCGAGATATCGGCGGGTGATCTCCGCCAGATGCTGCTCCAACCACTGCGCCATCGCTTCCTCCTCGCGAAGATTCTGCTGCAGGACCTGCAGCGCGCGGGTGTCCCCGACCTGCTCGGCCGTCGTCAACAAGGCGCGATAGTTGGCGATCTCGAAGTGCTCGAAGGCGTAGGAGGCGATCACATTCTTCAGCGCCTCGTCGGAGAACAGTGTACCCACCATCGCCTGCACGTTGCCGGCGACGCGGGTCACGGCCTGCTTCAGCCCGGAGGTGCTCTCGTTCATGCTCTCCAGCAGCTCCTTGAGGCGCCGCTCCTGCCCTCGCGTCTCCTCGATATGCTGCTGGATACGGGTCTTGAGCTGCGGGTACTGGTCGATGCGCTTCGCGAACTTCTCAAGGTCGTCGAGCGTGCCGACCTCCATCGAGTGCGCGTCGCGCAGCCAGTGAACAAAGTTCTCGCGAGGGGAGTTGGCCACGGTCGGAATCCTTTATTCGGTGGTGAGCGGAGTCGTCCCCGCCCGGCCCGGATACGGTGCGCGGCCGGAGGGATGCCGAACGAACACAGGTGATGCCACGCTCGTTCCCGGCATCATGATCACTGCCGCGACCGAGAGGTCGGTCAGTTCCGGTCCGACGGCGCCGCATCCTCGCCCGGCATCGGCACCGGCACGCCCAGCGTCTCGCGGAGATACAGCATCCGGACCAGCACGAACGCGACCACGGTGAGCGGAGTCGCAAACAGGGCGCCGAGCGGCCCCAACAGCATGCCCATCGCCACCACGGCGAAGAGCGTCAGGGCCGGCGGCAGCGACACCAGCCGGCGCTCGATCAGCGGCAGCAGCATGTTGCTCTCGATCTGCTGGATGCCGAGATAGACCGCCAGCACCCAGACGGTCATCGTCATGTCCCGCGAGAACGCCAGCAGCAGCCCCGGGACCGCCGCAGCGATCGGCCCGACGATCGGCACGAACTCCGCCAGACCCGACAGCAGGCCGAGCGCGAGCGCCAAGGGCACGCCGACGAGCCACAGGCCGACCGTCGTCAGCGCGCCGACGATGCACATCGAGACGAGCTGGCCGAGAAGCCAGAGGCTCAGGGCGCGGCCGCAAGCCTCGACGGCCTTCCGGGCCTTCTCGCGGCCTCCGCCCGGACCGAGAAGGAACAGGCCGCGGACATAGAGGCCGGGCTGCGCCGCTAAAGAGATGCCGCCGAACAGGACGAGCAGGAGATCGGCGGTCGCTCCCAGCACCGCGATGGCGACGCCCCGAGCCGGGCAAGAATGCCGGTGCCGCCCTCCGCGAGCCGCTGCAGCAGCGTCTCACCCGGACTGTCGGACCCGAGCCGGTCCTGGAGCGCCTCCCAGGCGCGGGGCAGGGTTTCGAACAGAGTGCCGACCTGCGCGCGGACCTCGCTGCCGAACATCGCCGCGGCAATTGCCGCCAGCACCGTAAGCAGAAGGATTGCGGCCGCGAGCGCGAGACGCCGCCGAGATGCGTGCCCCGGGCGATCAGGTCGGCGAGCATGCGCAGCAGGATCGCGACCAGAACCGCGCCGAAAGCGAGCAGCAGAACACTACGGATGCGCCACGCGAACAGGGCGAGGACGACGACCCCGAGGACAATCAGCGTGGGGCGCAGAAAGCGCGCGTCGTCCGAACCGGTTTCGCCGGCCACACGCCGCTCCCCGGGTCGCCACGCGGGCGCGCAGGCAATGGCCCGCGCCCGTCCGCAGCCGTGAACGAGCGCCGGGCGGCGAAGTTCAGCCCGCTCGCGCGGCCCTCAGCGCGGCGGACGGGGGCCGTCCGAGTCGATGTGCTGCGCGTCCGCCCAGCGCACCGCGCCTTCGAACCGCTCCTCCCATTCGGAGACGTTCTTGCGGGCCTCCTGCACGTAGGCGGTCCAGCGGATGCCCCCCAGGAAGGCGCGGTTGACGATCCGGCCCGGCAGCCGCAGCGGGCGTTCGAAATCGAACAACAGAACGACGCGCTCCTCGTCCGTGTCGTTCCAGACCTCATGGTCGAATGTGTCGTCGAACACGAGGCACCGGCCCTCCTGCCAATGACAGATGCGGTCGTCGATCCGGATCCGGCAGCGCTCCGCTGCCTTCGGCACCTTGAGCCCGAGATGGGTCCGGATCAGCCCCTTGGTCACCCCGCGATGCGGCGGAATGTGGTAGCCGGGCGACAGGATCGAGAACATCGCCGTGTGCAGGTTCGGGACCTGCTCCAGCAGCCGCGTCGTCTCCGGGCAGCGCGCGCAGTTGCGCTCCGACTTGTACTTGAAGCCGAACAGGATGTACGTCTTCCAGCGGTCGTCCCTGGCGATCCTCTTCTGATCGCGCGAGATCATCTGGAACGGCGGCAGGTGTTCGCGGGCCTCGAGAATTCCGTCCAGCTCGGCGCGGATCACCTGCCAGTTCGCCTCGAGCTCGCGCAGAAACGGGAATTGCTCGGTCTCGAACACCGGCGGGTCGCCCACCAGGGATTGCCGGCCGAGAAACCCGAACAGCGCCCGGATGCCTTCCTTGCCATAATGCTTGACGTAGCGGCGGCGCGCCTTGCGGAAGCGCTGGGCCAAGCTCGCCGTCTTCGGCTCCGAGGCAGGGGACGTCGTGACCATGGACGGCTCTTTCGTACTGCGTGGAGACTCACAAATGCACAATTCGGTAGCCCAAAGGGCCGAACCTTCCTAGTGTAAATGATCGCTTAGGACAATCTGTCACCATGTGGCCGCGAACCCAATTGAAGATCGGCTGGGGCGATCTAGCCTACGGCCTCGGGCGCTGTTTCGTGCCCGGCGATCGCGCGGAGTGCCAGCGTCGAATCGAGGAATTCTGGTCGCCGGACGGCGACGCCTTGGTGTGCTTCTCGGTGCGCAGCGGCTTCGACCTGCTGCTGCAGGCGTTGGCGTTGCCGCCGGACAGCGAGATTCTGTTTTCCGCGCTCAACATCAAGGGAATGATCCGGATCGTCGAGCGACTCGGGCTGACGCCGGTGCCGGTCGACCTGGACATCGAGCGGATGGCCCCGCGCATCGACCTGATCGAGCGGGCGATCACGCCGCGAACGCGTGCGATCGTCGTCGCCCATCTGTTCGGCACCCGGCTTGACCTCGACCCGGTGATCGCTGTGGCGCGCCGGCACGGCCTGCTGGTGATCGAAGACTGCGCGCAGGCCTTCGACGGCCAACGGTATCGCGGCCATCCCGATGCCGACGTCTCGATGTTCAGCTTCGGCCCGCTCAAGACGGCGACCGCGCTCGGCGGCGGCATCTTCCGCGTGCGCGATGCCGACCTGCTGCAGCGCATGCGGGCGATCCAGGCCGACTATCCGGTCCAGGAAACGAGCGCCTACCGTTCACGATTACTGAAGTTCGCAGCGCTCAAAATCATCACTCTGCCGCCGGTGTTCGGGCTGCTGTTTCGGCTGTTCCGCCGGTTCGGCAAGGACTATGAGGACCCGGTCAGCGAGGCGGTCCGCAATGTCGCCAAGCTCGGATCGGCGCGCAAGATCCGCAAGCAGCCCTCGGCCCCGCTGCTGGCGGTGCTGGAGCGGCGCCTGCGGCACTGGCGCGAGGGCAGCCTCGAGCGCTACGCCGAGATGGGCGAGCGGCTGCGGCGTCTGATCGACGGTGCGGTGACCTGTCCGGCCGCGGCCAACAGTATCCACAATTACTGGGTGTTCCCAATTCTGGCCGACGATCCGATCGGGCTGATCCGGGCCCTGCGGGAAGAGGGCTTCGACGGCGCCAACCTGCCGCGCTCGCAGGCGGTCGCCGCCCCTGCGGGCCGGCCCGAACTCGATCCGGCGACCGCCCGCGCGGCGCTCGCGCATCTGGTGGTCCTGCCCTGCTATCCCGGCATGTCCGACGAGGACCTCCGTCGTCAGGCCGAAATCGTGCGACGGGCGGGCTCCGCGCCGCGAGCCCTGGGCATCGCCGCGGAATGAGCGTACCGCGTCAGAAGCGGTGCCGCAGGCCGAAGACGAGGAAGTTGGAGCCGCCACTGACGCCGTTGAACAGCCCGAACACGCCCGAGCGATGGTGCAGCCGCACGATGAGGGCAAGATCGCGGTTGTCCGGCGGCGAGATGGTAATCTCCGGCGCGAAATAGTTCAGCAGCTTCGAACCCTTGTCGTTGCCGCTCTTGTCCAGCTCGGTTTCCGAGATCTCGGTCGCATAGGACGGGCCGAACAGGCCGAGGCCGACGGTGGTGTAGACGGTGTCGTTCCAGGGGAAGTCGTCCCAGCGTAGGAACAGCGCGGTGTGGAACTCCCACAGTTCGGCATCGCCGAAGCGACGGCCCACGGCCGCCTCCAGCTCAAGCGCGAGATGGTCGGTGAGCGACGCCACCCGCGCCGAGAGGGCCAGGGTTGCGAGGTAGGTATTCTCGAAGTCCGCTCTGTGGGGCGAGTAGAAGATCGAGGTGAAGTCGCTGGTGATCGACTGGCCCCCGTAGATGGTGAGGGCGTAGGGCTTCATGCGATCGACGAGCCGGTCGGGCATCCGCGGCGGCGCCACGGGCGATACCGGTTCCGGAACGGCGGCGAGTCGCACCTCGTGCGGCGTCTCGATCGGCTGCCAATCGGACGGCTCTGCCGCCGCAGCTCCGGCCATGGCGAGTCCCCCGACAACGGCCGCGAGGCAGCAGGTCCGGCGGAACCAGACGGAGTCGCACGGGAAGCGAGCCGGCACCGTCGGAGCGGAACTTCGCTGAGTTCCTGCTGCGCCGGCGCGGTCGGCGGCCGGTGTGGTGTTCATGGGACGCGGTTGGTGGCTCGAGAATTCGCGGCGGCGGCGCCGGACGGTGACCGATGTCAGAGACGGGACATATCGACTACCACAGCTCCCCAACCCGGTGTAAGAGGGCGGTTCGAGCGACCCCGGCGCCTTCGGGAGCGGACCGGCGGCACCCGGATAATTATGCACAGGAATCGGCAGACGCTTGAAACCCGACGGATTTCCATACCATCTGGAAGCCCTCTTGCGCTATCAAGGTCCGATCCCGATTCACGGAACAATCCCGGCATGCATTCTCCGACGCCGACCTCCAGCGCCGCAGTACCGTTCGACCACGGGCGGTTCGAGACCCTGACCGAAGGGCTCGACTATGCCGCGCGCGCCGAGACCGGCTTCAATTACTATAGCGTCCGGGGCGAGCTGGTTGCGCGGCTGCCCTATGCGGAATTGCGCGAACGGGCGGTCTCGACCGCGCGCCGGCTGAACCGGCTGGGCCTGCCGCGCGGCGCGCGGATCGCACTTCTCGCCGAAACGTCGCCTGCATTCCACGCCTTTTTCTTCGGTTGCCAATATGCCGGCCTCGTTCCGGTGCCGCTACCGCTCCCGGTCAATCTCGGCGGCCGCGAGGCCTATGTGCGGCAGTTGCGGCATATGATCGCGGCGGCAGGCGCATCGGCCGCGATCGGGCCGGCCGAGCTGGTCGACATGCTGCGCGAGGCGACCGGCCCCCTCGGCATCGGCCTCGTCGGCGCGCCGGACGAGTTCCTGGCCCAGCCGGAGGGCGGGGACCTGCGGCCGCTGGGCCGCGACGAGCTGTGCTACATCCAATTCTCGTCCGGCAGCACGAGTGCGCCGAAAGGCGTGATGGTGACGCAGCGCTCCGCGACCGTGAACGCGCAGAGCATCATCCTGCACGGCATGCGCGTCCGCGACGGCGACCGCTGTGTCTCGTGGCTGCCGCTCTACCACGACATGGGCCTGGTCGGCTTCTGCATCACGCCGATGCTGTCGCAGCTCTCGGTGGACTATCTGGCGACGATGGACTTCGCCCGCCGACCGTTGCTCTGGCTGCAACTGATCGCGGCGAACGGCGGCACGCTCGCCTTCAGCCCGTCCTTCGGCTACGAACTGTGCGCCCGCAGGGCGGCGAACGGCGCGGCGGCAACACTCGACCTCTCGTCCTGGCGGGTCGCCGGCATCGGCGGCGACATGGTCCGGCCGGACGTGCTCACCCGGTTCGCCGAGACCTTTGCACCCTACGGCTTCCGCCGCACGGCCTTCGTGCCGAGCTACGGGCTGGCCGAAGCCACGCTGGCCGTGAGCTTCGCCCCGCTCGATCGCGGCTTCGAGGTCGACACGGTCGATCGCGCGGCGCTCGGGCAGTCCAGTGCGGCGGCATCGGACGAGGCCGCGGACGCCGAGACAAGCCGTGCCTTCGTGCTGTGCGGCCGGGTCATGCCCGGACACGAACTGCGCATCGCCGATCCGGCCGGGCGGCCCCTCCCCGACCGCCGGGTCGGCCGCGTCCTAATCCGCGGACCGAGCCTGATGGCCGGCTACTATCAGGACGGCGCGGCGACGGCAGCCGTGATCGACGAGGACGGCTGGCTGGACACCGGCGATCTCGGCTACCTGATCGACGACTCTCTGGTGATTACCGGGCGCAGCAAGGATCTGATCATCCACAATGGCCGCAACATCTGGCCGCAGGACATCGAGTGGGCCGTCGAGCGGCTGCCCGGGCTGCGTCAGGGCGACGCCGCGGCGTTCTCGGTGATCGGAACCGACGGGGCCGAGGCGGTGGTGGTGGTCGTGCAGTGCCGCCTGTCCGACGGCGGCGCCCGCGAACGCCTCAAGCACCAAGTCGCCGCCACGGTTCGGAACGCGGCGGGGGTCGATTGCGAGGTGGTCCTGGTGCCGCCGCACAGCCTGCCCCTCACCTCCTCGGGCAAGCTGAGCCGCGCGACCGCGCGGGCCAATTATCTTGCGGGCCGCTACGCCGCCCGCGGCGCGCCGGCCAAGCTGGCCGCCGAGGGGTAGATCGCGAGCAGCACCCCGGCGCAGAGCGGACCTGCCGTTCTCCGCATGCCACGCCGACACCGGGTCATCGCCGTCACCGGCGCAAGCGGATTCATCGGTCGCCGCCTGGTCCGGCGCCTCGCGGCCGAGGGATACCGTGTCCGCATCCTGCTGCGCCGGCCGGCGCCGGATCTGGAGAGTCTGGCCGCAGTGGTCGGCGTACCCGGCTCGCTCGAGGATGCCGACAGCCTGACCCGGCTCGTCGCCGGCGCCGACGCGGTCGTCCACGCCGCCGGGCTGACCCGGGCCCTGCACGCAGCGGACTTCGACCGGGTCAACGCGGAGGCCACCGAGCGGCTGACGGCCGTGTGCGCGGCCCGCCCGCAGCCGCCCCGGATCGTGCTGCTCTCCTCGCTGGCGGCGCGCGAGCCGGGCCTGTCGGACTATGCCGCCAGCAAGCGCCGTGCCGAGGCGGCGCTGGCGGCGCGGCCGGAGCTGGACTTCACGATCCTGCGGCCGCCCGCGGTCTACGGCCCCGGAGACACGGCAACGCTCGACATCTTCCGCCTGCTCGCACGCGGCATCCTTCCGGTCCCCGGCTTCGCCGAGTCCCGGGTCTCCCTGATCTATGTCGATGACCTCGTGGCAGCGATCCTGGCGTTGCTCACAACCGATGCCGGGCGGGGTGCTACGTATGAGTTGCGGGACGGATGCGCGCTAGGCTATTCGTGGCGGGAAATCGCCGCTGCGGCGAGCCGGTGTCTCGATCGGCGCGTCATCTGCGTCCCGGTGCCCCGGCCAGCCCTGTGGCTGGCAGGACACATCAGTGTGGTAAAATGTCAACTGCTAGGCGGAGTACCCAGAATTTCTCCTGGAAAGGTTCGGGAACTGTGCCATATCGATTGGGTTTGCCGGAACAACCCGCTTGCCGAGCAGACGGACTGGGTGCCTGAAGTGGGGGTGAACGAGGGATTCCGGCGTACGCTGGGCTGGTATGGAGAGCAGGGCTGGCTCTGAGAGGGTCCGGCCGGCAGGTGGACCGCGATCCGGGGGGATCTTTCGTGATCAAGAACGGGCGCGCGAGCGCAGCGGGAACAATCCATACGATGCAGCAACACGAAGACCCCGTATTGCGGCGGATGAGCGAACTGTTGGCCCCGTTCAACGTTCGCGACGTGGAATTGACCCCGCAGACACATATTACGACGGATCTGGAAATCGACTCGGTCGCCGTCCTGGATCTCATCATGGAGATCGAGGATGAATACGGCGTGTCCTTCCCCATGAACCTCATCTCGGAGATCCGCACGGTCGGGGATCTGGTTAACGCCATCCACCAATTGACGGGCGCGAAGTAACTCATGGATCTCTTCGACAAGTTTGCTGCGCTTCCTGGGCAGCACGAACATATTCTGCGCGCCGGGATGGACCCGTTCGGCGTCTGCATGGACGAGATCCGGTCTGCGACGGAGGCGGTCGTCGGCGGACGCCGCATACTCCTGGCCGGAACCAACAATTATCTCGGCCTGACCTTCGATCCCGCCTGCGTCGAGGCCGCGCGCGACAGTATCACCCACCAGGGAACCGGGACGACGGGCTCACGCATCGCCAACGGCACCTACTCCGCACATCGGGCCCTTGAGCGAGATCTGGCCGACTTTCTCGGCGTGCGGTCGGTGATCGTGTTCTCGACCGGCTATCAGGCGAACCTCGGCGCGATCTCGGGCCTCGCCGGCCCCGACGACGTGATCCTGATCGACGCGGACTGCCACGCCAGCATCTACGACGGGTGCAAGCTCAGCGGCGCCACTATCATCCGCTTCCGGCACAACTCGCCGAGCGACCTCGACAAGCGGCTGGAACGAATCGGCGGGACCGGCCGCAACAAGCTGGTGATCGTCGAGGGCCTCTACAGCATGTTCGGCGATATCGCCCCGCTCGCCGAGTTTGCGGAGGTCAAGCGCAAGCACGGCGCCTATCTCTATCTCGACGAGGCGCATTCGGTCGGCGTGTTCGGTCCCACCGGGCGGGGCGTCGCCGAGGAGGCCGGAGTTTCCGACGAGGTCGATTTCATCGTCGGCACGTTCAGCAAGAGTCTCGCCTCGATGGGCGGGTTCTGCGGATCGAACCATCCCAAGTTCGACCTGCTGCGGTTCGCGAGCCGGCCCTACATGTTCACCGCCTCGCTCTCTCCGGCCAATCTGAGCGCGGCCTCGGCGTCACTGGCGCAGCTCCGGCAGCGCCCGGAACTGCGGGACGCGCTGTGGCGAAACGCCCATGCGCTGCACGAGGGCCTGCGGCGCCTCGGCCTAACCCCGGACTCGACGCCGAGCCCGATCGTGGCGGTGCGAATGCCGAACCAGGATGCGGCGGTGCAGTTCTGGAACAAGCTGTTCCGGGCCGGTGTCTACGTCAATCTGGCGATCCCGCCCGGCACCCCGAACAGCGCCTCGCTGCTGCGGTGCAGCGTATCGGCCGCGCACAGCCCGGCGCAGATCGAGCAGATCCGGGCCGCCTTCGAGCAGGTGGCGGCAGAGATCGGAATGCTGAAGGGGCGGAACGGCGCCGCCGCCGAGTACCGGCCTATCGGAAAGCCCCGCGGCGAAACAGTCGCCATGCCAGGACCGGCGCAGCCATGAGCGGGTGCCGGCGCTGCCAGGGCGTCGGCTGCGCGAACACGCCGGAATGCTGCCCGATCTTCCATAGGGCATAATCGAGACCGTTGGCGAAGGTGAAGGCCGCCTTGGTCAAGCGCAGCACGTGCATGCCCCGGCCGACCACGCGCCGTGCCGTCCAGCGGGCGCGGGCGACGCGGGCGCGCATCGGGTCGGTGCGCCGGCAGATCGCTTCGGCGCCCGCGGCCGGCATGCACCCCGGCACCAGTCCGGCGGCGACGGCCGCGTGGGTCAGGGTATCGAAGCGAGCGCGGGACGCCTCATAGAGCTGATCCGGCCGATTCTTTCGCTCGGCCCGGATCTCGGTGGCATAGGTGCAGCCGAAGGCGCGGGTCCAGAGCTCGCGCGGCGAAAAGCGCGGCGGCAGCAGCGGCACGGTTTCCACGATCATTGTCAGAAAGGCGGACGTCAGCGCCTTGCGAACCGCTGCTTCGGCACCGGCATCGCGCGCATAGGCCAGCGCGCAGGGTTGCGCAAGCCGTGCCCAGAGCGTCGGCTGGAATGCTCCGGGCGCCGTCTGACGTGCGAGCGCGCCCAGCGACAGCACGGCATATTTGGCGCGCAGCACGCGCCCCTCGAACGGGGCCTCGATATAGTAGACGTTGGGAGGCACCAGCGCGTTGAGCGCCGCCGCCCCCCAATGCCGATGGAAATCGCGGTACCGGTCCACGAACAGATAGAAATCGAGCACCCGGTCGGCATCGACGCGGTCGCGCAAGCAGGAGCCGTAGAACAGGAGCGCGGCTACCGTGTCGCCGTGCCGGGCGCGAATGGCTCCGGCCATGGCATGGACCGCATCCCAAAGCGGTTGCCGCAGCTCCTCTCCGATGGTCGCTTCGATCCCGACCGTCCGCACTGCGCATCAGCGTCGCACGAACCGCACGCGGCCGCCCTCGTCGAGCCGGACCGGGACCCCGGGCGTGACGTCGAACAGCTCGCCGTCCAGGGTGAAGGGACAATGCATCTCGATCGCGATCCGACGGGCTGACCGGCTGCAATAGTCATCGGACGGCAGCCGCCGCGCCTCGCCGCCATACATGAAAGGCAGGACTGCGCGAAACAGCCCGGCCGGCGGATAGGCGACCTCACTGTAGCGCAGATCGCCGGGGCCATTGCCCCAGAACGGCCGCGAACCGAGCACCAGACGATCGAGCGTGGTCACAAGGGCCAGCAGACGCCGGCCCTGAAGCGGTGGGCCGTCGTCGAACCGGACGGCCATGTCGTCGCCGCGGACCACCTCGTCCGCCGCCTCGCCGCGCCGGACCAATCGACGCCCAAGGACACCGGCGAGGGTGACGGCCGAGGCGAAGCCCGACGGCATACTAACCGCAGCAGCCATGCGCCGGCAGAACAGGATCGCGCGGTAGATCGCTGCCGTGCCGAAGAACATGCCGAACATCGGCGGCTCGCCCGGCCGGTGCTCGACCCGAATGACCGCGCGCTCGACCGCTTCGGTGAGCAGCGCCGGATCGTCCAGCCGTGCCACGAGCCGGCGCAGGGCCGGCGCCGGCCCGCCGCGGAGTCCCACATCACCGGCGATCATGTTGGTGGTGCCGCCGGCGAGTACCGCCAGCGGCGGCGGCTCGGGGAACGGTCGGCCGTTCATCAACTCGGTCAGCACGGCCTGAACCGTGCCGTCGCCGCCATTGATCGCAAGCAGGTCGACGCCGCGTGCCGCCAGATCACGAAGCGCCTGCGGCAGATCGGCGATATCGTCGAGCAGCGCCGGAACGACCTCCGGCCGCTCGGCGAGAATGGCGTCGATACCAGCCAGACCATGCCGATTGCGGCGGCTGCGACGATTGACCAACAGGCCGAGCACCGGCGGCTTGTTACGCATCCCTATCGCCATTCGTGCCGCAGGGCGAGCGTGCCCGCGATCGCCGCAAAGGCGACGACCGGGCCCCAGGCGGCCAGGACAGGCGGCAGCAGTCCCGCCTCGCCCAGCGCGAGCACCAACCCGTCAAGGGTAAAGAAGAGAAAGCCGATCACGATCCCGACCGCCACGATCGGGGCGACCCCCGCGCGTTGCCGGAGCCCCTGAACCAGCGGGACGGCCAGGAAGACGATCAGCAGCGTGATGAGCGGTTCGGCCAGTTTGCGGTGCATCCAGACAGCGTAGAGATAGGTCGGCCCGCTGCCGGTGCCCGGGGATGTGGCGAGCTGCGCCACCCGCGCGAACGACATCTGCCGGGGGTGCGAGGCGAGCGACTGCAGCAGTGCCGCATCCGGACCGCCCTCCCACCGCGTGCGCTGCAGATGCGCCGAGCGGCCAGTGCCGATCTGCGAAACCGTCACGTCCAGCAGGGTCCAATCCCGGCCGTCGCGAACGGCACGGCCGGCCGTGATCCGCTCCAGGATACGGCCCTCGTCGTCCCGGCGGAAGATCGTGACGTCGGACAGGGATGGCCCGTCGAGATCCACTCTACCGACCCGCACGATGTCGGGGTCCTGACGCAGCCAGATCATGCCCTGCTCGTCGCGGGCGAAGGCGGACTCGACGTCGCCGACGCCCCAACGCTGCAAGGCCGCGGCCGCCGGCGGCAGCAGTCGGTCGCCGATCCAGAACTGCGGCACGGCGACCAGGAGCGCGGCCGGCGCCAGCGCAATCATGATCCGGAACTGCGAAACGCCGACGGCGCGCAGCGCCGTCAACTCGCTGTGACGGGTGAGGCCCGCCATCGTCAGAAGCCCGCCGAGCAACACGGCAAAGGGAATGGCGCGCAGCAGAATGTCAGGCAGACGCAGTCCGACATAGCGCGCCAGAGCGGCGATGCTGTCGGCACCGTCGGCGATCACCTCGTCGGCGTTGGCCAGGAAGTCGAGGATGACCATCAGCGCCACCAGGCCGAACAGCAGGACCACGAATCGGCGGAGGAACAGGCGCGTGACGTAACGATCGAGGACGGGCATCAGGTCGATTGCCGCAGACTTGGCAAGGCGCGGCCGATCCAGGCCAGGATGGGATCCAGGCGGGCGGCCGGCGCGCCCAGCGGGTCAGCTTCGACGCTGCGGCTGGTCCGCACGAAGAAGGCGAGGCTGCCGGACGCGAATAGCCCGAACGGCAGCCACAGCGCGAGCCAGGGCGAGACATAGCCGAGCGCGGTCATGGCATGGGCGAACTGCAGGAGCTGCTCGTAAAAGACGAGAATCAGCAGGCCGACCGCAATGCCGGCGGTCTGGCCGCCGCGCCCGCCGCCCAGCCCCAGCGGCATCGCCAGAAACGGCAAGAAGAGCACCGAGAAGACCCGCACCAGGCGCGCATGCAGCTCCGCCCGGACTTCCGCCGCCGTCGCCCGCGGCAGCGCCTCGCCCTGTGCGCGCCAGAGCTCCGGGAGAGTCAGTTCCTCCTCGTCCTTGCCGCGCGGCCGGAAGACCCAGTCCTCGCCCGACTCGATCGGCCAGCGATACTCGTCGAAGCTGAGGCGACCGACGGGGCGTCCATCGGCGCGCACTTCGGTGCGGACTCCGTCCCGCAGCACGAGCACCGAGCCCTGCCCACCGACCGCCGGTGCGAACCAGCCTTCGCTGGCCGTCGTCGTAACCGAGCCGCCGTCCCGGCGCTGCTCATGGACGAACACCTCTTTGAGGCCGATTCCGCCGTCCGCCATGGACTCGGCCATGAACGTCAAATTATCCACAGAAATGAACTTCCCCCCCTGCACCGCGACGCTGAGCGAGGCGTTGGCGACGGCGTGCGCGAGCGTCCGGTAGGCATAACGGCCATAGGGTTGCAGGAAGCCGAACGTAACCGCGGCGATCAGCGTCAGCAGCAGCGCCAGCGCGACAATCGGGCGCACCAGGCGCTGCAGACTCATCCCGGTCGCGTGGAGGACCGCCAGTTCGCTGCTGCGGTTCAGGTGATTGAAGGTCAGCAGGACGCCGAAGAAGAAGGCCGCCGGAAGGGCGATGCCGAGATAGTGCGGCACCAGATTCATCAGCATCCGGAAGACCATTCCGGTGGCACCGTTCCAGTTCGCCACCAGCCCCACCACGCGCAGCGTCCGCTCCAACAGGAGTGCCGCGAGCGCGATCAGTGTCATCGCCACCAGGTAGGCGACCACGCGGCGCAGGATATAGCGGCTGATGGTGTTCGGCATTTCGGCTTGCGGTGGCCACGGCCGGCGACAATATGCGCCCGCAGTGTGCGTCATTTAGGACGCAGCGGCTGTTGAAAACAGCCCTCATCTCGGATACAGGACGCATTTCTTAGCGACAGGGACGCGGCCTCGCCACAAAAATATCACCCGACGCTCATGCGGTTCGGCCACCTTCTTAAAGTGGTGGAGGAATTAGCCGGAGCGGTCAGGACGGCACTGGCGGGTTGCGACCGGCGCGGTGGGCGCCGGAGGTCTGGCAGACACGTTTGGGCGGAGCAGCGATCTTGATCATCGGTTACCGGCGCTGGCGGGAGCAGAGCTACATCCTCAATCGGATGTCGCTGCGTGACCTGGTGAGGGCTTACTTCACCCATCCGGCGATTCAGACCTACATCCTGCTGTTCTTCATCAGCGCAGCCGCGGTCGTGACCTGGACCGCGCGGCCGCTCCTGGTTCTGGCAGCGGTCGCACTCGCGCTCCTGGTATATCCGTTCGTCTGGTACGTGCTGCACCGCTGGGTGCTGCACGCGCGCTGGCCATACAAGTCGCCGCTGACGGCGGCGCTGTGGAAGCGGGTCCATTATGACCATCACCAGAATCCGAACGACCTGTCGGTACTGTTCGGCGGCCTCCATACGACGGTGACGACCGTGTTCGCGGTCACGGTGCCGATCGGCTGGCTGATCGAGGGGCCCGGGGGTGCGGCCGCGGCCTTCGCCGCCGGCATCGCGACCACCTGCTTCTACGAGTTCTGCCACTGCGTGCAGCACCTCGCCTATACGCCGAAGTCGAAATTCTTCCGCAGAATCAAACGGCTACATCTCTGGCACCATTTCCATAACGAGAACGGCAATTACGGGATCACGAACTTCCTCTGGGATCGGATCCTGGCGACCTATTACGAGAAGCCGGTCAGCGTGCCGCGCAGCCCGACCGCCCGCAACCTCGGCTACACCGGCGCGGAGATCGAGCGCTATCCCTGGGTTGCCGAGCTGACCGAAGGTCGGCCCGACGCCTTCGGGCTCGCCAAGCAGAAGAATGGGGCGCCCTGACCCGATGCCTGCGCCGCCCGGCCGGCCGGCCGCTGGCCGGCAGGCCCGGGTGGTTCCAGTTCGATGCAAGGCCGAGATCGACCGCTTCATCGCGGTGCCGGCAGCGATTTACGCGGACGATCCGAACTGGATCGCACCGCTTTGGATCGAGCGGCGCGCCCACCTCGATCGGTCGGCCAATCCCTTCTTTCGCCACGCCGAAGCGGCCTTCTGGATCGCCGAGCGCGACGGGCGGCCGGTCGGGCGAATCAGCGCCCAGATCGACCGGATGGCACTGCAGCAATATGGCGCACCGATCGGCCATTTCGGCCTGCTCGAAGCCGAGGACGATCCCGAGCTGTTCGCAGCCCTGCTGGACACCGCCGAGGACTGGTTGCGGGCCCGCGGGATGCGCCGCATCCGCGGACCGCTCAGCCTCTCGATCAATGACGAGGTCGGCCTGCTGGTGGACGGGTTCGACACGCCGCCGGCGCTGATGATGGGGCATGCCCGTCCCTACTACGCGGCACGGCTTAGCGAGCGGGGCTACGACAAGGCGAAGGACGTTCTTGCCTATGACTTCCCGCTCGACCGCAACCCCTTACCGGGGCCGACGCGGCGCCTCGTTACGCGACTGGACGAGAACGGGCGGATCGTCGTCCGCCCCCTGCGAATGCGCGCCTTCGCCGACGAGCTGCGTGCGGTGCTGGCCGTCTTCAACGATGCATGGTCCGGAAACTGGGGGTTCGTGCCCATGACGGAGGCGGAGATCGACAAGCTCGCCCGCGACATGAAGCCGCTGCTGCGGGAGGATTTCGTCTGGATCGCCGAGGTCGACGGCGAAGCCGCCGCCTTCGGCGTGGCTCTGCCGAATCTCAACGAGGCGATTGCCGACCTCGGCGGACGGCTGCTTCCGTTCGGCTGGGCCAAGCTGCTGTGGCGTCTCAAGGCCGGGCGGATCCGGTCGGCCCGGCTGCCGCTGATGGGCGTTCGCCGCCGTTGGCACGGCACGCCGCTGGGCGCGGCGCTGGCCTTCGCAGTGATCGAGCGCCTGCACACCGCATTTGCGCGCCGCGGCTTTCGCCGGGCGGAACTGTCCTGGATCCTCGAGGACAATGTCCCGATGCGCCGGATTCTGGAGATGCTCGGAGCGGTGCCGTACAAGACCTATCGGCTGTTCGAGAAGGATCTGGCGTGACCGCCGCGCCGTTCACGGCGCTGGTCCTGGCGGCGAGCCGGCCGGGCGACCCGGTGGCACGCGCCTGCGGGGTCAGCCACAAGGCCCTCGTTCCGGCCGGCGGCGAACCGATGCTGGCGCGCGTGCTGGCGGCGCTTCGTGCCAGCCCGTCGGTCGGCCGCATCGCGGTCTGCATCGAGGATGCGGCGCTGCTCGAGCGGCTCCCGGGTGCGGCGGAGACGGGGGTCGAGGCGCTGCCGAGCGCAGCGACGCCGGGCGCCAGTGTCCTGGAGGCGGTCGCGCGGCTGGGCGAGCCGTTCCCCCTGCTGGTGACGACCGCCGACCACGCCCTGCTGACGCCGGCCATGGTCGACCGGTTCTGCGCCGCCGCCCGGGCTTCCGGCGCGGATCTGGCCGCAGGTCTGGCCACCGCCTCGGTGATCCGGCGCGCCTATCCCGCTGCGCAGCGTACCTTCCTCCGCTTTCGCGAGGACGGGTATTCCGGTTGCAACCTGTTCGCGCTGCTCGCCCCCGCCGCGCTGCGCGCGGTGCGGTTCTGGACGGTCGCCGAGCGGGATCGGAAACGGCCCTGGCGCCTGGTCCGGCGCTTCGGACCAGGTTCGCTGCTGCTGTTCGCCCTCGGGCGGCTGACGCTCGATCAGGCGATGCAGCGGGCGTCCCGGGTGCTCGAGACGCGCGTGACGGCAGTGCGGATGGAGGACGCCGAGGCGGCGATCGATGTGGATAAGCCGGCCGACCTGGAATTGGTCGAGACGATTCTGCGCAACCGTCTCGGGCCGCAGCGATTGGTCGCCGGCCGTGACTCGAATATGATTTCCCGAGGGTAAACAACTGGAGTCCGCCGTTCCGGTGTTCCGTCGCGCCTTGCAGCTATCGCTGGTCGTCCTCGCGGCGGCGGCATCCGGCTTCCCGAGCCAAGCGACGGAGCCGGCGGCAGGTCGGCTGTCGCTCGGTTACCGGGCAACCATGGCGGGGCTGCCGGTCGCAACGGCCGCAGTGCAGGTCGCCGCCGATGCGACGGATTACCGGCTCGACAGCTGGCTCGAAACCCATGGGCTGCTGAAGCTGCTCCTGCCCTGGCGGCACGAGGCGGTGTCTTATGGCCGCATCGAGGCGGACGGATTGGCGCCGACCCGCTTCTGGGGCGCCGGCACCTACAAGGGCGAGCCGCGCCACATGCAGCTGACCTATGCCGGCGGGAACGCCCGGATCGACAGCGCCGAACCCCACCCGGCCGAGAAACCGGACCGGCTGGTGCCACCGGGGCTGCGGCGGGGCACGCTTGACCCGCTCAGCGCCCTGCTGGCGGTCGGCCGCCGCATCGGGGCGGGCGGGCGCTGCGACGGCCGCCTCGCCGTGTTCGACGGCCGGCAGCGTTTCGACCTCCACGTCACGGACGCGGAGGCCGACCTGAGCGCCGCCAAACTCGACCGGCCCGGCGCCACCGTCCGATGCAATTTCTTCTACGAGCCGGTCGCCGGGTTCAAGAAGAAGCACCGGCCGGTCGCGGCGAGCCGCGAGCGCCCGGGTACGATCTGGTTCCAGCAGTTCCGGCCCGGCCTCCCCGCGGTGCCGGTCCGGATCGAGGCCGACACCGATTACGGGCGGTTCGTGATCGAGCTCACGGAGGCGGTCCCGGGCCGCCAGACGGCGGCCCGCTGACCGGCGGCCGTTACAGCACCTCCTCGGCCAGGACGCGCAGTGCCTCGACCGAGGCGCCGCTCGCCAGCAGCGAGCCGACATGCCCGTCCCGCGCCGCCGCCTTCCAGGCCTGGAGCCGCTCGCGGATTCGCTCGCGCGGCCCGACCAGCGCGATCTCGTCGACCAGCGCATCGGGCACCGCGGCTACGGCCTCGGCCTTTCGGCCGGCCAGGAACAGGTCCTGAATCTTGACCGCCGCCTCCTCGTAGCCGAGGCGTTTCGCATAATCGTTGTAGAAATTCTTGTCCCGCGCTCCCATTCCGCCGATGTAGAGCGCCAGGTTCTGCTTGATCTCGCCGCGGCACTTCTCGAGGTCGTCGCCGAGGCGGACCGGCACGAAGGGTGCCACATCGAAACGGTCCAGGCCCTTGCCGCCGCCGGCCTTCGCGAAGCCTTCGCGCAGGGGCGCCTCGATCACGTCGAAGCGCTCCGGGCTCATGAAGATCGGGAAGACTCCGTCGGCGACCTCGGCGCTGGTGCGCAGACCGGCCGGAGAGATCGAGGCGGTGTAGATCGGCAGGGTCGGGTCGCCGTGCAGAATGCTTTTGAGCGGCTTGCCGAGACCGGTGGCACCCGGGCCGGTATAGGGGATCTGATAGTGCTCGCCGCGATGCGTCAAAGGCGCTTCGCGTGCCAGGATCGCACGCACGATGGCGATATATTCCCTGGTCCGGGTCAGCGGCTTGCCGTAGGGCACGCCGTGCCAGCCCTCGACCACCTGCGGGCCGGAAGGGCCGATCCCGAGGATGAAGCGGTTGCCGGACAGCGCCGACAGGGTCATCGCCGTCATGGCCGCGCAGGCCGGCGTGCGCGCCGGCATCTGCATGATCGCAGTGCCGACCTTGATGCGGGTGGTGCGCGCCAGCACCCAAGCGGCCGGCGAGACGGCATCCGTCCCGTAGGCCTCCGAGGTCCACACCGAATGGAAGCCGAGCCGCTCGGCCTCCTCGACCAGGTCCATCTTGATCGCCGCGCTGCCGGTATAGCCGAGCACGATGCCGAGACGCATGGGAGTTCCTTCCGTTGCCTTGGGCTGCCTGAGACGGCACCTTTTACCATTGCCGTGCCGAACGCCACAGCGACGGACACAGGCGACGCGCGGATTGCACGCCCCCGGCGCGGGGCCGTGCGGTCCGGTACCGGAACCCGGCGCCGGCTGACGCGTTTTCCGGGGCACGGCTCGGGCGGAGATGCCGGGAACGGTCCGCCCGCCGGCGTCGAACGCCCATCCACGTCGGTATCGAGGAGGACATGACGATGCGCTTTCCGACGCTGCCGGCCATCAGTCTCGGCGCGATCCTTCTGCTGACCGGGGTGGCGAGTACGGCAAGCGCCCAGCCGCCGTATCCCCCGCATTGCATGATGGGATACCCGATGATGGGCGGATGCCCCGGGATGATGATGGGCTGGGGCGGACCGCCCGGGTGGCACCAAGGCCCGTGTCCGGGAATGCCCGGCTTCGGGATGATGGGACCCGACCCGGACCGGGGGGCGATGGCGCCGGGCCAGGGCTACGGGCCGAGACCGCGGCACGGTATCGGACCTGGGCGCGGCATGTACGCGATGCCGGTCGACCGCGACGGAGACGGCAGCATCACGGCCGACGAGGCGGCCGCCTGGCACGAGGCGCTGTTCGCCGCGCTCGACGAAGATGAGGACGAGGTGCTCAGCGCCGAGGAATTCGCGGCCGGGTACAAGGGACGCGGCGCGCGGCTCGGCGGACGGCAGGAACGCCGCCAGGCTCGTTTTCAGGCGATGGACGCGAACGGCGACGGCCAGGTCACGCTGCAGGAGTTTCTCGATGCCGCCGCCGAACGCTTCGAGGCCGCAGACCGCGACGGCGACGGGCGGGTCAGCGTCTGGGAATTCCGCAGCGCCCGACGCCGCTAGGTCGGCCGTCGTGCCGCGGCGGACTCGGGCCGACGACGGGAACTTCCCCGGAGGCGGCGAGATGCGTCGAAGCCGGAGGCTCAAGAGCAGCAGCGCGGTGATTGCGCTGCTGTCGCTCGCCGTCGCGGCCTGCACCGGCTCGGGCGCGACCGGGCCGGCGGCCGGCGTGCCCGGTGCGCCCGAGAGCGGCCGAACGGACCTGCTCGAGGCGGGGGCGACGGCGCTCCAGCGCGATGCGCCGACCGACGCGCTCGACATCTATCTGGTCGGGTTCCACCCGATCAAGGACGACCCCTCGCACCAGTTCGAGGCCCACCATTTCTGCAGGCAGGTCAATGAGGACTTCGCGCAGTGTGCCCTCTATGACGGCAACACGGCGCAGGCCAATCTCAACGGCATCGAGTACATCATTTCCGAGCGCCTGTTCGAGAGCCTGCCCACCGAGGAGAGGCGGTACTGGCACCCGCACAATGGCGAGATCCTCTCTGGCCAGCTCATCGCGCCGGGCCTGCCGGAAGCGGCCGACCATGCGCTGATGCGGAGTAAGATCAACAGCTACGGCAAGACCTGGCACACCTGGGACACGAGCCATGGCGGCGGCCCCGCCGAATCGCTGCCGCTCGGCGAGCCGAAGCTCGCCTGGTCCTTCAGCCGCTTCGGCGAGGCCAGGCCGGAGCTGGTCGAGAGCCGCGACCGGCGTCTCGGCACGAACACCGAGGAGCGCCGCGGCGAGCGCCAGGACCTGGTGCCGCTGGCGCGTCCGCAGGAGGGCGTGGACGCCCTCAAGGATCGGTTCGAGGGGCCGACGACGCCGATCCCCGGCGTCGTCGACAAGCGTGCGGCGCGCTGAGCGCTACAGCACCACCTCGATCAGATACGGCCCGGGCGAGCGGAGGCCGGCGGCGAGCTGGTGACAGAACTCCTCCGCGCTGGTGGCGCGGCCGGCCTCCACGCCCATGCTCCGGGCGAGGCCGACCCAGTCGAGGTCCGGGCGGCCGATCTCCAGCATGTCGAGCGCCTTGCGGCCGAAATTGCCGGCGCCGACATTGGCCATCTCCCCCTTCAGGATCGCGTAGGTCCGGTTGGCGAACACCACCGTCGTCACGTCCAGCCCCTCCCGCGCCTGCGTCCAGAGCGCCTGCACGGTGTACATGCCGCTGCCGTCGCCTTCGAGGCAGATCACCTTGCGGTCGGGGCAGGCAACCGCGGCGCCGGTCGCCACCGGCATGCCGAAGCCGATCGAGCCGCCCATATTGTTCAGCCAGTCGTGCGGCGGCGCGCCCGCGGTCAGCGGAAAGAAGCCGCGGCCGGTGGTCACCGATTCGTCGACGACGATCGCGTTCTCCGGCAGCAGGGCGGCGAGGCCGGCGGCGATCGTCTCCGCAGTGAGGGCGCCGGTGGGGCGCTCCGGCCGGTGCAGCTGCTGCAGCGCGACCGGGGTGCGGGCGGCGCCGAGCTCGTCGGCGAGCGCCGCCAGAGCCCCCGCCAGATCCTCGTCGAGACCGGCGAGGCGGGTGATCTCGCAGCCCTCCGGTGTCAGCACGCTCGGCTTGTCGGGATAGGCGAAGAACGCCACCGGCGCCTTGGCGCCGACCAGGATCAGATGCCGCACGTCCTTCAGCACGGCCAGCGCCTGATCGACGGGATAGGGGATACGGTTGACGGCGAACCGCCCGGCGCCGCGCTGCGTGCGGGCGTTCGACCATTGCGCCATCACCCGAGCGCCGGTCGCGGCGGCGATGCGGCCGGCCGTCTCCAGCGGCCCCTCGCGCAGCGCCGTCCCGGTCAGCAGCAGCATCGCCGACGAGCCGGCCCGGCGCAGGATCTCCGCCGCCTCCCGCACCGCCTCGGCCGAAACCGGCCGCCGCTGCGCGAGCTCCGGCACCGCGGCGGGGCCGCTGCCCTCGTTCCAGGCAGTGTCGCCGGGCAGGATCAGGGTCGCGATCTGCCCCGGCGGGCGCATCGCCGCCGCGATCGCCTCGGCGGCGTCGGCCGCGACGCGCTTCGCGTCCGGCGAGGTGCGGACCCAGTGCGAGACCGGCCGAGCGATGCCCTCGATGTCGGCGGTCAGCGGCGCGTCGTGCTCGATGTGCCAGGTGGCATGCTCACCGACGATGTTGACGACCGGCGTGTTGGCCTTCTTGGCATTGTGCAGGTTGGCGAGGCCGTTGCCGAGTCCGGGGCCGAGATGGAGCAGCGTGCAGGCCGGCTTCTCCGCCATCCGGCCATAGCCGTCGGCGGCGCCGGTGACCACGCCTTCGAACAGGCCGAGCACGGAGCGCATGCCCTCCACCTTGTCCAGTGCGGCGACGAAGTGCATCTCCGACGTGCCGGGATTCGTGAAACAGACGTCGACGCCGCCGCCGACCAGGGTGCGCACCAAGCTTTCCGCCCCGTTCATCATGCCCTCTCGTGGAACCCGAAGCGCGGCCGCCGGAAGCCCCGGGCCGTCCGCGAAGTCGAAGGAACGGTACAGGGAATCCGCCGGATGGAAAACAGGGCCGCAAGCCCGCGCCGGCACGCGGCCGCCGCGCCGCGCCCCGGGCTGGACAGGCCGCGCGGCCGCGGGTTAGAAGCCGTCGCACGGAGGTACCCATGCTCGATATCGAGTTCATCCGCAAGTACCCGGACAAGATCAGGCACGCGGCCCGCGTGAAGGGCTTCGATGTCGATCTGGACCGGCTGCTCGCGGTCGATGCCCGCCGCCGCGAACTCCTGAGGAAGATCAACCAGGCGCGCGAGCTGCTGAACAAGGAATCGAAGCAGATCCCGACCCTGTCCGGTGCGGAACGCGAGCAGGCCGTGGCGCGCGTCCGCGAGAACAAGGCGGAGCTCGCGGCGTTCGAGACGGAGCTCGCCTCGGTCGGCGCCGAATTCGACGAGCTGATGCTGCTGGTGCCGAGCGTTCCGGCGCCCGAGGTGCCGGTCGGCAGCTCGGAAGAGGACAATGTCGAGGTCGACCGCTGGGGCGAGATCCCGACCTTCGACTTCACGCCCAAGGACCATGTCGAACTCGGCCTCAGCCTCGGCCTGTTCGAGGTCGAGCGCTCGCGCAAATATGCCGGCTCGCGCAGCTACGCCCTGGTCGGCGACGGCGTCCTGCTGGAGCGCGCGGTCACCCAGCTCGCGCTGGAAATGATTCGGGCCAAGGGCTTCACCCCGATCGCCCCGCCCATCATGGTGCGCGAGGCGGCGCTGGTCGGGACCGGCTTCTTCCCGACCGGGATACCCGACACCTACGCGATCGAGCGCGACGAGCTGTTCCTGGCCGGCACCTCGGAGGTGAGCCTGGTCGCGCAGCACATGGACGAGATCCTGGACGCCGACGCCCTGCCGCTGCGCTATGTCGGCGTCTCGCCCTGCTTCCGGCGCGAGGCCGGCGCGGCCGGCCGCGACACCCGCGGCCTCTACCGGGTGCACATGTTCACCAAGGTGGAACAGGTCACGATCGGGCCGAATGACGAGGACTGGTCGCGCGAGGAGCATTTCCGGCTGCTGGAGAACAGCCGGGAGATCCTGCGCGCACTGGGGCTGCCGCACCGGGTCGCGCTCGCCTGCACCGGCGAGATCGGCATCGGCCAGGTGCGCAAGCACGAGATCGAATCCTGGATGCCGAGCCGCGGCGCCTATTCCGAGACGCATTCCTGCTCGACCCTGCACGACTTCCAGGCGCGACGGTCCAAGATCCGCTACCGGGCGAAGGGCGGCCCGGTGCGGTTCGTTCACACCCTGAACAATACGGCGATCGCCTCGCCGCGCATCCTGATCCCGCTGCTCGAGAACAATCAGAACGCCGACGGCTCGGTCACGATCCCCCCGGCGCTGCGCCGCTATATGGGCGACCGCGAGCGGCTCGAGCCGGTCGCCTAGCGCCCGTCCGGGCGCCGCCGGCACCCCTTTGCCCCGACGCGCGCGGCGTATACATCCGTCAACATCCGTCAACATTCATGGCCTTTTCGGAGCGCCGGATGTTGACGCGATGTGACGGAATGCTGCGACGGGACGCGCCGCGGTAAGCGAGGCCATGGCCGGAGCGCCTCGGAAACCGGACACCGCGATCCTCTCGCCTGCGGTTGAAAGGGCGGGCACCTTCGCAGGCCGGGAAGCAATGCCAGGCGGCGCATTCCCGTAACCGGGCGCGATCGAGGACGTGGCAGATGACCGCGTGGAACGCGGGAGACGCCACGGGCCGTGACCTGCCGGGAACGGCGCTCTAGTTCGACGAAGGCCTACTCCAAAGGATTGCGGTCAGGACCGTAGGACGGCGGGAACAGCCGCTCCGCGCCTCCGGTGCGGATGGCCTGTCGCGCGGCGTTGTCCTTGCGGCTGCCAAGATTTTCACGGCCGAGGGTGTCGCCGGCACTGAGCGCCGGGTCGAGCGGCTCTTTGCCCCGTACCGGCCTGCATGTCGGAATAAAGGCGATCATTGGCAGAGAACAGAAGCTGCGAACTGCCATAGGACGGTTGCACCGCAGCGGGGTGCGCATATCGGACAAGTGCGCGCAGCGATCGGCCGAAAGCCGTCATCGGCCCATCCTTCGCTGTCGACGTCGAGCACCCGCACGCGGTGTATCTTGGTTTGACTAGGAGTGGGTTTAGCCTCAATTCTTATCTAATCTACCCCAACCAGTTGCGGGCCGGTTTACGCATCCGGTTCCATAGCCGGGGGGCGCATGGAACTCGAAAAGCAATTGGCCATTCGCGCATTCGAATTCGTCGAGCGCCTCGCGGAGATCGATACGCCGCAAGCGGTCTGGGATGCTTTCCTACGGGAGGCCCACGCCGCCGGATACGATGCGATGGCGCTGCACCTGATTCCGCCGATCGCGTCGAAGCCGTTGGAGGACTTCCTTCTTACCACTTGGCCGGGGATCTGGCGCGAGACCTACGATGCCGGGGAGCTTTCCCACGATGACGCCATCATCGAAGTCACCCCGCAGTTCACGGGCCTCGTGACGTGGGACATGATCCGGGCAAAGCGGCGCAAGGAGGGCCGCAATGTGCGGGTCTTGGACGTAGCGCAGTCGCTGGGTTGGCTCAACGGGTTCGCGGTCCCCGTGTTCGGGCCGAACGGCTATTGCGCCATTTTCGGTGCCTGCGGCGTGGAGGCCGATCCTCCGCCGCGCAGTATTGCCGCCATGCAGATAATGGCCCTGCATGTGCATGAAAGGATCAAGGAACTGCTCGCTCCCGAGCTGACGCGCCGCGAGAGCATTGCCGTCACGCTCACGCCGCGCGAAATCGAATGCGTCAAATGGCTGCTCGCCGGCAAGAGCGATTGGGAGATCGGCGAAATCCTCGGCATTGCCGAAGCCACCGTGCACTGGCGCATCGAGCGGGCCAAAAAGAAGCTCGGGATCAAGACCCGTGCCCAGCTCACGGCGCTCGCGGTCCACTACGGACTGGTGCGGCCCTGAGCCCCGGCCGGGAATGGCCGAATCCCGCGAAGGTCCATCTGATTAGATAGTTGGCGCGATGCGCCGGATTCGCAACTTTTACCCCCTTGGGGTTTGGGGTGCGGTTGTGCGCGCCGCAAGGTTCCGCCCGGCGAACCAGGCGGACCAAAGGGGGGGTGAACGCGCCGCGCACGGTCGCCGGTTCCATCGCCATTTCGCCGATTGCGTCAGAGATCGCTCGGATCCTTCGCGGCGAAGGGCGTGAAAGCAAAGTGACGGGGGAGGGGGGACATGATGCCGAACCGGGACGGAGAGAGCGAGGGAATGCGAAGGGGCCGAGGGTTCGCCTCTTCCGTGGCGGCGCTGCTCGTCTCCACCATACTCGGCGGGATGCTCACCCTCGGCGCGGTAAGCCCTGCACTGGCCGTATGCTCGGACAACGCACCCGCGGCCGACGGGCAGGTGGTGACCTGCAACACGAACGCACCCGATCCGGACAGAAACGGAGTGTTCGGCAATGCGGGCGTCGACGATGTCGACGTAACCGTCCTTCCCGGGGCGGCGATCGTCAACAATGACGGCGGCGGCATCTATGCCGAAGGCTCGGGCTGGACCGTCACCAACCGCGGCGCAATCTCCGGTAATCCGAGCGGCACCGAATGGGAAGGCATCTTCCTCGGCAGAGGCGGCGCCGTGGTCAATGAAATCGGCGCGACCGTCACCGGCGGCGACGACGGTGTCCGGATCCTCGCCGGTGCCGGCGATGTGACCAACAGCGGCACCATCGTCAGCAGCAGTGCCAACGGCGTCTCGATCTTCGATGGCAACGTCAGCAACAACGCGGACGCGCTGATCGACGGCAAAGCGACCGGCGTTATCCTGTTCGGTAACGGCACGGTCGACAATGCCGGTCTCGTCAGGGGCCAGGACCATGAAGGCGTCAGCCTGCTTACCGGCGGCAGCGTCATCAACCGTGCCGGCGGCACGATTCGCGGCGGCGCATCCGGGTCCAATGTGGACGGTAGCCAGGACGCGGTCCGCATCGCCGGCGGTGCCGGCAAGGTGGTCAATTCCGGCACCATCCGCAGCGGCACTCAAGGCGGCACCGTCGACGAGAGCGCCGGCGTGCGCTTCCTCGCCGGCGGAACGCTGATCAACGAGGCTAGCGGCGAGATCCGCGGCCGTGACCATGCAATTTTCTCGGCGGGCGGGCCGGTCGAGATCACGAACCGTGGCATCTTGGGAGGTCAGGGTGCAATCCGCATCGAGAACGGTGGAACCGTCACCAATGAGGCCGGCGGCACTATCACCACCCGCGCGGCGCCAGGTATCGCTGATTGTCACGGGCGGCAGTGTCGTGACGATG
>CAZVAR010000014.1:0-43181 GCA_964625225.1 uncultured Alphaproteobacteria bacterium | reverse complement strand
CACGCCGAAGGCATCCGCCGTGAGCATCACTAGGTTCTTCGGCAAGGGGCCCATCCCGGTCGGGCTGGCGTTCGGGATGTAGTCGAGCGGGTAGGACGAACGCGTATTCTCGGTCAGCGACGCATCGTCGAGATTGAGCATGTGCGTCGCCGGGTCCATGACGACGTTCTCGAGGACGGTCCCGTAGCGCGTGCTGGCGGCGTAGATTTCCGGCTCGGCCTCGGCAGAGAGGTGGATCACCTTGGCGTAACAGCCGCCTTCGAAATTGAAGACCCCAGTCCGGGTCCAGCCATGCTCGTCGTCACCGATCAGGGTACGGCCGCTGTCGGCCGAAAGCGTCGTCTTGCCGGTACCCGACAGGCCGAAGAAGAGGGCGGTATCCCCGTTCGGGCCGATATTCGCCGAGCAGTGCATCGGGAACACGCCCTCGACCGGAAGCAGATAGTTCAGAATCGTGAAGACCGACTTCTTGATCTCGCCGGCATAGGAGGTTCCCCCGATCAGCACCAGCCGGTGCGTGAAATCGATGGCGATCACCGTCTCGGAGCGCGTCCCGTCGATCTTCGGCTCGGCCTGAAAGCCCGGAGCCTGAACGATCGTAAAGCTCGGCTGAAAGCGGTGCAGCGAGACCTCGTCCGGCCGGATGAACATGTTGCGGGCGAAGAGACTGTGCCACGCCTGCTCAGTGATCACCCGCACCGGCAGCCGATAGTCCGGGTCGGCACCGGCCCACACGTCCTGGACGAACAGTTCGCGACCCTGCAGGTACGACAGCATCCGGATCCGCAGGCGCGCGAAATGCTCCTGCGACATCGGCTGGTTGATCGGGCCCCACCAGACCGTATTGGCCGTGTTCTCGTCCTCGACGACGAACTTGTCGAGAGGAGAGCGCCCGGTGTGCTGACCCGTCGTACAGACGAGTGGACCGCCCATGGCGATCCGGCCCTCGCGGCGGCGGATCGCCGCCTCGTAGAGAGCCGCCGCATCGAGATTCCAATGGACGGCGCCGGGATTCGTGATGCCGTGCGCTTTCAATGCGTTTTTTCTGGTCACGGGACTCCACCTGCTGGCGCTTGCGACGACGCGAGCGCTGAACGCCCGCTCCTGCTGATCGGTTGCCGGGCCCTTGAAGGGCCCGAATGTCGGCGAAAGCATAGGGAGGCACCGGAGCGAAGGCAAGGCAAGCTCCCGCGGCGTGCGGCCGCGGCCGGCCGGAGCGGCTTCGCACGCCGTTGAATCTCCTCGTCGCGCAGCAATGGCCGCCGAGCCCCCGACGGAGGAAAACCGGCATAGGGTCGGAACCGACCCGGGCCCCGAGAAACTGTAGGGCGGACGGCTTTCTTTCTCCACGGCGGCGAGTCGGCAACGGGTTCGGGCATCCCGACCGCGCCGTGACGGCGATGCACCGCACCGGCTTTCCGGACGCCGTGCGGGACGGTCCCGAATGTCCAGGCAGCCGGACCGCAGGAATGTCCGAGCGGCCGGGCCGCAGGCCCGCTCAGGACTCCTCCGATGCCCCGAACAGCACGTGCCGGGCGCGTGCCGGCAGATCGGGGGCGACCCCGATCGCTTCGGCGAAGGCGCATGTCAACCGGTCGTCGAACAGGACGAAATCGAGGACAGCGCCGAGCAGGGCCGGATCGGTCAGCCGCCCCTTCAGGTCCGCCGGCCCGATTCCGGACAGGTCGAGGAAGCGGCGCAGCAGCTCCGGGTCTTCGGCGAGAAAGGCGACCGCCCGGATCGCCACCGTCTCCGCGTCCTCCCGAGTCGGTACAACCGGTTTGCGCATTCTTGCTGCTCCATCGTCGGCTCCCGGCGCTTCACTCGCACCGCGCTATTGCCGCCGCAACTCGGGCAGCAACCAGAACAGCATGGCGGGAATGACGACGGTCAGGCAGGCGAAGGCGACCACCGCGCCGTAGCCGCCGGACCAGTCGTGAAGCAGACCGCCGAGCGTCGCTCCGCTGGCGGCGCCGGTGCCCATGCCTAGGCTGACGGCGCCGAGAATGACACCGAGATCGCGCCCGCGCCCGAAGATTCCTGCGGTCATGGCGGAGATGATCGGACCGCGCGACCCGAAGCTCGGTCCGTAGACCACGATGAACAGCACTAGCAGCCAACCCGAGGGATAGTGCTCCATCAGGCCGAGCAGGGCAAAGCCACCCAGCGTCATCGCGTAGCTGATTGTCACCGAGAGCAGCCGCCCGACGCGATCGGCCAGCCATCCGAAGGTCAGGAGGCCGGCAGTGGCCGCGATCCCGGCGAAGCCGAACGCGCTGGCTGCGGTCAACGGCGGGAATCCCATTTCCACCAGAAATGCGACGATCTGCGGGTTGATCGCGAACATGCCGTTCGCGGTCAGGAAATGGATCATGAACAATGCCCAGAAGGCACGCGTCCGCAGTGCCTGGCTCAGGGTGAGGGCAGGCAGCACGGCGCCTACGGCCGCACCGTGCGACTGCGGGCCGGCACTTCGCCCACCGGCGATCGACCGCCAGGGCAGCAGGGCAAGCGCCGACAGCAGGACCATGATACCGACACCCAGCGCCAGATAGCCGCCTCGCCAGCCGAGACGGTCGATCGCGAACTGCGTCAGCGGCGACAGCAGCAGGACGCCGGCACCGGCCGCGGCCGATACGACCGCGATGGCGGTGGTCAGTCGACCGTGATACCAGCGGCTCAGCAGGGCGGCATTGGGCACCATGCCGATCGCGCAGGCGCCGAAGCCGCCGAGCACACCGATGAACAGGTAAAACTGCCATAAGCCGTCCGCCCGGCTGGCGGCGATCATGCCGACGCCGAGACTGCCGAGACCAAGGGCATAGAGCGGCCCCGGCCCCCAGCGGTCGAAGATGCGGCCGACTATCGGGGACGAAAGCCCGAGACTCAGCATCAGCACGGCGTAGACGCTGGAGGCGGCGGCGCGGTCCCAACCGAAGCTCTCGCTGAGCGGCAGCAGGAACACCGCATAGCTCTCTGCTGCGCCCCGAGCGACGGCGCTCAGCACGGCACAGAGCAGGAGAACCAGCCCGGCCAACGACCAGGGACCAAGGCTGCGCGCCGACGGCGCTCCGCCCGTACGCGGCCCCGGAATATGCCCCGCCTTGCGGTGCTCGGATGCGGCACCCCTCAATTCCGATTCCTTCTGAAATCATGCGTGCGGCATTGGACGTCAGGCGGCGAGCCTCCGTCAACGCGACCAACCGGGCGCTCCGAACCGAGCATTCTGTGACGGTCGACACTTCCCGCAGGCAGGCACGCGACACGATCTTCCGGTACGAAAGACGCAGCCCGACCTCGGCCGGTCGATGCGGGGGCCTCGGGCGCTCTACCGGAGTTCCAGATGATGCCGAGCAGCTTTCAGATCGAACTGCTCGCCTGCGTGATCGACGGGATGTCCGTCGACAAGATCGCAAGCAGGTTCGGTATTTCCGAGGCAGAGATTGCGGCTGCACTGCGGGAGGCGCTCCTCACCGTCCTCGACGCAGCCTTCGAACGCGGGCCCGTCGACGAGGTCGATCGATCCCCCTGAAAAACAAGAAGAGCGACCGCCTGCATGGCGGTCGCTTTCGACTTGCGTCAGGATTGAGACCGCATACCCGTCGCCTATTCGACGGTGACGATGACGGCGCGGCAGAATGGCAAGGGAGGAAGCGATGCGAATCGTGGCGATCGACGACCTGCACTGCGACGCCGGCTGGCGGGTGTGGTCGTTCCTGAAGGTCACCACGGACGAGGGCCTGGTCGGCTGGTCGGAATACAATGAGAGCTACGGCAGCAAGGGCCTTACCGGCGTGATTCGCCGGCTGGCCGACGGACTGATCGGCCAGGATCCGCGCCCGGTCGAGCGCATCACCTCGACGCTTTACGCAATGACCCGGCAGGCGCCGGGGGGCATGGTCCAGCAGGCCATCGCAGCGATCGAGAATGCGTTGCTCGACGTCAAGGCAAAGGCGCTCGGCGTACCCGTCTATGCCCTGTTCGGCGGACCGGTGCGGGAGCGGCTACGGCTCTATTGGTCGCACTGCGGGTCCTACCGACTCACTCAGGCCGAACGGATGGGTGTGGAGCCCCTGCGCTCGCTGGACGACGTGGTCCGCCTCGGACGCGAAGTGCAGCAACGCGGCTTCACCGCACTCAAGACCAACATCTTCCGCTTCGACGGGGAACGGCCGTACATGTACATGCCGGGGTTCGCCCGCACGCCCGGCGGACCGGAGTTGAACGCAGACCGACCGGTGCTGCGCGCCATCGCCGACCAGCTCGCCGCCTTCCGCGAGGGCGCCGGTCCGGACATGGACATCCTCCTGGACCTCAACTTCAACTTCAAGACGGAGGGCTACCTGAAGATGGCGCGGGCGGTCGAGCCGTTCGACCTGATGTGGCTGGAGATCGACTCGTATGATCCGGGCGCGCTCACATACATCCGGCGTGCCGCCCGCATTCCGATCGCCTCGTGCGAGTCGCTCTTCGGCCGACGTCAGTTCCGGCCCTTCTTCGATGCGGGCGCGGTCGACGTGGCGATCGTCGACGTGCCCTGGAACGGCCTGCTCGAATCCGTGAAGATCGCGGCCATGGCGGACGCCTACGAGGTCAATGTCGCCCCGCACAATTTCTATGGCCATCTTTCCACCCTGATGAGCGCGCATTTCTGCGCCGCGGTGCCGAACTTCCGGATCATGGAGATCGACATCGACGACGTACCCTGGAAGGACGATCTGGTGACGGTACCGCCGGTCATCGAGGACGGACACCTTCTGGTGCCGACCGGCCCGGGCTGGGGAGCCGAGGTCGACGAAGAGGCGGTGCGCGCTCATCCGCCGCGCCCGGCTTGACCACGGGCCGTCAGGCGCCGAGTCTGGCCCGAAGCCGAAATCGTCCCGCAGGCGCGGGGCTACGAACAGGAGCAACGAAGTCGATGAACTGGCAGCCGGAGCTCGACGAGCTGAGGGAGCGCGAGCGGATGGCCCGCGCGATGGGCGGGCCGGACAAGGTGAAGCGGCAGCATGATGGGGGCCGGCTCACGGTCCGGGAGCGCATCGACCGTTTGATCGATCCCGGCAGCTTCCACGAGATCGGAGCCATTGCCGGCAAGGGGCGTTACGACGCCGAAGGCAATCTCGTCGAGCTGATCCCCTCGAACTGCATCTTCGGTCGCGCCGCGATCGACGGCCGGCCGGTCGTGGTCGTCGGCGACGACTTCACCGTGCGGGGCGGCTCGGCCGACGCGACCATCAAGGAAAAGCCGCTGATGGCGGAGCAGATGGCGCACGACCTGCGGCTGCCCATCATCCGCATCATCGAAGGGTCGGGCGGCGGCGGCTCGGTCAAGACGATCGAGACCACCGGACGCGCCAACCTGCCGGGCGGTGTCGGCGGCACCCTCAGCTACCTGCTGACGCTGGGCAATCTGGGCCAAGTGCCCGTCGTGGCGCTTGGCCTCGGCTCGGTCGCCGGGCTCGGCGCAGCGCGGCTCGCCGCCAGCCACTATTCGATCATGACGAAGGACACGTCGGCCATGTTCGTGGCCGGTCCGCCGGTGGTGGCGCGAACGGGGCAGAAGCTGGAGAAGAAGGAGCTGGGCGGCTGGGAGATCCAGTGCCGCGCGGGGGCCGTGGATCATGCGGTCGACAGCGAGGACGAGGCTTTCGCCTGCGCCCGCCGGTTCCTGTCCTATCTGCCGCAGAACGTCTATGAAGTCGCGCCGCGCGGCCCGCGTACCGACGACCCCGAGCGCCGCGAGGAGAAGCTGTTCTCGGCGGTGCCGCGCGACCGGCGCAAGGTCTACAAGATGCGCCCCATCGTCGAGGCGGCGGTCGACGAGGGCTCCTTCTTCGAGATGGGACGGATGTTCGGCCGCTCGATCATCACCGGCCTGGCCCGCATCGACGGGCTCCCGGTCGCGGTGATGGCGAGCGACCCGTATTTCTACGGCGGCGCCTGGACGGCCGAGACCTGCCAGAAGATCGTGCGCTTCATCGATCTCGCCGAAACCTTCCATCTTCCGGTGGTCTATTTCCAGGACTGCCCGGGTTTCCTGATCGGGCTCGAGGCGGAGCGGACCGCCACCATCCGGCACGGCGTGCGCGCGATGGCGGCGATCAACCAGTCCACCGTGCCGTGGTGCACCTTCATCGTCCGCAACGCCTTCGGGGTCGCCGGGGTCGCGCACCAGCCGGCCGGCCGCTTCTCGATCCGCTATGCCTGGCCGTCGGCCTGGTGGGGCTCGCTGCCGCTGGAGGGCGGCATCGAGGCGGCCTACCGGGCGGAGATCGACGCGGCGCCGGACCCCGCGGCGAAGCTCGCCGAGATCGAGGACCGCCTCAACAAGCTGCGCTCACCCTTCCGGACCGCCGAGGCGTTCTGGGTAGAGGAGATCATCGACCCCCGCGAGACGCGACCACTGCTGGTCGAATTCGCAAAGCTGGCCGAACCGCTGCGACGGCCCGGACCGCCGAGCTTCGGCCCAAGGCCGTGATCTCATAGGCGTTCGTTCAGGGACCGCTCTTGCGCCGCCCTGGGTGGCGTGGGGGGGCGCCAGCGGGCGTTGCTGGGGCCGCCGGGCAGGCTCGACCGGTGGCGGGGCGGCACGACGATGGCGGCGCGGACCGGTGCCCTTCGACTTGACGCGCCGCCGGCTTCGGACCGATGCTTCGAGTAATGGGCTGACCCGGGCAGGAGGAGCGCCGTGAAGGAAGCGTCGCGGGGCAATTACGAGATCGAGGGTCGGGAGTCCGTGGCCGATGGCGCGGATCTGCGAGTCCGGATACTGACGTTGGGACCGGGGCAATGCGTGCCCTGGCATTACCACAGCGGCATCACCGATACGTTCTTCTGCCTCGAAGGGCCGATGGTGGTGGAAACCCGGGCGCCGCGCGCAACCCACGTGCTGGAGGTCGGGCAGAGTTGTGCCGTGGGGCCGAAGATCGCCCATTACGTGCAGGGCAAGGATGGTGGCCGGTGTCGCTTCTTGATCGTGCAGGGAGTCGGCACATACGACTTCGTGCCGGTTGGCGGCTGAGCGCCGGTCCGGCACCGGAGGACAGATGCCGCCGAAACGGAACCCGTTGAAGCTGAATAACCTTCAGCTCAAGACGCTGACGCTGCTGCAGGCCATTGCCGCGTTGCCCGACTTTGCCGAACCGGATCCGGAAACGGGCGGGGCGCGCATCCGTCGCCTCCCGCATGCGCACGGCGACCATTTCCACGTCGGCCCCTATGCCGTGCTGGCGCGCGACGCTACCGGCCTCGACAACCCGGCGGTCTGGACCGCGCTCATGCGCAAGGGCCTGATCGCCTCCTACGAGGACGGCAGCTATGCGGTGACGCCGCAGGGCATGCAGTACGACACGGGAATGCGGGAGGCGATCCTGCACGGCAGCGATCACTGATCGGCCGGGCTCATGCGGTCCGGCTCGGCGTACCGGACAGGCCGATCTCCTCCAGGAAGAAGATCACGTCCAGAGGCGGCGGAACGATGTTCTGCTGCGTCAGCAGCACGTGCACCTGGCCGCGATGATGGGTCTGGTGGTTGAACAGGGTCAGCAGCACGTGCGCGACCTGCGTTTCCTCCAGCCCCTCGCCGATGATGCGCCGATATGTGATGCGCGCAGCAAGGCGGTCTGGCGTCAGCGCATCGACGAGACGGATCAGTCGGACATCTTCCTCGCGGCGAGCCTCGCGCAGCGCCACGAAATCCTCGTGGAGTATCTGCTCGAGTGCCCGTACGCCGCGGTCGGTGCCTTCGATCCGCCCGGTCCAGAGGCGGTCCACCACGAGCAGGTGGTTCAGAGTGCGATGGATGGATCCGAAGAAGGCCCCGTGATCTTCGCGATAGCCGGACTCCGGCAGCCGGGCCACCGAATCATAGAGGCGCTCGTTGGCCCAGGCATTGAAGCGAGCCATCAGGGGAAAGTGCTGCATCGCCGAACCTCCCGTTACGCGACCGGAGCTTGATCGCTCCGTTCGTGGCCATGGACAAGCGATGCTTTCTCATGAACCGCATGAGCTCCGTCGATGCGACGGACCGCGATTGTGCAGCGCCAGCCGAATGGATTAGGACTCTCACCTCCGCCGCGCGGCCGCCCCGGCCCGCGCCCCTTCCCCTCCACTATCGGGACGAACCGCGTGCTCCAGAAGGTCGAAAACCGCGCCGAACAGGGCGACACGCCGCCGGCCCGCCGGCGGGCGCTCCGGCCGCGCGATGCGGCAACGCTGATCCTCGTGCGGCGGGATTGCCCGGAGCCGGCGGTGCTGATGGGACATCGCAGCGCACGACACGTGTTCATGCCGAACACCTTCGTCTTCCCCGGCGGCCGGGTGGACCCCGAGGACGCCCGCGTTCCGGTCGCTGCGCCGCTGCGCGAGGCGGTGCAGGCGCGTCTGACACGGCATGCGACCCCGACCCGCGCCCGCGCGCTGGCGCTCACCGCGATCCGCGAAGCGTTTGAGGAGACCGGCCTGATGCTCGGCCGTCCGGCGACCGGCCTGGACCCGGAACGGGTGCCGGCCTCATGGCGGGGTTTCTTCGAGCGGGGGCTGGCGCCGGCGCTTGATGTGCTCGACTACGTATTCCGCGCCATCACGCCGCCGGGCGACGTGCGACGCTTTCACGCCCGCTTCTTCATCGCCGATGCCCGCCACATCCGAGGCGAGGTCGCCGGCAGCGGCGAGTTGCTGGACCTGCAATGGATTCCGATCGACCGGGCACTCGACATGCCGAACACGCCCGGCATCACGCGGATGGTGCTGCGCGAGGTCCGCAATCTCCTCGCCGGCACCGATCCCATGGAACTGCCGGCAGCCCACCCGGTGCCGACCTACCGCGCCCTGTACGGCAAGGAGCGGCTGTCCTACGATTGAGCCGATTCGTCGCGAGCGAAGGGAGGGCGCCACCGTGATCATCGACCATCGCACCTACGACTTCCATCCGGGCAAGCTCGCGCCCTGGCTCGAGGTTTACGAGAAGTACGCGCTGCCGGTGCAGCAGAAACATTTGGGCCGGCTGGTCGGTTTCTTCACCACCGAGGTCGGGCCGATCAACCAGGTCGTGTTCATGTGGGCCTATGAAGATATGGGTGACCGCGAGCGGCGCCGCGCCGCGATGGAGGCCGACCCCGCCTGGGCCGAGTTCCGCAAGCATTCGGCCCCGCTCGGCGCCTTGAAGCAGCAGACCAACAAGATCCTGAAGCCGGTCTCCTTCTCGCCGATCCGATAGGCTCCCTCACCCTACCGGCGCCCACAGCACGTCCTCGATGCGCCCCGCGCCGGTGGCGAGCATCACCAGCCGATCGAAGCCGAGCGCGATGCCGGCGCTCGGGGGCATGCCATGTGCAAGTGCTGCCAGGAAATCCTCGTCGATCGGCCAAGCTTCGCCGTAGAGACGTGCCTTCTCCGTCATGTCGGCTTCCAGGCGCCGGCGCTGCTCGACCGGGTCGGTCAATTCGACGAAGGCATTCGCGAGCTCGACGCCGCAGACATAGAGCTCGAAGCGCTGGGCGACCCTCGGATCCTCCGGGTCGAGCCGCGCCAGCGCAGCCATCGCAGCGGGATAGGAATGAAGCACCGTCGGCCGGTCCATGCCGAGATTCGGCTCGATGCGGTCGAGGAGAATGCGGAAGAAGATGTCCTCCCAGGAGTCGCTCGCGCTGGCGAAGACGCCGATCCGTTTGGCTTCCGCTGCGAGCGTGACGCCGTCATAGGCGGTCGTCAGAATGTCGATGTCGGCATAGCGCCCAAACGCCTCGGCGACGCTCAGAAGTTCCCACTCCGCGAACGGATCGGCGGCACGCCCCTGCCAGCGGAGCCCGCCGGGCGGGCGCAGCGCCGGCGGCGTCGCCTCGACCGCTGTCCGCAGCAGGGCCTGGCAGTCCGCGACCAGCCTCCGCCAGTCGGGCTCGGCACGGTACCATTCCAGCATGGTGAATTCGGGATGGTGGGTCGGCGAGCGCTCGCCATTGCGGAAAACGCGCGCGAACTGGTACAGGCGCGGCTCGCCCGCCACCAGCAGCTTCTTCATCGCGAATTCCGGCGAGCTGTGCAGCCACAGCCTCCGGCATCCCTGATGGAACGGCTCCTGCAGCTCGGTGGAAAAGCCCTTCAGATGCACTTCCGCTCCGGGCGAGGTCTGGAGAATCGGCGTCTCCGTCTCGACGAACCCGGCCTCGGCGAACCAGCGGCGGAGCGCCGTGAGGATCGCGGCGCGCGCGTGAAGGCGCGGACGGCGCCTGGCGAACTCGTCGGGATCCCACCAGGGGAGCTGCATCGGCATCACTTTCGCGGGCGGAATCCTCCCTATATAGGCCACTCATGAGCCGATCGACCCGCCGGACCGCCCGCAGCGCCGCCGATCTGATCGCCGCCGGCGCGGCGGCGCCGGAAACGGCCGCCCTGATCGATCGCGTGGCTGAGGAATTCGCCGTGGCGGTCTCGCCGGCCATGCTGGATCTGGTCGGCGCGGGCTCGCCCGAGGAGCCGATCGCCCGCCAGTTCCTGCCGTCAGCCGCCGAGCTGGAGACCCGGCCGGAAGAGCTGACGGACCCCATCGGCGATGATGCCCATTCTCCTGTGAAGGGCATCGTGCACCGCTATCGCGACCGCGTGCTGCTGAAGCCGATCCATGTCTGTCCCGTCTATTGCCGCTTCTGCTTCCGGCGCGAGGCGGTCGGACCGGGCTCCGAGGCGCTGAGCGCAGCGGAGCTCGATGCGGCGCTCGACTATATCCGCGCGCACCCGGAGGTCTGGGAGGTCATCCTGTCCGGCGGCGACCCGCTGATGCTCTCGCCGCGGCGGCTGGGGACGATCGTGCGGGCGCTCGACGCCATTCCGCATGTGGGCGTGATCCGACTGCACACCCGCGTCCCGGTGGCCGACCCGGATCGGGTCACGCCGGCCCTCGTAGCGGCGCTGGAAGCCGAAAAGGCCGTGTTCGTCGTGATCCACTGCAATCATGCGGCGGAGCTGACCGCGGCGGCTCGGGGCGCGGCCCGGCAGATCCAGCGCAGGGGCATTCCCATGCTGGCGCAGAGCGTGCTGTTGAAGGGCGTCAATGACGACCGCGAGGCCCTGACCGCGCTGATGCGCGCGCTCGTCTCCGCCCGGATCAAGCCCTATTACCTCCACCATGCCGACCTCGCGCGCGGCACGGCGCATTTCCGGACCACCATCGCCGAGGGGCAGGCGCTGATGCGGGCAATGCGCGGCGACGTCTCCGGGCTCTGCCAGCCGACCTATGTGCTCGATATCCCCGGCGGTCACGGCAAGGTCCCGATCGGCCCGAGCTGGCTGTCCGCCGGCGATGCACCCGACCGCTACCGCGTGGAGGACCCAGGCGGCGGCACCCATGTTTATCCGCCGCCAGCCGAGCACGGCTGAGCGATCCCGCACCCGAATATCCGTATCGGGAATCGGCAGCGCCGGTCCGATACTCTCCGTCTGGTTGAATGAGGCCGATGCGACGCTGCGGCGGACACATGGCGCGAACTCTCTCGCCACTGGGCTGAGCGTCTCCGATCGGTAGAGATTGATGCTGAACATCGGCAGCTTCGGCAGTCCATTGCCGGCCTCGATGATGTCCAACCCTTTGGGCACCGAATGGCTCAGCAGCGGTGCAACGGCCAAGTCTGCTTCAAGCGTGGCCCGTCTCGGCTCCATGTTGCTCACCTCGCAAATGGCTCGCCGGTCGCGGCGCGCCTTCCTCAAAGCCGCGACGGCCACCGGCCTGAACACACATGTATCTGCCCCCAAAGACACCGGCATGGGATCCCTGGTGTGGGCGTGGCCCCACGCGCGCCGGTCCAGACCAGCCGGTCGATGCGCAGCGTATCACCGCCCTTCCCGCAGCCGATCTCCTTGGTGAGCGCTACATCGATGTCGCCTGACGTCACCTTATCCGGCGGCACCACGGTGTCCTGACAAATCAAGGTCACGCGGATTTCCGGATACGCATTGCTGAAGCTGCGCAGGAGCCGGTGACGGAGTGGGACCGGAGGCGCCTCGGAGGCCTCGCGCTCTACAGGATTTCTTGCAGATCGTCGCCGAACCCGTATATTTTGGCCGCAGGTTGCGGGTGTAGCTCAATGGTAGAGCAGCGGCTTCCCAAGCCGCCGGCGTGGGTTCGATTCCCATCACCCGCTCCAATCTTCCGATCCCCCATGGACGATGCGGCAGCGCGGTGCCTATGCTGGCGGCCCGGAGCATTCGCATCGATCGGGGAGCTTCCATGACTCGGCAATTGCCGGCTCTCAGCCTGACCGCCGTACCCGGGCGGCGGATCGCGACACTCGAGCTTGCGCGCGAGATCGAGCGGCGCGGCTTCGCCGGAATCTACTGTCCCAGCCCGTTCGGCGGCATGGCGTTGTGCGAGGCGCTGGCCTTCGCCACGACGCGGATCCCGTTCGGCAGCAGCATCGCGCCAATCTATGCCCGCACAGCCGAGGATTTCGCCCATACCGCGGCCTTCCTGCACGAGGTCTCGGGTGGGCGTTTCCGCTTCGGGGTCGGGGTCAGCCACGGCCCGAGCATTGCGCGGATGGGCGTGCAGGCCGGTCGGCCGCTCTCCGATATGCGCGCCTTCGTCGAGAGACTCCGGGCTGTGCCGCGGACCGGCACACAGGCGCCCCTGGTACTCGCGACACTACGGAAACGGATGATCGCACTCGCCGGCGAGCTCGCCGACGGCATGGTGTTCGCCAACGGCGCCCGCTCGCACATGGCCGAGTCGCTCGCCGTGCTGCCGCCCGGCCGACGCGATGACCCCGCCTTCTTCATCGGCAACATGATCCCGACCTGCATCTCCGACGATGTCGAGGCGGCCAAGGCAGTCAACCGCCGCACGCTGTCGGGCTATGTCCGCCTGCCGAACTACCGGGCCTATTGGAAGGAGGCGGGCTATGGTGAGGAGATGGAGGCGGCCGAGCGCGCCCTTGCGGCCGGCGACGAGGCGGGCGTTATGCGCGCCCTGACCGACCGCTGGCTCGCCGACGTGACGCTGTTCGGCCCGCGCGCGCGCATCCGCGACGAGCTGGACCGCTGGTACGAGGCCGGCATCCGTACGCCGATCCTGGTGCCGTCCTCGGCCGCTGGCAACCAGATGCGCGCCTTCGAGGAGCTGTTCGCGGCGTTCTCCTGAACGGCGGGCCGCTACCCCTGTATCGAGTAGCCGCCGTCCACCGGGATTGCGGTACCGGTGACGAAATCCGATGCGGGGGAAGCGAGAAACACCGCGATGCCGGCATGGTCCTCGGGCGTGCCCCAGCGACCGGCCGGCGTGCGGGCCAGCACCTGTTCGTGCAGGCCCGCGATGTCGCGCCGGGCGGCACGGGTGAGCTCGGTGTCGATCCAGCCCGGCAACACCGCGTTGACCTGGATGTTGTCCTTCGCCCAGGCGCTGGCGAGCGCCTTGGTCATCTGGACGATACCGCCTTTGCTGGCGGCATAGGGGGCGTGGAACGGGCCGCCGAAGATCGACATCATCGAGCCGATGTTGATGATCTTGCCGCCCCCCGACATCACCATCGCCGGATACACCGCCTGCGCGCAAACGAAGGCACTGGTCAGATTGGTCTCGAGGATCAAGTGCCATTCCTCGAGCGCATAGTCCTGCGGCGGCTTGCGGATGTTGGTGCCGGCATTGTTGATCAGGATATCGAGCCGCCCGAAGCGGTCCGTGGCGGCCTGCACCATCGCCCGGCAGGACTGCGCGTCGCGGACATCGACCGGGATCTCGATCGCCGTCGCGCCGAGGCGTTCCAGTTCAGCGACCGCGGCGGTGCTTTTCTCCCTATTGCGTCCGGCGATCGCGACGGCCGCGCCGGCCTCGGCCAGTGCGCGCGCCATGCCGAACCCGATCCCGCCATTGCCGCCCGTAACGATCGCCGCCCGCCCGCTGAGATCGAAGAGTTTCATGCCGCTCCCTCCCTGTCATTCGGTCGGCACCATGCGCGCTATGGTCCGCCCCGGCCAGACCGTAACCCCACACGGGCCCGGCCATTCCGATCCCCAGCAAGACAGCGGTCGCTCCGACGATCGGCCATCCCGGCCGCCTTCATCTCCTGTGCCGGTCCGGTGTCCGGATAGCGCTGTCCTCGGAGATCCCCAGGGATAGGCTTGCAAGCGGCGCCGCGCGCGTCCTGCGACCCCTATCGCGAGAAGAGTCCGGTGAGCTGCGCCTCCACGACGAGGTGGTGTCGGCCGCCTCGGCGATGTCAGCGCAGGTCGGCGCGTCCCCCACGGGCAGGTTCTCGACGCCGAGCGCGAAGAGGCGAAACACGTAGCGGTGCTCGCCGTGGCCCGGCGGCGGGCATGGGCCGCCCCAGCCGATCTTGCCGAAATCGTTGCGGGCCTGCCGGATGTTGCCGTGCTCCGCATTGCCGAAGCCTTCCGGTAATTCCCGGGCATAGGCGGGAATATCGTACACCGCCCAATGATGGAAGGTGCCCTTCGGCGCGTCGGGGTCCTCGCAGGTGAGCGCGAAGCTCAGCACGTCCCCCGGAACCTCGTCCCATGCGAGCGGCGGCGATAGGTTGGGACCGGGGCAGGTATAGAGATTGGGAATCCGGCCGCCGTCCTCGAAGACCGGGCTCGTCGGCACCAGGGCCATGTCACCCTCCAGCCGAAGCCGCCACAGCCGGTTCTCCCTCCAACGCAGCGGCGGTCGCATCGTCCACCCGCTCCAGCCAGATGAACTCCAGCCTGTTCCGGGCGTCTTCGGGGATCTCCTCGTAATCCTTCCGGTTTCGCGCCGGCAGCATGACCCGGCCGATCCCGGCGCGCGCCGCCGCAACGGCCTTCTCCTTGATGCCGCCCACGGGGAGAACGAGCCCGCGCAGGCTGATTTCCCCCGTCATCGCCGTGTCGCTGCGCACCGTCCGCCCCGTCAGCAGTGAGACAAGCGCCGTGTAGATGGCAACACCGGCACTGGGACCGTCCTTCGGAGTGGCGCCTGCAGGCACATGGATGTGGATGTCACTCTTGTCGAACAGCTCCGGCGCGAGCCCCAACTCGGCGGCGCGGGTCTTGACCAGGCTCAGCGCGGCCTGAGCGCTCTCGCGCATGACATCGCCGAGTTGACCCGTCAGGATCAGCTTGCCGCTGCCCGGCAGACGCGTGGCCTCGATGAAGAGAATGTCGCCGCCGACCGGGGTCCAGGCGAGACCGGTGGCGACGCCGGGCACGCTGGTCCGCATCGCCACCTCGTTCTCGAATCGCGGTGGCCCGAGTACCGCTGGAAGGTCGTCGGCACCGATACGGACATGCTCGGCCTCACCTTCGGCAATGCGGACCGCGGCGTGGCGCAACGCCTTGCCGATCTCGCGTTCGAGATTCCGGACACCGGCCTCGCGCGTATAGTGCTGAATAATGTCGCGGAGCGCCGCGTCGTCGATCTCGGCCTGCTCCGGCGTGAGCCCGTTCGCCTCCAGCTGGCGCTGCACGAGATAGCGGCGGGCGATCTGCAGCTTCTCGTCCTCAGTGTAGCCCGCGAGGCTGATGACCTCCATCCGGTCGCGCAGCGGTCCGGGGATGGTGTCGAGCATGTTGGCCGTGGCAATGAACACGACCCGGCTGAGATCGAACGGCACCCCGAGATAATTGTCCCGGAACGTGTGGTTCTGCTCCGGGTCGAGTACCTCCAGCAGGGCCGCCGACGGGTCGCCCTGGATGCCGGCGCCGAGCTTGTCGATCTCGTCCAGCATCATCACGCAGTCGCGCGTGCCCGCCTTGCGGATGGCCTGGATGATATTGCCGGGCAGTGCGCCAATATAGGTGCGGCGATGGCCCCGGATCTCGGCCTCGTCATGGACGCCGCCGAGGCTGACGCGCGCGAACTTCCGGCCCATCGCGCGGGCGATCGACTGACCGAGCGACGTCTTGCCGACACCCGGCGGCCCGACGAAGCAGAGGATCGGCGCCTTGCCCTGCGGCGCCAGCTTGCGCACCGCAAGATATTCCACGATGCGCCGCTTGATCTTTTCGAGTCCGTAATGGTCCTCGTCGAGGATCCGGCGCGCCTCGGCAATGTCGATCGGCTTCTCTTCAGGCAGCCTCCACGGGAGCTCGATCAGCCAATCGAGATAGGTGCGGATCATCCCGTACTCGGCAGCGGCCTCGGGCATCCGCTCGAGCCGGCGCAGTTCCTTGCGCGCTTGAGTTTCGACCTCCTCCGGCATGCCGGCCTTATCGATCGCCTCGGTCAACTCCTGAATCTCGGCGGCCTTGCCGTCCGATTCGCCGAGCTGCTTCTGGATCGCGGCCAACTGCTCCCGCAGCAGCACCTCGCGCTGCCGCTCGTCGATCGCGGCCTTGGTCTGTCGGCCGATCTCCGCTGACAGGCGCAGCACCTCGATCCGATGCGCCAAGAGGCGGGATACGCGGTCGAGGCGGGTGGGCAGGTCGATCGTCTCCAGGATCTCCTGCTTCTCTTCCGGCTTGATGTCCATGTAAGCCGCGACGAGATCGGCAAGCGCCCCCGCCGCGGATACCGTCTGCACGGCGGCGATGAGCTCCTGCGGCGCCTGCGGCAGAAGCTGCAGCGCTTCGATCGCCTGCTGACGCAGGTGGAGCAGACGCGCCTCCAGCTCGGGCGTGGCCGTCTCGACCTCCTCGATCCGCAAGACCCGCGCCACCATGAAGGGCCAGCCCTCCAGGAATTCGGTCACCCGGAAGCGCTGCTCGCCCTGGCAGACCAGATGGTGGGTTCCATCGGGCGCCGTGACATAGCGCAGGATGTTGGCAACAGTGCCGACGCGATGCATGTCGAGCGCGGACGGGTCCGCCACCTGCGCGTCCCGTTGCATCAGGATGCCGACCGGACGCTCCTCCCGTACTGCTTGCTGTGCGGCCGCGATCGAACGTTGCCGCCCGACCGTGATCGGAAATACCACGCCGGGGAAAAGGACGACCTCCCGCACCGGCACCACGATCAGCGCGTCCGGTGGCAGCGGCGGCGTGGCTGCGCCGCCGGGCAAGTCGGCGGCACGCGCGATGCCCAGCCCGCGGAGGCCTAGAGGATCTTTTGCGCCATTCATGAGGCTGCTCCGCGTCTCAAGCCAGCTTGCGCAGGTGCACCAGCAGGCACCCGTTCGCCGCGAATCGCCGGGCGGCCTCGTAGCGGCCCGGCGGCAGCGAGATGCGGCGCTCGAACTGCCCCTGCGGGATTTCCATGCGGTGGATAAGGGCCGAGCGCAACTCCGCCGGCAGGGTGCGGTGTCCCGCAACGATCAGAATACCCTCGTCGATCACGACTTCGACCCGCTCCGGATCGACCCCCGGAAGCGCCACCAGGATGAGAACCTCGCGGTCGGTCTCGAACACGTCGGCCGGTGGTTCCCAGGCAGGAAGGCGGGCGCGCGATCGGCCCGGATGAAAAAATTGACGTTGCAGCCGCTCCGCGCGCGCGAGCATCGCGCAGGCCTCGGCCCACATCCAGGTCTCGGGATCGCCGCTCACCATGTCAGCCCTTTCTCTCTTCGCCACTCGTTCTCGCCTCATATGCGCTCTGGGCGACCGGTGGAAAAGATGCGCAACCCGATGGTGTACCCTCCGCGCCTCCCGCGTGAACCGGCGGGTTCGTGCCGTGGTTCCAACCGTGCAGCGCGAAAGCGGGCATCTGCCTAGACGGCGACGTTGGCGTAGCGGGGCGCGCCGCGCTCGGCAGCCGGGACGGGCACGGACCGCGATTCGGCTTCGCGATAGTCCTCGACGCAGTCCCGCAGAACCTGCTTCAGCAACTTGACATCGTTGCGCTCGACCGCCTCGCGCAGCCGCAGCAGATGGCGCTGCATCACCGGCCAGGTTGCGCTCACGTCACGTGCGCGGAAGATGCGGGGATGCGCGGTCGGCTCGGCGCCCCCCGTAACCAGCAGCTCCTCGTAGAGCTTCTCGCCCGGGCGCAGGCCGATGAACCGGATCTCGATCCCCGGCTTACCCTGTGTGTCGCCCGAGCCCGAGCCAGCAACGTGATGGCCGGAGAGATGGATCATCTTCCGGGCCAGATCCGCAACGCGTACCGGTTCACCCATGTCCAGGTGAAAAACCTCCACGCCTTCCTTCGCCATTGCCCCGGCCTGGATAACCAGTTCGGCAGCCTCAGGAATTGTCATGAAGTAGCGCGTGACATCCGGGTGCGTCACGGTCACCGGCCCGCCCCGGCGGATCTGCTCACGGAACAGCGGCACCACGGATCCGGCGGAATCGATCACGTTGCCGAACCGGACCAGGGTGAAGCGGGTCGGCCCACCGACATGGCTCAGCCCCTCGAGCAGCTTCTCGGCAACCCGCTTGGAGGCCCCCATGACATTGGTCGGTCGCACCGCCTTGTCGGTCGAGATCAGGACGAAGCGGCTGACGCCTAGCCGCTGCGCCGCCTCCGCCACGTGGAGCGTTCCCAGTACATTGTTCTCCACGCCCCGCATCGGGTTCGCTTCGACCAACGGCACATGCTTGTAGGCGGCCGCATGATACACGATGTCGACCCGGTTAGCGGCGATCGCTTCGCCGACGTCGCGCGGCGACAGGACGGAGCCGAGCACCGAACGGATCTCGACAGCCGGATCGACAGTGCGGGCCAATTCGCGGAGCTCGCGGTCGATCGTGTAGAGCGCGAACTCCGAGACCTCGAACACGACCAGCCGCGCCGGACCATGACGCAGGATCTCCCGACACAGGGCGGAGCCGATCGAGCCGCCACCGCCTGTCACCATCACCGACTTGCCGGCAAGTTCCTGGCGCAATAGCGCGACATCCGGCTTCACGGGTTCCCGCGACAGCAGCTCCTCGGCGGTAACCTCGCGGATTTCGGAGACCATGCTCTCGCCCGAAACGATCGCAGAGAGCGGCGGCAGAGTTCGGACCCGGACCGGGAAATGCGCAAGCCGGTCCAATACGCGGCGTCGCTCCTCCACCGTAGCGGACGGGATGGCGACGACAACCTGATCGACGGCCTTGCGGGCCAGAAGCTCCTCCAGTTCGGTTGGCGGGATGATGGGGCACCCGTGCACGGTGCGTCCCTGCATGTCCGGATCGTCGTCGACCAGCGCCACCACCTTATAGTCGGCTTCGCGCTGCAGCCCGGCCACCAGTTCGGCGCCGGCGACCCCGGCGCCGTAAACCACCAGCGGCGCGCCGGAATCTTGCGCGGCGCGCCGCGGAATTTGGAACAGCAGTGCCGAGCCCAACAGTCGCCAAACCACCAGAGGTCCGAGGCCGACGATCCACAGCAGCGGGAAGGCATAGACCAACAACATCGGACGCGCGAACGCGTAGCCGAGCAGCAACGTGCTGGTCACCGCAGCGAGCCCGGAACCGCCGAGGACCACCAACATCGGACGCACCGACCAGTGCCGCAGCACATGCCGGTAAGCGCCTGCGGCAAAGAGGACCGCGATCGACATGCCGGTGCCGAGCAGAATCAGCGGCGCGGCCTGAATGTTCGCGGGTTCGCACCCGCAGAGATCGCTGAAGCTCAGGACCACTACGGTCAGCCCCAGCGCCAGCAATGCGGCATCGATGCCGATCGAAACGAGCAGCTTGCGATGGCGGCTCCATCGCGTGGCGTCGATCAGCAGGCGATGGGCAGCAGAGCGAAGCCGATCCGACCTACGCGGCGCTATGGGCATTCGGGGCTGGGCCTTCACGTTCGACTACTCGCCAAGGGCCTAAGCAAAGGACCCGCCGACTGGCGGCAACGCTACAAACTGCACAGGCAACGAAGTTCTCCACGGACCTGGAACCTTTGCCGGATCGACTCGGCGATGTCCACCAGAAAGCACCTCCGAGGGTCGAGTGCCAAGACTGGTCGTGTCGGCGGCGGCCACGAGACGCGCGCTTTGACAGGCGAAGGCAGGCCGGATAGTCCTAGATGCGGGGTGTCACATCTGCAGGGGTCCTCTGGTTCGATGCCAAGCCTTCCGCTCCGGCGCGCTGGCCGGGCGCTCCGAACCGCTGCGCTGATCCTCCTGCTGCTGCCGCTCATGGCGGACCGGGCGCCCGCCTCGCCCTGGGTTGAAGTGGGAGACGCGCAGCTCCGGTCGGATCTCGAAATCCTCCAGGCCTATGGCCTGGTCGACAATCTGGCGACGACCTGGCCGATCCCCTGGGCGCAGGTCGCGCGCGCCTTGTCCGCGCCGACCGACCGGCTGCCGCCTTACGTGAAGGCGAGCCTCAATCGAGTACGCGGGCGCTTCGAATACGAAACGGCGACGGGTCGGCTGCGCGGCGGAGTGGATGCACGCGTGGCCAGCGATCCGACGCTGGTTCGGGGCTTCGGAGATCCGGCCCGGGACGAGATCGACGCCTCGGTCGAATTGGAGCATATGTGGAGTTCGACCGCGGTTCGGCTCCGCGTCGGGGTGCAGAGCGATTTCGAGTTCTCGGATGCGGATCCGGCGCTCGACGGCTCCTATCTCGCCCAGGAACTCGGCAATTGGCTGCTCTATGCCGGCTATCTCGATCATTGGTGGGGCGGCGGCTGGGTCGGCAGCATCATTCTGTCGGATAATGCCCGGCCGTTCCCCCGCATCGGACTGATGCGGAACAATCCCAAAGCGTTCGAGACGCCTTGGCTGAGCTGGATCGGCCCGTGGCAGTTCAACGCCTTCCTCGGGATTCTCGAAGACGACTTCCAGGCCGTCGACGATCCGCTGGTGGCCGGCGGGCGCCTGTCGGTCAGCCCGTTCTCGTGGCTGGAACTGGGTGCCTCCCGGGTCATCCAGATCTGCGGGGAAGGTCGGTCCTGCTCGGCCAGAACCTGGTGGAACGCGTTCACCGGCAACGACAACGATCTCGGCCGGCAGAACGACCCGTCCAACCAGCTCGGCGGGATCGACGCGCGGATCTCCGGCCGGATCGCCGAATTTCCCTTCAGCCTCTACGGTCAGATCATCGGCGAGGACGAGGCCGGGGGGCTGCCGTCGAAGGAGGCCTATCTGGTCGGGGGAAGCGTTGCCGGCCCGGCGGGCAACAGCGGGGCGCATTGGCGGGTCGTAGCCGAGTTCGCCGACACCGTCGCCAGCGCCTTCAATTCGACGAAGAACTACAACACTCTCTACGAGCACGGCACCTACACGACGGGTTTCCGCTATCGCGGCCGCACCATCGGGCACACGCTGGACAATGACGCCAAGCTGTTCTCGCTGCTGCTGTCATTGACGGACACGCGGGACTGGACCTATCGTCTCGGCTATCATCATGCCGAACTCAATCGGGATGGTGTCCAGCGCGGCAACACGGTCAGCGCTACCGCGGAGACCGTGAATCTGGTCGAGCTGGGTCTCGAGATTCCTCTGACTCCCTCCTCCCTGTGGTTCGCCCTGCGGTTCCAGGACGACCAGCCGAATACGCCGAATGACAAGGACTTCCTGTTCGCTGCAGAAGCCGGTTGGAGCTTCCGATTCTGATGGCAGGCCGTATCTGATGCGGACGCGCTTGGTCCTGCCCGTCCTGCTCGGGCTCGCCTTGTCAGGCTGCGGATTCGGGGCGGGAAGCCTGCTGCCCTCCCTCGGCAGCGGCGCCGGAGGACAGACGGTTCAGGCGCTCTGGCGCGAGGGCATCGTCCTTACGGTCGAGGGTCGGCTGCAGGGAGCGCCGTCGCGGCCCGGGCATTGCCGCCTGCTCTACCCGGAGAACGGTGAGCCTTATGCCGTCATCGGCCGATCCGATGACTTCCCGGAAGGTATGCGCGTGCGCGTGACGGGGCCGGTCGCCCTCTGGTCCGCCTGCGAAACCTACCGGACGCTCCGCGCGGACCGGGTCGAGCCCGCGGTCTGACGCCGGACCATATCCCGGCAACCGTTTTTCCCCCGGCACCGCTACTTTTTCGCCGTGCCGGCGTTTATCGGCCAATTCGCAGGGTGTGCAGCGCCGACCGCGGGCGTCGGCGGCTCCCCGGGCAGGGCAGGACCGGAGATGACACGATGATGGAGAACGTCGAGGAGCGCATCAGGAGGCGTGCCTACGAGATATGGGAACGCGAGGGCCGACCCGACGGCCGCGAGGTCGACCACTGGCTGCAGGCGGCCGAGGAGATCAGGACCGAGGCCAATGGCGGCGTGCGCACGCCGGCCGAGCCGATCGATGTCACGGAAGCTGCTGCGGCCGAAGTCCCGAAGCCGACCCGGGCTCGACGACGGGCCGCCGCGCGAGAGGCCACCCCGACGGGCGACGCGGGCGCCGATGCGCCGCCCGGCAGCGAAAGCGCGCCCCGGCCGCCGGCGCCGCGGCGCGCGCCGCGGGCCAAGAGCGGCGACACCTCTGCAACCGCCGCCCGCACGCGCCGCCGCCGGACGGAGCAACCCTAGCCTCCCCGCTCGATTGACGCGCCGCCGCCGCCGGGCCTAGGCTCGTCGCCGGTGCGACGGTATGCCGCGAGGGACGCATGAGACTGCGGGACAAGGTCGCTATCGTCACCGGCGCCGCTTCGGGGTTCGGTGCCGAGATCGCGCGGCTCTACGCGGCCGAGGGGGCGAGAGTCCTGGTCGCGGACATCGACGAGGAGCGGGCCCGGGCCGTTGCGGGCGAAATCGGCCAGGCGGCGGCGTGCCGCGTCGACGTGAGCGTGGCTGCCGAGGTCGACCGCATGGCTCGAACGGCGGTCGAGGCGTTCGGCGGCGTCGACATTCTCGTCAACAATGCAGGCATCAGCCACCGCAACCAACCGAGGCTGGAGGTCGACGAGGACACCTTCGACCGGATCTACGCCGTCAACGTCAAATCGGTCTACCTCGCCGCGCGGTCCTGCGTGCCGGAGCTGCGGCGACGCGGCGGCGGCGCCATCATCAATGTCGGGTCGACCGCGGCGATCCGACCGCGCCCCGGGCTCACCTGGTACAACGGCACCAAGGGCGCAGTGCACGTCCTCACCAAGTCGATGGCGGCGGAACTGGCGCCGGACCGGATCCGTGTCAATGCCATCGCGCCGGTGATCGGCGAGACGGCGCTGCTCGAGACCTTCATGGGCGTCCCCGACACGCCGGAGAACCGGGCGAAGTTCGTCGCGACGATCCCGCTCGGACGGATGAGCCGCCCGAGCGACATCGCACAGGCCGCCCTGTACCTCGCCGAGGCCGAGTTCATCACTGGGACGGTGCTGCAGGTGGACGGCGGCCGCTGCATCTGACCGCCTGCCCCACGCCACGCCGCCGGCGGCCGCAGCGCGCGCCTTGCGGCGGCCGGCGGAACCGGACGTCCCTATAGCGTCAGCAGCACCCTCACGGCACCCGTCTCCTCCGGATGCGGCTCGCGCCGGAAGCCGAGCTCCTGACAGAGCTGCAGCATGCGACGGTTCTCGCGCAGCACGTCGCCCCAAATCTCGCCGATCCCGCGGCGGCGGGCGTAGGCGATGATCCGCTCCATCAGCACCCGTCCCAGCCCCTGGCCTTTGATGGCGCTGTCGACGATCACGGCATATTCGGCGCGGCGGTTGTCGGGGTCGGCGATGATCCGCACGACGCCGGACAGACCGCCCTCGGCCGGCCCCTCCCGTACGATCGCGATCAGCGCCATCTCGCGGTCGTAGTCGATCTGGGTCAGACGCGCGGCCACGTCGTGGCTGAGTTCGCCCATCGGGGCGAAGAAGCGCATCCGGATGTCCTGCGGGTCGAGCTTCCGGAATGCCTCCCGAAAGGCCGGCTCGTCCTCGGCGCGGACCGGGCGCAGCAGGAAGCGGCGGCCGTTCGGCAGCGTAACCTCCTCCTCCAGTTCCGCCGGATAAGGCCGGATCGCGAGACGCGCATGGCCCGGCCGGTCGGTCCGGCGCACGCGCATCCGCGCATCGAGCGCGACCACGCCCTGCTCGTCGGCCAGCAGCGGGTTGATGTCCATCTCGACGATCTCGGCGAAGTCGGCGACGAGTTGCGAGACCTTCACCAGAGTCATGGCGATGGCGTCGCGGTCGGCGGGAGCACGGCCGCGATAGCCGTCGAGGAACCGGGAGATCCGGGTCGCCTCGATCAGTTCGCTGGCGAGCTTCATGTTGAGCGGTGGCAGCGCGAGCGCCTTGTCGTCCGCCACCTCGACCGCGGTGCCGCCGCGACCGAACAGGATCACGGGACCGAACTGGGCGTCCTCCACCATGCCGACGATGGTCTCGTGCGCAGCGGCTCGGCGGACCATCTCCTGCACGGTGAACCCGGCAATCCGTGCCTCCGGCCGTGCGGCGCGGACCCGCTCCAGCATGCGCCGCGCGGCCGCCTCGACCTCGGCCGGGGTGTCGAGATTGAGGGCGACGCCCTGAACGTCGGTCTTGTGCGTGATGTCCGGCGACAGGATCTTGAGGGCGATTCCAGTGGCGCCGCCATCCAGCATGCGGGCGGCCGCCTCGCGGGCCGCCGCGGGCGACGGTACGCTCTCGGTCGCGACCACCGGAATCCGATAGGCGGTCAGAACATCCTTGGCTTCCGGCTCGGTCAGCCAGTCCCGCCCTTCGGCCAGCGCGGCCTCGATCACCGCCCGGGCCGCGGCCGGATCCGGCGTGAACTGCTCCGGCAGCGAGGGCGGGGTCTCCATCAGCAGGGCGCGGTTGCGGCGGTAACGCACCAGGTGCATGAAGCCGCGCGCGCCCTCATCGGAGGTCGCGAAGACGGGCAACCCGGCGCGACGGAGCAGGCGCCGCCCCTCGACCGCCGCGGCCTCGCCGACCCAGGCGGCCAGCACCGGCTTCGGCGACCGATGCTTGGCCAGCGTATCGGCCACCGCCTGCGCCGCCTCGGTGCTGGATGCCACCGCAGTCGGACAGTTCAGCACCAGCACGGCGTCGAAGTCGGGATCGGCCAGCAGGATGTCGAGCGCCGCCGCATATCGCTCTCCGCCGGCGTCGCCGATGATGTCCACGGGATTGCCGTGCGACCAGGTGGGCGACAGAACGGGGTCCAGCCGACGCATCGTCTCCGCCGGCAGGTCGGGCAGCGTGCCGCCGGCCGCGATCAGCGCGTCGGTCGCCAGCACGCCGATGCCGCCGCCATTGGTCAGGATGGCGAGGCGTTCGCCGGACAGCTTCCGAACCCGGGCCAGCGTCTCGACCGCATCGAACAGCTCCGCCATGCCGAAGACGCGGAGAATGCCGGCGCGCCGGAAGGCCGCGTCGTAGACGGCGTCGACGCCAGCGAGCGCCCCCGTATGGGAGGTGGCGGCCCGCGCCGCGGCCGCGAAGCGGCCGGCCTTGACGGCGATCACCGGCTTGACGCGGGCGGCGGCGCGGGCCGCCGACATGAATTTCCGCGTATGCGTAACCGCCTCGACATAGAGCAGGATCGCGTTCGTATCGGCGTCGCGCGCAAGCCAGTCCAGCATGTCGCCGAAATCGACGTCGGCCATGTCGCCGAGCGAAACCAGATGCGAGAAGCCGATGCCCCGCGGCGCCGCCCAGTCGATCACCGCCGTCACCATGGCGCCCGACTGCGCCACGAAGGCGATGCCGCCGGCGGTCGGCTGCAGATGCGCGAAGCTGGCATTGACGCCGGCCCCCGGCACTAGGATGCCGAGACAGTTGGGGCCGACGATTCGCAGCAGGTGCGGCCGTGCCGCGTCGAGCATGGCCTGCTGCAGGCGCCGCCCTTCCGCTGCACCGCCGTCCACGTCCGCTCCCTCGCCGAAACCCGCGGTGATGACGACCGCGGCGCGCGCCCCGCGCGCCCCGAGCGCCGCGATCAATTCCGGGACGGTCGGCGGCGGCGTGGCGATCACCGCCACGTCCGGGGTCTCGGGCAGGCTCGCCACGTCCGGGTAGGCCCGCAGGCCGTGGATCTCCTGCTCGCTCGGATGCACCGCCACGATCGGCCCTCGGAAGCCGGCTGTCGTCAGGTTCCGGGCCACCACCGCGCCGACGGACCCGGGCCGCCGGCCGGCCCCGATCACCACGATCGACTTCGGCCGGAACAGCGCGTCGAGATTGCGGATGGTCATGACGAAGCACCCTGCACCCGGTTCGTACGCAGTTCGTCGAACACGCGGCGATAGACCGCCTCCGCCTCGCGGCCGAAGCAGACGAACACGACGGTCTCGATCTCCGGCATCGTGGGCAGACAGTCGAGCACCGTCAGCAGGGCGATGCGGGTCGCGCGCTCGAAAGGAAACCGGTACGCGCCGGTGCTGATCGACGGAAAGGCGATCGTCCGGATTCCATGCGCCTGCGCCAGTTTCAGCGAATTGCGGTAGCAGGCGGCGAGCGCCGGGTCGTCGTCACGGCCGCCGGACCAGATCGGGCCGACGGTGTGGATCACGTACCGTGCCGGCAGACGATAGCCTCGGGTGATCCGTGCCTCGCCGGTCGGACAACCGCCGAGCGTTCGGCACTCGGCCAGCAGCCCCGGTCCGGCCGCACGGTGGATCGCCCCGTCCACACCGCCCCCGCCCAGCAATGTGGAATTGGCGGCATTGACGATGGCGTCGACACGCTGCGCCGTGATATCGCCTTCCACGATCTCGATCCGCTCGAACATCGCTGCCCCCTTTCGATCCGGCGACTGCTGCGCGGGCGTCGCCCCGCCGCGATCGTTGAACGCACCCCTGACCGCGCCGTTCCGGCCGCTCGCCTGCCACCGATACTACTGCACGATCGCCTGCACCGCCGGGACGCACGGCAATGTCGCATCGTCGTGCCCCGTCGGCCGGCTGGTCCCGATGCAGCCGCCCTGGTCGATGGAGACATCCACGATCACCGCCCCCCGTTTAATGGCGCGTACGATGTCGCGGGTCACGATGCGCGGCGCCGCCGCGCCCGTCGCCTGGTGATGCGGATCGTCGAAGCCGACGCCGTGGCCGGCTCCGCTCTCGACGATCGCCGCGTGCCCGCCGCTCGACCAGCTCCCGCACGCCGGCCGGCACCGGTCCGGCACGATGGTCTTGGGACCTGATCGCTTCGGGGATGCCGACGCGCATGGGGACTCCGACGAAGCGGGAAACCGGGGAAGGTCGGGAGGATGGCGACCGCTTCCCCCGGGGATCGATGCGGGCCCGATCTTTCAAAACGTCAACATCCGTACACAAACGCCATCTTTCGCCGCCTTTTCGACGGCTCCGATGTCAACATTCGATCACCGGATGCGAGTCTGATGACGACGGCGGTGCGAACAGGGCGTGGCCTGAGGCTCCGCCCCGATCGGTTTCGCGAGAATGAAATGCTTTAGGAAAAAAGTCAAGACTCTCGGCGGCGCTTCGACGGCCGGATTCGCGATGATCCTCGTGATCCCGCCGGCGCCCCTTTCCCTCACTCCGCCGGCGAGCCTCCGGCGAGCGCCGGCCCCGGGGCGGGAAAGCGGCGGCTCATCCAGGCCAGCAGCAGCAGCCCGGGAATCGCGGCGACTGTGGTCAGCAGAAAGAAGCCGACCCAATCGAAGCGCTCCGCGAGCCATCCGGCGGGCGAAGCCAGCGTCGTCCGCGCCACCGACATCAGCGAGGACAGCAGCGCGTACTGGGTGGCCGTGTAGGCGGTGTTGCAGAGGCTGGACAAATAGGCCACGAAAGCCGCGGTCCCCATGCCGCCGGACAGATTCTCGAAGCCGATCGTTACCATCAGCATGACAATGTCGTGCCCGACCACCGCCTGCAGGGCGAACACCGCGTTGGAAACCATCTGCAGGACGCCGCAGACGAACAGGCTGGGCACGATGCCCCAGCGGCTGACCAGCAGCCCTCCGAAGAAGCCGCCGACCAGGGTCGCCGCCAGGCCGTAGAGCTTGCTGATATTGGCGATCTCGATCTTGGAGAAGCCGATCTCGATGTAGAACGGGTTGGCCATCACGCCGGCCAGGGCGTCGCCGAACTTGTAGAGCAGGATGAAGGCGAGGATGGCGAGCCAGCCGCGCCGGCGCATGAAGTCGGCGAACGGCGCGACCACCGTACCGTAGAGCCACGCCCCGGCCCCGCCCAGCGCCATCCCGACGCGCCGCTCGCGCTCCAGCGTCTCCGGCGCGGGGCGATGTGCCGGCTCCGGCGTCAGCAGCACCGTCGCGACGCCGACCAGGACCAGCGCGGCCATCGCCGTATAGACCCAGAACCAGCTCACCGCGGTCGCAAGATAGAGCGCGCCGGCGCCGGCCACGAGAATGGCCATACGGTAGCCGAACACGATCGCCGCTGCGCCGGCCCCTTGCTGCCGCTCCTCCAGGATCTCGACGCGGAAGGCGTCGATGACGATGTCCTGGCTCGCCGAGCAGAACGCCACGACGACGGCGAGCAGCGCGGTCAGGCCCGGTTCCTGCGCCGGCCGCGCCGCGCCGAGGCCGACCAGGGCCGCGATCAGCGCGAACTGGGTCAGAAGCATCCAGCCGCGGCGCCGGCCGAAAGCCCGGGTCAGCACGGGCAGCCGCACCCGGTCCATCAGCGGCGCCCACACGAACTTCAGGCTGTAGGGCACGCCGACCAGGGCGAACAGGCCGATCGTCGTCTTGTCGACGCCGACTTCGGTCAGCCGGATCGCCAGCGTCGAGGCGGTTAACAGTAGCGGCAGGCCGCTGGCGAAGCCGAGCAAGACGACAGCGAGCACGCGCGGCTCGCCGTAGACGGCTGCGGCGCGGAGCCATTCGCGCCGGCGGCTCGGGAGGGACGGACCGATCATGCGTCCCTCTTACACTGCCGCCCGCGGCCGCGTACAGCCGTCGGCCGAAGCGCACCCGAGCGCGCGGCTATCCCAGCCTCTGCTGCACCAGCTCGGCGAGCGGCATCTCCGGGCGAGCACCGACGTGGGAGATGATTTCAGCGGCGCAGATGGCGCCCATGCGGCCGCAGGTCGCGAGGTCCCGCCCCTTGGTCAGGCCGTAGAGGAAGCCCGCCGCGTAGAGGTCGCCGGCGCCGGTCGTGTCCACGACCTGCGCCACCGGCTCGGCCGGGACGACATGCACCGTTTCGCCGGCGACGATCACCGATCCCTTCTCGCTCCGGGTCAGCGCGGCAAACCCGCAGTCGCGCCGGACCGCAGCCAGCGCCGCATCGAAGGTATCTACCCGATAAAGGGATTTGATCTCCGCCTCGTTGGCGAACAGGATGTCGACATGCTCGCGGAGCAGCCGCCGGAACTCGTCGCGATGCCGGTCGACGCAGAACGGGTCGGACAGAGTGAAGGCGACCTTGCGCCCCGCCCGTCGCGCCGCAGTCGCCGCCTTGACCATCGCCGTCTTGGCGCGCGGGTCGTCCCACAGATAGCCTTCGAGGTAGGTCACTTGCGCGCGTGCGATCGCGTCCTCGTCGATGTCCTCCGGCGACAGTTGCGTGCAGACCCCGAGGAAGGTCGCCATGGTCCGCTGCGCGTCCGGCGTCACGAACACCAGGCAGCGGGCGGTCGGCGGCCCTTCCGTCGCCGCCGGCGTATCGAACGCGACCCCGAGCGCACGGATGTCATGGCGGAAAATGTCGCCGAGCTGGTCGTCGCGCACCCGGCCGACATAGGCGCAGCGGGCGCCGAGCGAGGCGAGCCCCGCGATCGTGTTGCCGGCCGACCCGCCGGACATCTCCAGGCCGGGTCCCATCGACTCGTAAAGCGTCACCGCCCGCTCGGCGTCGATCAGCGTCATCGCCCCCTTGGGCAGCCCGTGCCGTGCCAGGAAGGCGTCATCCGTATGCGCAAACACATCGACGATGGCATTCCCCACCCCCAGCACGTCGAGCGCCGTTTCGACCATTCGGCTCCTCCGTTCCTCGCGCCTGCCCGTCGCAGGCGCGACGGAGTATACCGGCCGTGGAAGACCGGGAACAACGTGGGACCCGGCGCCCTGGACGCCGCCGCCGCCGGGCTTTATGTCTGCCCGGTACTCCGTAGCGAGAGTCTCGCGCGTTGCTGAAGGATCTGCTGAGGACACTGAGGCAGCTTCCCGACCGGCGCTTCCTGAAGGTGCTGGGGGTCAGTCTGCTGCTCGCCGCGCTGCTCTACGTCGGGCTCGTGGCGGCGGTCGCCTGGGCGTTGACGTCGTTCAGCCTGTTCGAACTCACTTGGCTCGACCGGCTGGTCGACGTACTCGGCTGGATCGCGTTCGCCTGGATCGCGATCCTGCTGTTCCCGTCCTTCGCGATGGCGATCCAGGGCCTGCTGTTGGAGGACGTGGCGCAGGCGGTGGAGAGCCGGTACTACCCAGACCTGCCGGAGCCGCGGCCGCAGAGCTGGGGCGAGCTGATTGTCACCACTCTGCAGCTTCTCCTGACCGTGCTCGCGGTCAACCTGCTGCTGCTGCCGGTCTACCTCGCGCTCATCTTCGTGCCGCCGCTGAACCTCGCGCTGTTCTACCTGGTCAACGGCTGGCTGCTCGGGCGGGAATATTTCGAGACCGTGGCGCTGCGCCGGCTGGAGCCGCGCGAGGCGCGGACCCTGCGGCGCCGTAATCGGAGCCAAGTCTGGCTGACCGGCGCGGTCATCGCCGCGCTGTTCTCGATCCCGTTCGTCAATCTCACGGCTCCGGTAATCGGCACCGCCCTCATGCTGCACCGGTTCCGGCGCCTTCAGGACCGGGCCGACCAGCCGACGGCGGGCAACGGCCGGGGCCGCGCGGTGCTGGCGACCATGCTGCTTGCAGCGCTCATCATCGCCGCCGCCCGGTTCGAGACGGCGAGCCTGCCCGGCGGCCCGGTCGGGGCCGGAGCGCAGGCAGCCCGCATCATCGGCCCGGAGATGCCGCCCGATCCGGGTGAGTTGCTCGGCCTCGGCCAGATCGACGTCCGGAACCGGCTCGGCGCACCCGAGCTGGTGCGGCGCGAAGGTCCGGCCCGGGTCTGGCAGTACACCTCCGATACCTGCGTGCTCGATCTTTACCTCTATGCCGAGGCCGACGACTTCAAGGTGATCTACGTCAAGACCCGAGGGCGGCGCGCGGATCGCGAGGCGGGGATCTGGTGCTACGCTGCGATCATCGCGAACGGGCGGGACGCGCTGCCCGAACCGGTATCGGCGCGGCGCTGAGGCCGGCAGCCTCGCGCGAAGCGCTTTCCGCAAGCTTCGTCTTCGGCTCGTAGTCGCAGAGATCCCGCACCACACAGACCGGACAGTCCGGTTTGCGGGCCTTGCAGACATAGCGGCCGTGCAGGATCAGCCAGTGATGCGCATGCAGCTTTCGGTGCGCCGGCACGACTTCCTCGAGCTTCTCCTCGACCGCCCGCGGCGTGCGCCCCGGCGCCAGGCCCGTCCGGTTGCAGACCCGGAAGATGTGCGTGTCGACGGCGATGGTCGGGACCCCGAACGCGACGTTCAGCACCACATTGGCGGTTTTGCGCCCGACCCCCGGCAGCCGTTCCAGGGCCTCGCGGTCGCGCGGCACCTCGCCGCCATGCTCCTCGACCAGGATACGGCTGAGGGCAATGATGTTCTTCGCCTTGCTGTTGAACAGGCCGATCGTCCGGATGTGCCGCTTCAGCCCCTCCTCGCCGAGCGCCAGCATCTTCTCCGGCGTGTCGGCGACGGCGAACAGGGTGCGCGTGGCCTTGTTGACGCCAGCGTCGGTCGCCTGCGCCGACAGGACGACGGCGACCAGCAGTGTATAGGGATTGGTGTATTCGAGCTCGCTCTTGGGCTCCGGCAGGGCGGCGGCGAGGCGATCGAAGAAGGTCTCAATTTGGGCGGGCTCCATGGCACGGCGAGTGTAGGGCCGCCGCAGGGCGGCGACAATGCGCAAGCGCGCTTGGCCGCCGCGGCGCTCGACCTATATCATGCCGCGCCATGACCGAACCCGGCCCCTGCCAGCACGGTGCCGCCGAGCCGGTGCTGTTCGACGCGGTGCTCTACCCGCACCGGAGCTTGTCGCCCTCCGGATTCTGGATCCTGATGGGGGCCGTCTCCGGCATCAGCTTCGCCGCCGGCATATTGTTCACGATCATGGGTGCCTGGCCCGTGTTCGGCTTTTTCGGCCTCGACGTGCTGCTGCTCGCCTGGTGCTTCCATCGGAGTTACCGTCAGGCCCGCCTCTATGAGACGGTCCGGCTGACGACACGTCGCCTGACCGTGCAGCGCGTCGAGCCGGGCGGCACCGCCCGGACCTGGACCTTCCCGCCGTTCTGGCTGCGGGTCGAGATGGACGATCCGCCGCGGCACGAGAGCCGGCTCACGCTTTCGAGCCACGGGCAGCACCTCACCATCGGCAGCTTCCTTACGCCCGAGGAGCGGGCGGACTTCGCCCGCGCGCTGCGCGGCGCCCTGCACCGTCTCCGTCGCGGGCCGACGGCCGCCTGAGCGGCGCGCCTGGGACCCGGTTCAGGACGGCCGGCCGCCTGCGGCGCCCGAGGGAAGGCCGGCACCGCAATCGATCTTCGCAAGCTGGGCCCGCTCCTGCCGCGGGTCCATTCGCAGCAGCAGGCGGTGCTCCTCCGCAAAGTCCCGGACCTCACCGAACACGCGCAGCTGATATCGGCCCAGCGAGATCCTGTCGACGCGGGCGACGGCATCCCCCTCGCGGTCGGAGAGCAGATACGGGATCAGCTTGCGGTGCACTTCCGGGGCGTAGTGCACGCCGTCGTAGGTTCTGGAGAGGTCGGCGGTCAGCTCCGAGGGAAGCGAAAGATCGTAGAACCGGTCGAAGCGCATGGCCGAGAGGTGGACCGCCGTCGTGAAGGCGTCCAGGAGTCCGAACTCGAGCTGGTAGACGCGGTAGTAGGGGCTGACCGGCGGCAGATAGCCGATCAGGGTCGCCTCCGGGAAAACGGCGCGCAGGGCCGTGATCCAGGGGCCGAGATCGCGGCCGAACGGCCCGAGCCGATGCACGTCGATCGAGGGCAGGGTCCCGAACGGGTCGCAGTGGAGCTCGGAGCGGGGAGGCTGGTACTGCCCGGCGTTCGCCCGGAACTGCGCTTCGAAATGCTCGTCATAGAAGCGCCGGTAGGGGTTGTCGCGCATCATCGTCCGCAGCGACAGATAGAGCGACTGCAGCGACGTGTAGGTCGAGATGGGGTGGGGCGGCTGCGCCTCCTCCTCCAGAAAGTCCGGAAGATCGACCGTGAGCGGGAAGTCGGTCCGGAAATTGTGCGCGTCGAGTCCCACGATCACCAACCGCGGCAGAACGCCCTGCGACTTCGCGAACTTCGCAAGTTCGACATATTCCGCGATGTTCCCGAGCGAGACGCTGAAGTTGAAGCAGGTGTAGCCGTCGACCGCATCCTCGTGGACGAGGGTGGAGGTGGAGCTGCCGAGCAGGAGGCAGTTGTACTGTTCCCCGCCGGTCCGGATCAGCCGGTTGGCCTTAGCGACGCGTTCGTTGAAGGGATAGTTCTCGCCGTGCAGCTGGTTGCCCGCGGCGTACCAGAACGGGTCCACCAGCAGGTTCACACCCAGCACCAGGGCCGCGATCGCGAGAAAGCCGGCCAGGACCGCGGAGATGTAGATCCCGGCCCTCCTGTCCCGAATTCGCGATCCATCATCCACGAGTACGACAGACCCTGGGTCCCCCCGACCCGTCAGAAGTTGAAGTAGAGGAATTCCTTCGGCGCATCGGACGCGAGCTGAACCACCACCATGTACAGCGCCGCCCCGATGCCGGCGCCGCAGGCGACGTTCGGCCGCCAGTGACGCCACGCCCGGAGGCCCCCGGAGACGGCGGCAGGCATCGCGGCGGCCGTCGGCCGCAGCTCGGGGTCGACGGCGAACGGCGCCAGCCACTCCTGCGTGTTGGGCAGGGACCAGACCGCGAGCAGCAGCGCCGCCAGCACCAGCGCGAAGCGGTCGGGCAGCAGGGTCGCGGCCGCCGGGTCGGGTGCCGCCAGGAACCCGAGCCCGGCCAGCGGCAGCAGGTCGACCAGCCCAGCCGGCAGGACGATGCCGTTCGCCCCGATCATGCCGAGCACGATCGCCTGCGCCTGCACCAGACTCTCCGACCGGAAGAAGACCAGCGACAGGACGACGGCCGCGAAGGTCGCCAGCATCCCCGCGCGCCGCGCCGCCGCATCGCCGCGCGACCGCAGGCCCAGCCGCAGCCGCAGCACCCGCCAAGCATGATTGGCCGTCAGATAGACGCCGTGGAGCAGGCCGAACACGATGAACTGGTATCCGGCACCGTGCCAGATTCCGGCCAGCCCCATGGTGACGAGGGTCGGAGTCGCGACCAGCACCGCAAAGGAGGCGGCCGTGAACGACGACCGCCGCGGCATCGGTCGGCCGCTCCGCATCCACCTGCGGGTCAGCCGCATCAGGATCGGATTGTAGACATAAGCGGTCAGGAACCGGGTCAGCGTGATGTGCCAGCGCTCCCAGAACTCGATGATGCTCGCGGCCTTGAACGGCGAGTTGAAATTGATCGGCAGGCGCACGCCGAACATGCGGCCGAGGCCGATCGCCATGTCGGAATAGCCGGAGAAGTCGAAATAGAGCTGCAGCGTGAAGGCGGTCGCCCCCATCCAGCTGTCGAGCAGCGCCGGCTCGGCGCCGGCGGCCGCCGCGTCGAAGACCCGGTTGGCATAGGGCGCGAGACTGTCGGCGACGACGATCTTCTTGAACAGTCCGATGACAAGGGCGGTCAGGCCGACCGCCAGATCCTCCAGGTCGAAGACCAGGGCGCGCCGCCCCTTCAACTGCGGCAGCAGCACGCTGTGGTGCACGATCGGCCCGGCGATGAGCTGCGGGAAGAAGGTCACGAACACGCAATAGTCGATGAACCGGCGCTCCCGCGTCGCGCCCTGCTGCACGTCGACGAGATAGGCGATCTGCTGGAAGGTGAAGAAGGAGATGCCGAGCGGCAGCAGCAGATCGGGAAAGGAGAAGCCGGTCCCCAGCGCCAGGTTCACGTTGTCGGTCAGGAACCCGCCATATTTGAAGAAGCCCAGCAGCCCCAGATTGGCGGCGATGCCGCCGGCGAGCCATGCCGCGCTCGGCCGCCGCGCGAGGCGCACCCCGACCAGGAAGTTCAGGACGACCGAAGCCAGGAGAATCGGCAGATAAGCCGGCCGCCAGGCGCTGTAGAACAGCAGCGAGGCGGCGGCCAGCCAGCCCAGCGCCAGGCGCTGGCTGACCTTGGCCAGCAGCAGGGCCCCGCACAGGGTCAGCGGGAGAAAGACCAGCAGGAACTCCCAGGAATGGAACAGCATCGCCGGTCCCGCCGCGCCCTAGCCGAGCTTGGCCCTGATCAGCTCCGCGAAATCGCCCACATTGCGCAGCCGGTCGATCTCCACCGCGTTGAACTTGATGCCGAAGCGCTGCTCCGAGGCGACCAGCAGGTTGATGTGCATGAAGGAGTCCCACTCCTCCAGATCGGCGGCCGAGAGCTCCGGATGCACCCGGATGCTCTCGTCGTCGAAGACGTCGCGGAAGATCGTCTCCAGCTCGCGATAGATCTCGGTCGTGCTCATTGCGCGATCACCCGTGCGAAGGTTGGCGGCAGCACCGGGTCCGGGCCGTGCAGCGGCAGGGTCCAGCACGTGTCGCCGCCCTCCGCCGCATCCGGACCGTTCGCCGGCGCGAAGCCCAGGTTCCGGTAATGGTCCCGCACCAGCCCGTTCTTGGGGCTCGGGCGGTAGCGGCCGATCAGCGTGGCGGCGCCGCGGGCGCGGGCGCGTTCGATGAGGAGCGACAGGAGCGAATGCTCGATCCGCCGGCCGAAGACGCGGCAGCTCATCAGCCAGGTGTCGATCTCGAGGCGGCTCCGATCCCCGGGGCCGGCGGGCCGGGCGATGATCGCCGACACGATCCCGTTATCGCCGAACCGGTCGCGCACCCGGGCCGCCAGCGTCACGACGGTGGGGCAGGCCATCAGCACGCGGACCTCCGCCTCGGTGTAGCGTCGCGTGGTGAGGTTGAACTGGTTGGTCTTGTTGATGAGCTGGACGATGCGCGGCAGGTTCGGCGCATCGAAGGGAAAGGCGACGATCTCCGTCTCCAGCGCGCACAGGAAGGCGTCGAGGTCGGTGGCGCTGCGCTCGGCCTCGCGGCGCCGGCCGTTTGCAGCATACCGGCCGGTCCGCCTCGCGTCGTCGGCGGTGAAGGCGACCGCCTCGAACCAGCCCGCATCAGCCAGCGAGGCCGCATAGAGCTCCGGCGCGTCCGGCACCTCCGGCACCGCGACCATGGGCAGCGTCTGCCGGACCAGCATCCGCTCGGCCGGGTTGTCGTCGAAGAACACCAGCGCGTCGAGGCCGAGATTGAGGTCTTCGGCGATGCGCCCGATCGCCGCCGGCTTGTCGCCCCAGCCGGCCTCGAACGCGGCGATGTCGTCGAGCCGGAGGATCATCTCCGGATGCTCCCGGAACACCGAGCGCGCGGTCTCCGGCTCGTTCTTCGAGCTGACGGCAAGCGCCACGCCGCGCTCGCCGAGCCGCTTCAGATAGGCCTGGAAGCCGGCATAGGCTTCCCCGACCGCGCTGCCCTGGCCGAGGCGGATCCCGGCCGGCCCGTCGTCGCCGATCACGCCGCCCCAGAGCGTGTTGTCGAGATCGAGAACGAGGCACTTGCGCGAGAGGCCGCGCAGCGCCGCGATCTGCCGCGCCGCCACGTCGCCGAACAGCGGCGCGTGCGCCGGGGCGATCGCCTGCTTGGCGTGGTGCCACAGCAGCGGATCGCCGAGCGTGCGGCCACCGGCTTGCAGCGCCCACCAGTCGAGATCGAGGATCTGGATTCCCGCCGCCGCGGCCTCCTGCCAGAGCCGCTCGTTCAATGCCCGGGTCATGCTGGGCCGCGACGCCGGCACACGGCGTTCGAAGCTGCCGAACAGAGGCAGGTCCCGGCCCGTCGCGGTCTGCTGGATCACGGCCGCGCCCAGCCGGTCCTGCGCCGCCCGCCAGGCCGCCCGGAGCTGCACCATGCAGTCGTCGAGCGCCGCCGAGACCGCCTCGGCAGGCGTAGTCAGGGGCAGCGCCGGGAGTAGGCTGGCGGCGTCCGGCATCAGCAGCACGACCTCCGGGTCGAACCGATGGAGGCCCGAGCCCGGGTCGATCAGTTCCTGCCGATGCTGCGCCAACGGTGCGACATAGATGTCGGCGATCAGCCCGCGGCGCAGGCAGCCGACCCGGATCGCCGGCACCAGATGGTCCACCGTCGTTGCAGCGACCAGCGCCAGCCGGACCCGGGGACCGGCGGCGTCCGGCTCGATCCGCGGCAGTACGGCTTGCACCGCACGGTCCAGCCGCGCCGTCTCGATGAAGCCGAGCCGGTGCCCGGCCAGCCCGCGCAGCGCCGCGAGCGCGGCGGCGGGGTCGTCGCCGGCCTTCGCCGCCGCCAGGCGCTCCGCGAAGCGCTCCGCCTCGGGCAGCCAGTACAGCTCGGGCAGGCCCATGCAACCTCCTTCGCTACCGGACCGGCCGGTCGCACAGCGCGCCCGGAGCCGGCGGCTCGCGCAACGCCTGCAGCACCGTTGCGGCCACCTCGGCCGGCGCGCAGAACCGCTCGCCCCGGGCACGGGCGTGCTCCAGCAGCAGGTCCGGGAACGCCCGCAGCATGGCCGTCTCGGTGTAGGGCGGGCTGACCGTCGATGCCCGCAGGCCGGCGGCGCCGAGTTCGGCCAGGGCGCAGGCGAGGAGCTGCCGCAGCGCGGCCTTCGCCACCACATAGGCGGCGAGATGCGGCACCGGCGGCTCGCGCAGCGCGGCCGACAGAATGGCGACGAGATGCCCGCCGCCGCGCCGGCGGAAATGTCGCTTCCACAGCTCGGCCAGGAGCCGGTGATTGCCGGCGACCGTCGGCAGGAGCTGCTCTCTGAAGTCCGCGTCGCGATGCTTCAGGAAAGGCTGCACCGGCGGCACCGGCGCCGCGGACAGCACCGCGGCGGCAAGGTCGAGCGCGGGCAGACGCTCCAGACCCTGCCGCATCGCCTCGGGATCGTGCAGCGGCAGCGCCGCCGTCACCGCCTCGGCACCCCCGGCGCGCAGGGCCTCGGCCAGGCGCTCCGCGGCCGCGCGACCACGGCCGTAGCCGAGCACCAGGCCCCAGCCTTCGGCGGCCGCGGCGTGCGCGACCGCCGCCCCGATGCCGCCGCTCGCGCCGGTGATCAGCACGAATTCGCGTCCGCTCATTGGCGCTCCCCGGGGCACCCGGCCTGGGCGGTGCCGCGCGCGATCTCACGGTCGGCGACGGTGATGCAGAAATCGGCCTGCATGAGCGCCAATTCCGCGTTGCAGTAGCGTACGGTCGCCGAAAGCTCCGCCGGCTCGCCCAGGTAGAGCGGGGCGCGGAAGTCGATCGAAAGCCGATGCCAGACGCATCCCGGACCCGGCAATCTCGTGCCCAGCAGCCGGGAGACCGCCGCGACCAGCAGTCCGCCATAGACCACCCGGCCGCGAAACCCGCACCGCCGGGCATAGGCATCGTCGGCATGGAGCGGATTGACGTCGCCGCTTAGAGCCGCGAAGGCGGCCATGTCCGCCGAGGTGACCCGGAAGTCCAGCCGTGCCGTCGCGCCGACGCGGAGCGGACCGTCGTCCGTCATCCTTGCCCCGGCCCGGCTAGCCCCAATGCCGCGGTCCATCGACCCCTCGGTGCCGCCTCCCTGCCCGAATCGTGGTACAGCCCCCCGAGCGTGAAACAAGCAGTTTTCCGGAAAGCCGCCCGGCGCACGACGGCCGTCGACGGCGGCGTTTCTTTCGGGCGTCGGGCGGTCGCGGAAAGTTTCTGGATGCGGCGGGTCGCCGCCGCCCGGCGGTCGGGACGCAGCCGGATGGAACCCTGCGTCGGCGCCGCTGCGGTCAACGCCCCGACCCCGCGCGCCGTGCCGGCGCCACTTCGGCCTGAAACGGAGTTAGGATGCGTCCGCCACGCGGAACGGGACGGGGAGGCGCGACATGATCGCCGTGATCTTCGAGGTTTGGCCGGCCGACGGGCGGCGGCAGGACTATCTCGACTGGGCCGCAGCGTTGCGGCGCGACCTCGAAACCATGGACGGCTTCCTGTCGATCGAGCGGTTCGAAAGCCTGTCGGAGCCCGGCAAGATGCTGTCGCTGTCCTTTTGGCGCGACGAGGAGGCGGTCGCGCGCTGGCGGAATCTGCCGTCCCATCGTGCCGCGCAGGCCAGCGGTCGCCGGGAGATCTTCCGCGATTATCGTCTCCGGGTCGCCGCGGTCGTCCGCGACTACGGCCGGTCGGAACGCAGCGAGGCCCCCGAGGACAGCCGCGCCGCGCACGGCTGACGATGGCGACGCGGGATCGCGCGTCGAGGACTGGTGCGAGAGGGGGGACTCGAACCCCCACGCCTTACGGCGGTCGATTTTGAGTCGACTACGTCTACCGGTTCCGTCACTCTCGCCCGGTGCCGATTCGGCGCGGGCCATCGACAACCCGTTCCGAAGACGGAATATTATCGCCCGCTGCCGGGCCGTCAAATCGGATGCACTGCGGGCGCCTGCAAGGGGCGGCAGGTTGCGGCGTGTCGGCGGCGTTGCTAAACCGCAAAGCGACCGGCACGCTGCGCCGGACGTGCCGGGGCCGCCAGGTGCTGCGACGACTCTACGACTGGACGATCATCCTCTCGAAACATCCGCGGGCGACACCGGCGCTCGCGGCCATCGCCTTCGTCGAGAGTTCGATCTTTCCGATTCCGCCGGATGCGATGCTGATCCCGATGGTCCTGGCAGCGCCGGAGCGGGCATGGCGGATCGCCACGGTGGCGACGCTCGCCTCGGTGGCGGGCGGTTTCGCCGGTTATGCCATCGGCTACCTCTTCTTCGAGACCATCGGGCAGGCGGTGCTGGACTTCTACGGCTATGCCGCCAAGTTCGCCCAGTTCCGCGAGGCCTACAACGCCTGGGGCGTCTGGATCGTGGCCGCGGCCGGCTTCACGCCTTTCCCCTACAAGGTCATCACCATCGCCAGCGGCGTTACCGGCCTCGATCTCTGGAGCTTCGCGATCGCCTCGGTGCTGTCACGGGGCGGCCGCTTCTTTCTCGTCGCCGCCCTGCTCTGGCGCTTCGGGCCGCCATTGCGCACCGTCATCGAGAAGCATCTCGGGCTGCTGACGACGCTGTTCTTCGCCCTGCTGTTCGGCGGCTTCCTGGTGGCGCGTTATCTTCTCTAGCATGACCGGCGACCGTCTCCTCCGCTTCGCGCCGGCCGTGCTCGCCGCCGCCAGCGCGGCGATCCTGCTCGCGGCCTTCGGCTTCCAGTATCTGGGCGGGCTGCCGCCCTGTCCGCTCTGCATCTGGCAGCGCTGGCCGTACGCGATCGTCATCGTGCTCGGTCTCGCAGGAACCGCGCTCGCCGCCGGCCGGCGACCGCCACGGTCGACCCTCCGGGCGTTGCTCGCCCTCTGCGGCCTCGTCTTCCTGACCGGCACCGGCATCGCGCTCCTCCATGTCGGCGTCGAACAGCATTGGTGGGCCGGTACGGCGGCCTGCGGCGGCGGCACCGGTTCGGCGGCCAGCGTCGAGGCGCTGCGACGCCAGCTTCTCGACCAGCCGGTGGTCCGCTGCGACACGGTCGCGTGGTCCTTCCTCGGCCTCTCGATGGCCGGCTGGAACATGCTGTTGTCGCTCGGCTTGGCCGGCCTATCCTTTGTCGCGGCTACCGCGCAATCTCGATCGGCGAAACGATGACGAACGGCCTCCCCCCACCCTCCATCCCGGTCACCGGGGCCGACCGCCTGCCCGGCGATCCCTCGCCCCGTGCCATGATCGAGCGCATGATCCGCGTCGACCACGCCGGGGAATTCGGGGCGGTCCGGATCTATGAGGGACAGCTCGCCGTCCTCGACCATTCGCCGCGCGCCGCCGTCATCCGCCACATGGCCGGCCAGGAACGCCGGCACTTGGCCGAGTTCGAGCGGCTGCTGGTCGAACGCCGGGTGCGGCCGACCGCGCTGACGCCGCTCTGGCACGTTGCCGGCTTCGCCCTGGGGGCCGCGACGGCCCTGATGGGCGAGCGGGCCGCCATGGCCTGCACGGTGGCGGTCGAGGAGGTGATCGACGAGCACTATGCCGGGCAGCGCGACCGGCTCGGCGCCGATGAAGCGGCGTTGCGCGAGACCATCGACCGCTTCCGGCTGGAGGAGCTGGAGCACCGCGACACCGGCCTCGCCCACGAGGCGGAGCGGACACCCGGCTACGAGCTGCTGACCGGCGCCATCAAGGCCGGCTGCAGGCTCGCCATCTGGCTCTCCAGCCGAATCTGAGCGTGCCCCGGCCATCCGGGAGCGCGCCGCCGCACGGCGACGGTCAGGACGCCTCGAGCTCGGTATCCCAGTAGAGATAGTCGCTCCAGCTCTCGTGCAGATAGTTCGGCGGGAAGGCCCGGCCGTTCTCCTGCAGTTGGTGCACGGTCGGCTGGTACGGCTTGACCCGCAACTGTAGGCGACTCTCGTGCGGCAGGCGGTTGCCCTTGCGCAGGTTGCAGGACGAGCAGGCGGTGACGACGTTCTGCCACGTGGTCTGGCCGCCGCGCGAGCGCGGGATGACATGGTCGAAGGTCAGCTCCTCCGGGACGAAGCGGTTCCCGCAATACTGACAGTCAAACCGATCGCGCAGGAACACGTTGAACCGGGTGAAGGCGGGCCGTTTGGCCGGGGGCACGTACTCCTTGAGCGAGATGACGCTGGGCAATCGGATGCTGCAGCTCGGGCTGCGCACGACCCGGTCGTACTCGGCCAGCACGTTGACGCGATTCAGGAAGACCGCCTTGATCGCCTCCTGCCAGGGCCAGAGCGACAGCGGGAAGTAGCTCAGCGGCCGGAAATCGGCGTTGAGCACCAGCGCATGGCAGCTTTCGACGGATGCGCCCAACGGGGCCTCGCTTCACCGACGCACACCATCATCAAAATCCCGGGCGCACCCCGACGCAAGATCAAGCCCTGCGCAGCGCGGCCGGGCGCGCGCATCATCTCCGGAAACCGTTGCAATTCCAAGTCCGATGGGCGGCAGCCGACCGGGGTTTCATGTTCCGGCCGCAATCCCATCTCTAAGGGACCAGGTTTCATCTCCGAGAGACGACGGGGACGGGAGCGTCCCGCCGCCGTCGGGAGCTCCCTATGCTCGCCCCCGGTCCGCGGCCGCCGCTCGGCGGTTCCGGCACGATCCGTACGCTGTTGTCCTATCTCTGGCCGCGAGGCGAGAGGGAGCTGCAGGCGCGTGTCGTCCTGGCTCTGCTGTCGCTGGCGCTGGCCAAGATCGCCACGGTCTACGTTCCGGTCTTCTACAAGGGAGCGGTCGATGCGCTCTCGGGCGAGGGCGGTCTCGCGGCGGCGCTGCCGCTCGGGCTGATTCTCGCCTACGGTGCCGCGCGCGTGCTGTCTCTGGCCTTCGCCGAGCTGCGCGACGCGATCTTCGCCAAGGTCGGCCAGCGGGCGATCCGGCGCATCGCGCTCGCGGTGTTCCGGCATCTCCACTCGCTCTCGCTGCGCTTCCACCTGGAGCGGCAGACAGGCGGGCTCTCCCGCTCGATCGAGCGCGGCACGACGGCGATCGAGAACCTGCTGCGCTACATGCTCTTCAACATCCTGCCGACGATCTTCGAGATCGGGCTGGTGTTCGTGATCCTGTGGTCGCTGCTGGACATCTGGTTCGCGCTGGTCACGCTGATCACGGTGGTCGCCTACATCGCCTATACGATGCGAGTGACCGAGTGGCGCCTGAAGTTCCGCCGGGCGATGATCGATCAGGACACTCGCGCCAACACGCGGGCCATCGACAGCCTGCTCAACTACGAGACGGTCAAGTATTTCGGGAACGAAAGCCACGAGGCGCAGCGCTTCGACGAGGCGCTGCGATCGTACGAGCGCGCCGCCGTGCTCAGCCAGACCTCGCTGTCACTCCTCAACATCGGCCAGGCGGCCATCATCTCGGCCGGCGTCACCCTGGTCATGTACATGGCGGCGCGCGGCATCGTCGCCGGCACGATGACGGTCGGCGACTTCGTCCTGGTCAACACCTACCTGCTGCAGCTCTATCAGCCGCTGGGAATCTTCGGCTGGGTCTATCGCGAGATCAAGCAGTCGCTGGTCGACATGGAGAAGATGTTCGAGCTGCTGGGCGTGGCCCGCGAGGTCGAGGATCCGCCGGGCGCGCCGCCCTTGCGGCTCGCAGGCGGCGAAGTGCGGTTCGAGGGCGTGTCGTTCGGCTACGATCCGCGCCGGCCGATCCTGAAGGACGTCAGCTTCACCGTCCCGGCCGGCAGGACGGTCGCGATCGTCGGCCCGTCGGGTGCCGGCAAGTCGACCATCAGCCGGCTGCTGTTCCGCTTCTACGACGTCGGCGCCGGGCGCATCCTGATCGACGGCCAGGACATTCGCACCGTGACGCAGGACAGCGTCCGCGCGGCGATCGGCATCGTCCCGCAGGACACGGTGCTGTTCAACGACACCATTCTCTACAATATCCTT
>CAZVAR010000013.1:0-44040 GCA_964625225.1 uncultured Alphaproteobacteria bacterium | reverse complement strand
CCGCGCCTCGACGATCAATGACGCGATGAAGATCGCCGCCGCCGAGGCGCTGGCGAAGCTCGCGCGCGAGGACGTGCCGGACGAGGTGGCCGCCTCCTACTCCGGCCGCCGGCTGCAGTTCGGTCCGGAATACATCATCCCCGTGCCGTTCGATCCGCGCCTCATCGTCGAGGTGCCGGCGGCGGTCGCCCGGGCGGCGGCCGAGGCCGGCGTCGCGCGCCGGCCGATCGCCGATTTCGCCGCCTACCGCCGGGAACTGGGCGCCCGCCTCGATCCGACCGCCGCCTCGCTCCAGCGTATCTACGAGGATGTGAAGGCGAAGCCGAAGCGGGTCGTGTTCGCCGAAGGCGAGGAGGAGCGTGCGATCCGGGCGGCGCTCAGCTACCGGACGAACGGCCTCGGCACCCCGGTGCTGGTCGGCCGCGAGGAGACAATCGGTGCAACGATCCAAGCAATGGGCCTCACCACCGAGGAGCCGCTGGAAGTCCAGAATGCGCGCATCTCCAAGGACAATAAGCGCTACACCGACTTTCTTTACGCCCGCCTCCAGCGACGCGGCTTTCTTTACCGTGACTGCCAGCGGCTCGTGAACCAGGACCGCAACGTGTTCGCCGCCTGCATGGTGGCACTGGGCGACGCCGACGCGATGGTCACCGGGCTGACGCGGAGCTTCGCGGTCGCATTCGAGGACGTGACCAGGGTGATCGAGCCCGAACCCGGGTCGATCGTCTTCGGACTGACCATGCTGGTGGCGCGCGGGCGAACGGTCGTCATCGCCGACACGACGGTCCACGAACTCCCGAGCTCGGAGGAACTGGCGCAGATCGCGATCGCCAGCGCGGCGACGGCGCGGCGCATGGGACACGACCCGCGCGTCGCCTTCCTGTCGTACTCGAATTTCGGCAATCCCGACCGGCCGTCGGCGCGGCGCGTACGCGACGCGGTCGCCCTGCTCGATCAGCGCCGTGTTGATTTCGAGTATGACGGCGAGATGGCCGCCGACGTCGCCCTCGATCCAGAGCTGATGAAGCGGCTGTACCCCTTCAGCCGCCTCTCCGACGCGGCCAACGTGCTGGTCATGCCGGCACTGCACTCCGCCAACATCGCGGCGAAACTGCTCCAGAAGCTGGGCGGCGGGACCGTGATCGGGCCGAAGCTGATCGGCCTCCCGAAGCCGGTGCAGATCGTGCCGATGGGCGCAACGGTGTCGGAGATCCTCAATCTCGCTGCACTGGCGGCGCACGATGCGCTGGGCTGAATCCGTGACCGGATCCGTGACCGGCATCCTTGCTGTCCTGCTGCTCACCGTTGCCTTTCCGGCTCCGGCGCTGGCGCAGGCCCCGACCGACGCTGCGGCGGAGTTTGCCCGCGGCCTGGCCCTCTCCGACGATGAGGGAAGCGACCGCGACCTCGCCGCCGCCGCCGACGCGTTTTACCGCGCCGCCGTGCTGGGCCATGCGGAGGCCGCCCACCGGCTCGGCCTGATGTATGCGCGGGGTGAGGGCGTCTCGCAGGACGATGTCCTCGCCTATGTCTGGCTCGCGCGGGCGGCGGCGGCCATGCCCGAGGGTGAGGCCCGCACGGTCGCGATCGCCAACCGCAGCGTCGTCGCGGCGCGGCTCACGCCGGAACAGATCGCACAGGTCGAGGCGATGCGGCGGGGCTCCGCACCGCAGGCCACCGTGCCGTCACCGCCGCCCGCAGTCACCGGCTGGCGGGGGGTTCCGGCCGCGGCCGCCCCGGAGCCGGAGGGCGGGTATCGGGTCCAGCTCGGCGCGTTCCGCAAGGAGGCTCAGGCGCAGCGCGCGCTGCAGGAAGCCGCGCAGCACCATGCCGACCTGCTGAAGGGTCTGCGCCTTGCGATCCGCCATGCCGACCGCGGCGCCCTGGGCAGCTTCTACCGCGTCCAGGCCGGCCCGCTGGCCGCCGCCGGCGCCGAACGGATTTGCGAGGCGCTGCGGGCCCGCGGCGCCGCCTGTCTGGTGGTAACGCGCTAAGACCGGATCTTGCCCCTCTCGGCCGGAGTTGCGGCCGGCCGCAAACCCGAAAGGACACGTAATGACCCGCGATGCCGCGATCGACCGCGCCATGAGATTCTTTGACGACGGACACTTCGTCGAGGTGCTCGGCCGCCGGGTCGCAATCCCGACCGAGAGCCAGAACCCGCAACGCTTGCCGGAGCTGCGCCGCTATCTCGAAGAGGAGATCGCACCCGCCCTTGTGGCGATGGGGCACGAGTGCCGCATCCTGGACAATCCGGTTCCGGGCGCCGGACCGGTCCTGGCGGCCGAACGGATCGAGGACCCGGCCCTGCCGACGGTGCTGGGCTACGGGCACGGCGACGTGATCCTCGGCTATGAAGGCCAATGGCTCGAAGGCCTGTCGCCCTGGCGGATCGAGCGGCGCGGCGAGCGGCTCTATGGCCGCGGCACCGCGGACAACAAGGGGCAGCACACAATCAACATGACCGCGATGGCCCAGGTGCTGGAGACGCGGGGCAGGCTCGGCTTCAATTCGCGCTGGATGATCGAGACCGGAGAGGAGAACGGCTCGGCCGGCCTTGCGCAGATCGCCGCCGAGAACAGGGCCCTCTTCGAAGCCGACGTCTTCATCGCCTCCGACGGTCCGCGCATCGCGGTCGAGCGGCCGACCATGTCGCTCGGCTGCCGCGGCGCGAAGAATTTCGATCTGGTCGTGAACCTGCGCGAGGGCGGCCACCATTCGGGCAATTGGGGCGGCCTGCTCGCCAATCCCGGCGTGATTCTGGCGCATGCGCTGGCGAGCATCATCGCGCGCAATGGCCAGGTGCTGGTCAAGGGGCTGCTGCCGCCGCCGATGCCGAACTCGGTACGCAATGCGCTGAAGGATATCGAGATCGAGTCCGGCGCCGAAGGCCCCGCGATCGACCACGACTGGGGCGAACCGGGGCTGACGCCGGCGGAGCGGGTGTTCGGCTGGAACACGTTCGAAGTCCTGGCCTTCGAAACGGGCAATCCGAAGGCTCCCGTCAATGCCGTACCGCCGCGCGCACGGGCGCACTGCCAGATCCGGTTCGTCGCCGGCTCCAAGGAGGACGAATTCCTGCCCGCACTGCGTCGGCATCTCGACGAGCACGGCTTTCCCGAAGTGGAGATCGCGCCACCCCCGCCCGAGAACGCCGCCGGCTATGCCGCCACGCGCACCGACCCGGAGCACCCATGGGCACGCTGGACGGCCGCAGCGATCGAGCGGACGACCGGGAAGAAGACCGCGGTCGTACCCAGCCTCGGCGGGTCGATCTGCAACGATGTCTTCACGGACATTCTCGGGCTGCCGGCGATCTGGATCCCCCATTCCTACAGCGGCTGCTCGCAGCACGCCCCGAACGAGCATATCCTTCTGCCCGAGGCGCGCGAGGCCCTCGCGATCATGACCGGCCTCTATTGGGATCTCGGCGACGGGGATACGCCGGCACGGGGTTGACGCCCGACCGGTCCACCGGTGCGGTACCGTCCATCCGGTTCCGGGGTGCCGGGGCCCCGGAACGAAGGCCCCGGTCCGCCCCGAGGGATTGACGCCGGCCGTCGCACCATGGAACGTGCGCGCCGTGCTCGCGCCGCCCCGGGCGCCGAGTCCCTCGATTGTTTGCCGTGCTGCCGCACCCGTCTCCACCGCCCGTCGAAACGTCGCGCCCCGGCCTTCCGATTCTGATCGCGATCACCGCGGTCGGGCCGCTCGCGCTCAACATCTTCATCCCGTCTATGCCCACCCTGGTCCGGGCGTTCGACACCGATGCCGCGACGGTGCAGCTCGCACTCAGCCTGTATCTGATCGGCGTGGCGGTGGCCCAGCTCGCCTACGGACCGCTGTCCGACCGCTACGGCCGGCGCCCCGTGCTGTTGATCGGGCTGGCTCTGTTTCTGCTGGGAAGCATCGCCTGCCTGCTGGCGCCGAGCATCGAGGCGTTGATCGCGGGCCGCGTCGTACAGGCGGTTGGCGCCTGCTCCGGAATGGTCCTGGCGAGAGCTGTAGTGCGCGATCTCTACGACCGCAGCGAAGCGGCGAGCAAGCTCGGCTACATCATGATGGCGATGGTCATCGCGCCGATGATCGCTCCGTCGATCGGCGGCCTGTTGGACTGGTGGCTAGGCTGGCGCGCGAGCTTCGCCTTCGTGGCCCTGTTCGGGCTGGCGATCCTGGCGGCAGCGTTCGCCAGCTTGCACGAGACCAACCTGCGACGGCACACCTCGACCCGGCCTGCCGACCTGCTCGCCGCCTTCGTCCGGCTGCTGCGCCTGCCCGCCTTCAACGCCTATGCATGGCAGGGTGCATTCAGCTCCGGCGTGTTCTTCGGGTTCCTGGGCGGTGCACCTTATGTGATGGTCGAGATCCTCGGTCGGACTCCGGCCGAGTACGGGCTTTGGTTCGTCGTTCTCTCCGCGATGTACATGACGGGCAACTTCCTCTCGGCCCGCCTCTCCGCACGCGTCGGCCTGGACCGGATGATCTGGTGGGGGGTGGTGCTGTCGGTCGTCGGCACGAGCCTGCTTCTGGCGGCCGTTCTGACCGGAACGCTGTCGCCGCTGACGCTCTTCGGGACGATGTCGGTCGTGTCGGTCGCCAATGGGCTCAGCCTGCCCAACGCGATGGCGGGTGCGATCAGCGCCGATACGCAGGCCGCCGGCGCGGCATCGGGGCTGGCAGGGTTCCTTCAGATGGGCCTCGGCGCGGCGCTATCCTATCTGGCCGGGGCGCTGCTGACCGAATCGGCGCTGCCGCTGGCGCTGATCATGGCGGGTACGGCCCTGTTGGCGCTGCTCGTGTATGCGCTAATCCCCACCCGACCGGTCACCTCCGGAAGCGGCAGCCGCGGCGGTTGATGCATTTTTAGTGTTTCGCCGCCAAGCTTTGGTTATCCTTGCGTTCCAAATCGTCTGGGGTGGAGTGGCGCAGCGTGCGCCCGGGCCGGCGGGGGCGATCGGTCGGGTACGCCGCGCAGAGGGGGTGTCACTCATGGGTGTCCTGTCGCGGATTCTTGCCGGCACGGTTGCGTTTCTGCTTCCGGTCGCCGTTGCAGCGCAGCAGTCGGATCCGAACCGCGGCTTCTACGTAGGAGTCGGTGCCGGCCTCAACTACATGCCCGACATGGACGTCGATGGCGCCGGAATCTCGGACAGCATCGATCTCGGCGCAGGTGTCGCGGCGACCGTCACCGCCGGATACAAGTTCGGCGGCCCGCGGGTGGAGTTGGAGGCCGGGTACCGCCACAATGAGGCGGACTCCTGTCCGGTGGCGGGGTGCGACGGCCGCTACCAGACGTGGACGCTGATGGCCAACGCCCTCTACGATTTCCAGACCGGCACCGGTCTCACACCTTATGTCGGCGTCGGCATCGGCGGCGCCCGGACCTCGGTTAAGGACCTCGACCACGATTACGTGTTCGCCTACCAGGGCATCGCCGGCGTATCCTATCGGGTCACGCCGGAAATCGACATCTATGCCGACTACCGCTATTTCGGGACGCCCGACCTTGAGCTCGAATCGGGTGCCGGCAAAGTGGATGTCGAAAACAGCAGCCATACCGGGCTCGTCGGCATGCGCTGGGTCTTCGCGGCGCCGCTGAAGACGGCCGAGCCGCCGCAGGTTGCACCGCCACCCGCACCGGCGCCGCCGCCGGAGCCGGTGGAGGCGCCGCTGCCCGCTGCGGCACCGATCGTCCGTTCCTACCTGGTGTTCTTCGAGTTCGACCGAAGCGAGCTGACTCCGGATGCGGAGCGCATCGTCGAGACGGCGGCGCGCAACGCGGCGTCCGCCGACGTTACGCGCATCGACGTGACCGGCCATGCCGACCGCGCGGGCCCCGTGCGCTACAATCAACGCCTCTCGATGCGGCGGGCCGAGGCCGTCCGGGAGGAGCTGATCCGCAACGGCATCCCGGAAGAGGAGATCGCCATCTACGCCAAGGGTGAGTCGGAACCGCTGGTGCCGACCCGGGACGGTGTCCGGGAGGCGCAGAACCGGCGGGTAGAGATCATCCTGCAATAGGACGGGCAGAAGGGGGCGGCCGTAAAACGCAGGACTGGAACTTCTGGTCGCGATCGGCGTTAATTGTTCCCGCCTAAAGTATCTGCAGATTCGCCACACTGTGGCATCATGGTCACAGTGCTCCGAAAAGGTGCGGGGCCGCTTAGCGCGGCACCCGGTTGGACTTTCCGGATCGAGCAGGTTCACTAATGTACCTGGAGCTATCGTCGGGCGAGTTCGGACTGGCGGCGATAGTCGCTTATTCGGTCAAAGGGGTGGCCTCGTCCAGTAGCCCCGCAACCAAAGGGTGGATTTAGATGGAATGGAAAGCAGGCTGGATAGCGGGGGCATTGGCCGTTCTGCTGCCAACGGCTGCCCTCGCGCAGTCCTCGGATAGCATCGATCGAGGATTCTACATCAGCGGCGGTGCCGGCGTTAACTGGGCCGGCGAGGCGGACGTCGACAGCATCGGCGATGTCGACATCGACGACCCGGGCTGGGCCGGCATGGTCGCGCTCGGCTATGACTTCGGCCAGTTCCGCGCCGAGATCGAGGGCCTCTACCGGAACAACAACCCGGACCGCGGCAGCCAGCTGGAAGCCTACGGCCCCATGCTCAACCTGCTTTATGAGCTGGATATCGGCTTCCCGCTGAAGCCGCATATCGGTCTTGGTATCGGTTACGTCCGGTACGATCTCGATCCGATCGACGATGACTGGGCGGTCACCCTGCAGGGCATCGCCGGGGTGGAATATGCCGTCACGCCGAACATCGCCGTATTCGCCGATTACCGCTACGTGAACAACGAGTGGCTGGACAGCAGCGATGTCGAGTACGACAACCACACGATCCTGGCCGGCTTGAGGTTCACCTTCGGCCAGCCGGAGCGGCCCGCGCCACGGCAGGTCCAGGCTCCGCCGCCGCCGCCGCCGCCGCCCGCCGCCCGCCCGGCTCCGCCGCCGCCGCCGCCGCCGCCCGCGCCGGTCGCCCGGTCCTATCTGGTGTTCTTCGACTTCGACCGCGCCGACCTGACGCCGGAAGCGCAGCGGATCGTTCAGACGGCGGCGCAGAACGCGAAACAGGAGCCTGGAGTGACCCGGATCAACGTTACCGGTCACGCCGACCGGTCGGGCCCGGCCGCATACAATATGCGGCTGTCGCGGCGTCGCGCCGAGTCGGTTCGGGCCGAGCTGATCCGCAACGGCATTGCTCCGGACGAGATCGCGGTGTTCGCTAAGGGTGAGACGGATCCGCTGGTGCCGACGCCGGACGGCGTACGCGAGCCGCAGAACCGTCGCGTCGAGATCGTCTTCCAGTAGGTCTCGACACGTGGATCCTACCAGGGCCGGCGGGGTCGACCGCCGGCCCTTTCTCTTTCATCCCATAGGAATGCCCGGATGGTGCGGGCGGATGGTCCCGTTCTCGTCTCGCGATGTCCCGGCGCTGATGCACAGCGCCCCGAGACGCCGGACCGGCCGTCGGCCGGTCACGGCTGTTCCGACGAGAGGATAGGGCAGGCCGGTGAACCTACGGTCCGGAGCCTTCGGGCGTCCGGTCGGCGCCGGGTCTCATGAGCCCGGAGTGGCCACCTTCTTCGCCGACAATTGACAGCTCTCGATGCCGTGGGAATCGGCATGCGGCCTGCTGGCAGCGAAGGTCGCGAGCCCCTTCGGCTCCATCTTAAGCAAGGCATCGAAGAGTTGGATCGATTCCGAGCAGAAATTCGTCTGGTGTCGCAGGCTGCGCTGCGAGGCCTCGTTGGCGAGGTTGGTCACCAGTTCGTTCAGGTCGCGATTGGCACGCCCGCCGCGGGTCCGTACGAAATAGGCCTTGAGATTGCCGCCCAGGCCGGTCAGCTCGTCTTTGAACTTCCGGACGAACGCGTTGTACTTGTCCTTCTGATTGCAAGTCAGCGCGGCGACCATCAGCTCAGTCTGGAGTACGCGCGCCTGCAGGGCCGAGCTCTCCCCCGGATAGGCACAAGGGCCAGCCTGGGCGGTGCCGGCCGCAAGCAGGCAGAGCAGGGAGGCGGTGCAGCAGACATGACGCATGGCAGGTAAATCCCTAAGGAAAGGAGCCCCCGTGAGGCCCGAACTATGCCATCACCGGTCCCGCCCCTACAATCGCCGAAAGAATGTTTCCCACAGCTTCGCGGCGGCCCCGCCGGGCGACGATCAGGGGTGCCGGCCGTAAAGGAACTCGAACGGCAAAAGCGGCGATTCGGGGCGGTTGGCGCTTCGGGCACGGAACTCGGCTTCACCGCCGAGAGAGCGGAACCACTCGCTGTATGCCCCCTCCAGTACCGGAATCAACCAGGTCTCCGGAGCATTCTGGTACATGGGCACGACCGGGTAGGCCCCATGCACGATGCGGACATGGCTTCCCGTCTCCGCAACCTCGACCCAGCCCCAGTTGAGTTGGCCGAGAATGCGGTTCAGACTGGCCTCGACTTCCTCCAGCGAATTGGCGGGCGGCACCGGCAACGCCTGGGCCATCCGAGTACCGACCCGATAGAAGAAGCTCTCCGCGAACTCGCTGTCCACCTGGTTGTAGAACTCGCTGATCATCTCCGAGAGGAAGACGCGCCACTGCTCGGCGCAACTCCGCTGTGCGTAGTAATTGAGGCTGGCCTGAACGTCATTCATGCTCTCGCCTCCGCGCCTGCGGTCGCCATCAGTTCCACCCCAGCAGGTGCCGGACATAGACGCCCGCCGTCAGCTCGAACCAGTCGGCTGCATTGTCGAAGCTCGCGGCGGCTCCGATCACTGTGCGGTCGCTCACATCGTATTCTATCTGGCCGCGCAGGTTGAAACCCAGATTGGTCTGATCGTCTTCCGGGTAGAACAGCGGCGTGCCCGGCGGCGAGGTCGCCTCCAGTGCGGCCTGCGCGGCAGCGTCGTCGGGGAACCAGGGCGCACTGTCTTCCGACCAGTCCTGGACCCCGATCGCACCGCCGACCGTGTAGCGGATGCGCCGGTAGCTCCGGCGGTATTCGATCGGGATCGAGAAGGCGAGATAGTTCTGAGGGCTGAAGTAACCGCCGTGACCCATCGAAAAATATCTCAGGTTGCGGTCATAGCTCAGATAGCTGATGTTGACGCCGCCCCGTAACTCCTCGTCCGCAGTGCGGATGAACCGGTAATAGCCGCCGACATTGGCTTCGACCATGTCATTGTCGGCGACGCCGTCGCCGGTCAATTCGTAGTAGCCGCCATTGAGGTAGGCGCCGACGAGGCCGTCGTCGAAGTTGATCTCGGCACGGCCGCCGGTGCGGACCACCCCGCCCCAGTCCAGATCGCCGGAGCGCGGATCCTTGGTGCCAGCATAAGAGAGCACGCTGTCGGTTACGGCGCGTTGCTCGACCGTGAAGCGCAGACCGATGTTCTCGTCCAGCATCGGCGCAAAACTGGCGCCGCCGACGAAGTTGATCAGTTCGAAGCCCACCGGTGTCACACCGGCGTCGACTGCGAACGGGCCGGTGCTGAAGCCGAGGCTGAAGCCCACACCGGCCGCGTCCTGCTCGCCGGGATCGAGCTCGGGGCCCAGATTGTTCAATCCGAACCGCCGAAGCTGGTCGCTGCTGACATTGCCGGCATCGAGATAGGTCGGCGTGAGTGTCGCCGTCAGCTTGCCGATTCCGGCCGGCGACCAGGTAGCCTCCAGGGGCGTGGTGAACTCGCGCATGCGGTCGAGGCCGCTGTCGCCGTCGCGCGCGCGGAGCCGGGCGCCTGCCTGGACCGACGGGCCGGTCTCCCGCTGAATGGCCGCCAGGCTGCGCTCGATGTCGCGCGTGAGATTGTCCGGCTCTCGGCGGGCACGGGCGGCGGGATCGACGAACGGAGGCACGTAGACGCTGCCGGCCGCCACCGGTGCGGGCGCTGCGGGCGGCGGCGCGGCGATCGGGGCCGGCGCCGGTCGGGCGCGCGGCGCCGCCTGCGCCATGGAGACGTAGCCCGGATCGGCGCTGGCGACCTGCTCGCCGACCGGTTCGGGCGGGGCCGGCTCGGCGGCCAGGACCGGCGCGGACCCCGCCGCGTCACCGAGATTGCCGCTGCGGAACGGGTTCGGGCCGACCGGTCCCGGTGCCGGATAGGAAGCCGGCGGCAGCACCGTGGTGCCGAAGCCGAGCCGGCTGCTCTCGGGCGCCCCCAGATTCCGGAACGGGTTGGGCGGCAGCGGTCGCCCGTCGGTGCTGACCGCGGCAATCTCGGCGATCTCCCGCTGCCGCAGTTCCTGCGCGGTCTCGAGGGCCTGGCGCGCCGTGCCCAAATCGCCGCGCGCCCGTGCGATTTCACCCAGCAGATAATACACCCGGGGTTCGTGCGGGTGGTAGGCGAGCGCGGTATCGACGAGTTGCGTGGCGTAGTCGAAATCGCGGGCGTCGATCGCGGCGCCGATCGCGCCGCGGATTGCCGGCAGATTGGCCGGGTCGCGCTCGAGCACGGCGGCATAGATGCTGCGCGCCTCCTCCGGATGGTCGGCGCTCGCATAGAGGCGGGCCAACGCCAGCAAGAGGTTCGGGTTGTCGGGGCTGGCCGCGAGATGCGGATAGAGGATGTCGTAGGCGTCGGCGAAATTGCGGGCCTCGCGCGCGCGATCCGCCTGCATCACCGCAAGGTCGGCCGCCTTGTCCGCCAGCTCGCGCCGCTGCGCCGGAGTCAGGCGCGGGTCGCCGTCGAGCTGTCGCAGGAAGGCCGCGGCCTCCGCCTCCTGGCCGGCCTTGAGCAGCACGTTGACATATTGCAGCCGCGTGTCCGGCGACGCGTCGTGCTGCGCGATCAGCGGCCGCAGGATGGACTGGGCCCGACGGGCATCGCCGATGTCCGCCATCGCCGAGGCGATCAGGCCCGTACGTTCCGGTGTCTGGGGCGGGGTCCGGTAGAGCTCCTCCAGCAGCCGCCGCGCCTCGGCCGTCGCGCCGGCCTCGGACAGCGCCCGTGCGCGGGCGAGCTGGGCCGTCAGATACATGCGGTCCCGGAGCTGCCGAATCTCCGCAGTCTGCGACGCCGGCGGGATACGGTCGATGGCGGCGATCCCCTCGTTCCACATCTCGAGTTCGCCGAAGTAGATTGCCGCCGCCTGCAGGGCCGCGGGCGGCGCGCCGTCGGTATCGACGATCGCCTGCATCATGGCATTGGCTTGGTCTCTCTCGCCCCGCCGCGCGAGGAAACGGGCGAAGTCGAGGCGCAGCCAGGGATCGGTCGGATCGGCGACGATCGCGTCCTGATAGGCGGCGAAGGCGGCCTCATCCGCGCCGGCGAGCTCGTACTGCTTGGCCCGCAGGCGCTGCACGCCGGCCCGCACGCCGCCGCTCTGCGCGCCTGCGGCCTCGATCCGTCCGGCCAGCGCCAATGCGTCCTGCGTGCGGTTCTGCGCGGAGTAGACGTTGAACAGACCGGTCATCGCACCGACGTCGTTCGGCTGCGATCGCAGCACGGCCTGGTACTGACGCTCGGCCGCGTCCTCACGCCCCTGCCGCAGATACACGTCGCCGAGCAGGCGGCGGGCATGATAGGCGTCCGGGCTGTTCCGGCCGATCAGATCGTTCAGAATGCGTTCCGCTTCGCCGTACCGGCCGCCGTCGAATGCCGCCTCGGCTTCCTCCATGCCGGCCCAGAATGACGCGGTTGCGTAAGCCTCGGCGTAACGGCGCCGCGCCGCGGCGTCGCGCACGGCCCGCCCGAGCAGATCCCGCGCCTCGGCGAACCGGTCCTGACGCAGGCGGACGATGCCGAGTCCCGCCAGCGCATCGGCATCCGACGGCCGCAGACGCAGTGCCTCCCTGAAACGGGTCTCGGCATCGGCGAGATCGCCCTGATTCAGTTCCTCAAACCCCTGGATGCGGAGCCGTGCACTTCGGCTCGGGCCGCTGCTGCGGGCCGCACGCGACGCGGTGGAGGCTCGCAGCACCCGTGTCGCCTCGTCCCGGCGCGCCCGGATCTCCGCATCGTTCGGCCGCGCCGCCAGATAGGCGTCGTAGAGCGCACGGTCCTGCGCGCTGGTCCCGAGCCACATCAGCGCCTGCCGCCAAGCCGCCACTGCGTCGGCCGCGACCGCCGGTTCGTTCGCCAGCGCCTGCAGCCGCCGGATTCCCTCGCGGCGGCTGCCGTCGCGGTAGGTCAGGACCTTGGCCAGTGCCAGCCGGGCCTGCAGGTCACCGGTGCGGGCCAGCGCCTCGAGCCCGCGGCGCCCCTCGTCGTAGCCGGTCGCCGTGCCGGCCAGCGTCAGATAATATTCCAGCGCGTAGGCACCGGAGGGCTCGGCGCCGCGGAACGCCTGCTGATAGCGTCGCACCGCCTGCTCGAAGCTTCCCGCCTCCGCCATCCGGCGTGCCGCCGCGATCTCGGCGGGGTCGATCTGCCCCATCTGTACCGCCTTCTCGAGCTCGGCGATCTCCCGCGCCGCACTCGGATGCGCCGACCGCAACCGGGACAGATACTGCCGGGCCGACGCCACATTGCCTTGCTGGGCCGCCAGGAGTCCCATCTCGTGAAGGGCCTGCAGGTGGCTCGGATTGCTGCGCAGCAACCGTTCCAGCGCCTCCTGCGCCAGATCGGGCCGGCTGCGGGCCTTCCAGTAGCGGGCGCGCTCGAGCAGCGTTCGTTCGGCGTCGCTCGCCTGTGTCGTTTCGGGTGTTTGGGCAAGGCTCGTCTGCGCCCCGACGGCGGGGCCCGCGAATGGGTTGTCCGGCAGCGCCTGGGCGAGGCTGGTCCACTCGCTTGCCGCCACCGCGGAAGCGAGGGCCAGCGGAGCCGCCGAAATCAACAGACCGACGCCGAGGCGGATTCCGATCGATGTCAACCTACTCTCCCTCGCAGGGCCTTGAACGCTATGCGCGGTCCCGCCGGCGTAGCCGGATCGCGGCCAAACGGCGCAGCAGCCAGAACAGGGCGATGGCGATCAGGACCACGCCGAGCGCCAGAAAGGCCAGCAGCAAGAACGGCTTGTCGGAAAACCACCAGCGGATGCGGGTGGTCAGCGGCAAGTCCTCCTCCGCCCGCGTATACTGGCTGCCCACCCGGAAGCTGGAGAGCTGGTTGCCCTTGAAGACGACCAGATCACCCTGGACCGCCGGCGCCAACTCGTCGGATCGGACCGCGTCGGCGATCTTGACCACGCCTTCCGGCTGTGCGGCGACGACCATGACCACCGTGCGGTCGCTGGCAAGCGGCGACTCGTAGCTGATCAGCGCCGCCAGGTCGTCACCTGTCGAGACGAGAAGCTGATCGGCCAGGCGTCGCTCCGCGTCCGAATCGGTCTGGTCGAGGATGGTATAGAACCGGTCGAGGCCGGAGGTCATCCGCACCCGGAGCTCACCGTTCTCCACCCGGAAGGGGCTCTTCTCGCTCCAGGCGCCGACCAGCGGCTGCCGGTCGAAGCTCCCGATCACCAGAAGGTCGCGGGTACGCACGGTGTCGACCTGGCTCGATGTCACCACCACGTGCTTGGTGGCCGGATAGCCGGTCGCGTCGCCCATCATGCCCATCAGGCCGAGATATGCCTGCACCTCGTCGGGCGTAACCTGATCGGGCAGCACGACCGCCGTCTCGCTCAGATCGGCGAGCCGGGTGAACGGATAGCCGGAATTGACGAAGAAGGCGAGGTTCGGCAACGGCGCGTAACGGAGCGTCCTGCTGAAGTCGATCACCGTGTCTGGGTCGATCGCGACCTCGATGTTCTCCGGCGGGTGGCGTTCGCAGTAACCGGGAATGTACGGCTTGAGATCGAAGAAGAACTGAAGCTGGTTCTGCCCGGTGATCAGGTAGGGCGGAATGCTGACCGTCCCTTCGTTGACGGTGAAGTCGCGGCCGAGCGCATCGCGAATCCGCTGCATCGTGCCGTCCTGCTGCAGCGGCAGACTCTTGAGGTAGAAATTGTTGATCAGGACGTCGAGCCGTGAATTGGACCAGTCGATCCATTCGCCCGACGGGTAGCGGTACTTGACGACGAGCGGAATGCCGGCCTCGCGCCAGGCGAAGTAGCCGGGTGCCGCCTGGAAGTTGACCGTCAGCACGCCGGGATAGAGGCCGTGGCCGACGAGGTCGGTCGGCGCCACCATCTCGCCCATATAGACCGGACGGTCGGTCGGAATCCACGCCGGCGCATCGAAGGGCTGGCGATCCGGCAGGACGGGCGGCGCCACCACGGCGGTCGGACCGGAAAGAGCCTTCGCGCCGAGCGCCAGCGTGCGCGCCGCTGCCTGTAGTTCCTCATCCGTGCGCCCCAGGACCAGCAACAGCTTGGCATTGGGGTTGTACGGGTTCGTGACGACAGCGAGCGTCGGTCCCACGATCTCCGGGAGCGACAGGCCGGACGGCCGCGCCGTTCCGGTCGCGAACACGACCGCATTGCCCTCCGGTACCTCGCCGAAGCTGACCGGGAAACTCGCCCCGCGATAAGACGCCAGATCGCCGAAATAGGAGGCGACCGTGCCCGCCGCCTGCAGCATCGGAATCGACGGCGCGTCGGCAAAGACGAAAGGAAGGGTCAGGGCGTTGAGATCACGCCGGTCGAAGAACGGGAGCGGCAGCAGCGACAGGTCATTGCGCAGCGGCAGGCGCTCTTTGCGCATCTCCAGCGTCGTCGTATTGCTCACGAGGGCCCAGAGGCTCGAGTGAAGCGGGTCCTCGCAGCCCAACGTGTAATGGCCGACGAACTGGAAGCGGACGCTGTTGTCCTCCTGGAACAACACCGGATTGACCGGGAGCTGCAATGTGCGGCTCTCCGAGAACTCCTTCAGAAGCTGCACCGAGCCGATCAGCTCGTTGTTGATGAACACGTGCAGGTGGCTGAGCTCGGGGATCAGGGCCGGCGAATAGGCCATGTTGAGGTTGACCTGGGCCGCCGTGACGACCTCGTCGCGACGGACCGAGAAATTGCGAGTCGCGTCGTCTTCGACGCCCTGCAGCCGGATCGGCGCCTGGTCACCGAGGTCCTTCAGCGACACGATGTCGGTCCGGGTGCCGCCGGTGTCCGGAAGTCCCGGCACGATCAGCTCCGGCTGGGCGGCGGTAGCGGTGCGCGCCGCCTCGCCCGGCCGTGGGGCTTGGCCCGGAACGGTACCGCCCAGGGGCTGGAAGGCGAAGCCGCGCGGCTGCCGTTGCACCACCGGGTCCCCGGAGGGGCGCGGCTGGCCGGGAACGCCGTTCTGGCCGGGTACCCCCTCCGAGCCATCCAGGGCGACGGGCGAATTGGCCCGTTCGTAGGCGAGCTGCGCCGGGGTCGGCGCGGCACCCGACGGCGGGCGCGAGGTGGCAATCGGCGGCCGCACGGCGGAGCCGGACTGTGCGGGCGTCACCGCAGCCGGTGGAGTCCGCGTCGGCGCTGCCTGGCCGGTCGGCCGTGGCCCTGCAGGATCCAGCGCGGAGTCGGCGCCGCGCGGCGCCACCCCTTGCGCATCCGCCGGCCCGACGATCGTCAGCGCCAGCAGCCCGGCGCCCAGCATGCCCATCAGTAGGGCGGCGGGAGCGGAGCGCCTGCGCTGACGCGAGAGCAGCGACGGTCGGCGCCCGGGCGTCGCTGGCGGCGGAGAACTGGAATCGTCCGTTGTTCTTCTCGAAGTCACAGGCCGCACCCTCGGCTTGTAGAAGAGGCCAGCAATGTTGACGAAGATCGATCGGGCGGCCCGCAGCGGCCGGTCCGGTGCATAGTCGTCCCAGGAAAGCCATGCGTCCGCGCGGCTGAAGATCACCCGCACCAGCCGCCGATAGTCGGCGACCGTTGCCAGTTCGAACATGACCCGGAGGCTCTGGTCGTCCCAGCTGACGATCCGGGCCGGAAGCACGACGGAATCCCGGCCCGCGGGCAGCTCGATGTCGAGATGATCGTCCGGCCCGACGCCGTCCGGGCGGCGCACCCGGAAATAGGCGCCGCCCATGGAGATATCCTCCGACTCGGTCACGACCGTACGGCCGTCCGGCAGGTAGATCACCGCCGGCACCCGGACCTTCAGTCGCACATGGCTGCGCACCTGCCGCGCCTCGCGCGCGACCGCGACCGCCGCCCCCAGGGTCAGCAGGTTGAAAACCGCCCAGGCCATGTTGAGGGCCAGGACCTGAACGTCGCTCTCGGACAAATTCTCGAAGATGAGGCGCAACACGCCGATCAGGACGGCGAAGGAGAGCACCGCGATCAGGATGATCTGCGGCCGCACCACGCGGTAGTCGAAGTAACTGTCCGGTAGCAGCCCGCCCTTGTCGGTGACGTTGAACGCGCCGCGACGGGGATTGATCAGGGTGATGAGCGTCGGCTTGAGCAGATAGAACGTCAGGACGCTCTCATAGACCTCGCCCCAGAAGGAATGTCGGAAGCGGGACTGGATGCGCGAGTTGGTGACGACCGCATGCACCAGATGCGGCCCGGCATAGGCCAGAATCGCCAGCGCCGTTGTGCCCAGGATGTTCTGCTGGAACAGCAGGTAGGCGAGTGGCGCCGTCAGGAAGACGAAACGCGGCAGCGCAAAGAAGAAGTGCAGCATCGCGTTGAGGTAGCAGAGGCGCTGCGCGAACGTCAGGCCGCGGCCGAACAGTGGATTGTCGACCCTGAAAATCTGGGTCATTCCGCGCGCCCAGCGCATCCGCTGACCCATGTGGATCGCCAGCCGCTCGGTCGAGAGCCCGGCAGCGAGCGGCACGCGCAGATAGGCCGACGTGAAACCGGCCCGGTGCAGGCGCAACGCCGTATGCGCGTCCTCCGTGACGGTCTCGGTCGCGAAGCCGCCGATCTTCTCGAGCGCCGAGCGGCGGATCACCGCCGACGAGCCGCAGAAGAACGCGGCGTTCCAGAAGTCGTTGCCCTCCTGGACCAGGCCATAGAACAGCGCGCCTTCGGACGGAATGGCGTAGCCGGTGGCAAGATTCCGGGCGAACGGATCGGGCGAGTAGAAATGATGGGGCGTCTGCACGACGGCCAGCTTCTCGTCGCGCAGGAACCAGCCGACCGTCATCTGCAGAAAGGCACGGGTGGGGACATGGTCGGCATCGAAGATGGCGATCAGCTCGCCATCGGTCTGCTTGAGCGCCTCGTTCAGGTTGCCGGCCTTGGCGTGCAGATTGTTGTCGCGGGTGATGTAGCCGGCCCCCGCCTCCTCGGCGAACTGCCGAAACTCCTCGCGACGGCCATCGTCGAGAATCCAGACCCGCATCTTGTCCCGCGGGTAGTCGATGCTGAGGGCACCGAGCACGCTGATCCGGACCACCGACAGCGGCTCGTTGTAGGTCGGGATGAAGATGTCGACCGTCGGCCAGGTCGTCACGTCCTCGGGCAACGGCACCGGCCGCCGCTCCAAGGGCCATGCCGTCTGCAGATAGCTGAGCAGCAGCACCATCCAGGCATAGATCTCGGCCAGGAACAGGCCGTAACCGAGGAACGCCTCGAGGAAGCTCTCGAACTCGAGCGTGCTGGTCAGCCGCCACCAGATGTAGCGGGTGGACACGACGATCGAGAGGATGATCAGGATCAGCGTGACCTTCCGCCCCTCGAACCGGTCCAGGATGAACAGCGCCAACAGGCACAGGCAGGCGAAGATCGCCTGCGACTCGAGGTCGAGGTCGGCGACCACGACAAACGCCAGCGGAATCATGCCGAGGACGACCGCGAGAATCAGCCACAGCGGTCGCTCACGGCCCTGCCCGGCCGCTTCCCTCACGCGATCGTTCATTATACCGCCACCTTCGCCGGCTGCCTGCCGGCCATTGAGTCCGCGAGCAGCAGGTCGAGTCGTTCGGCCAGCGCGGCGATGTCGTGCGCCGCCTTGCTATCCGGTGCGAAGTCGGCGATCAGCCGCTGCGCTCCGATCGCCTCCTGCACCGCCTCGTCCCGGTACACCACGCCGGCGAGCCGATCGCCGAGCTTCGCCCGCAGCACGGTCAGGACGTCGCGGCGCAGCCGCCGGCGGATATCCACCTGGTTCAGCACGTAATGGGTTCTGTCGGCATCCCGCGCGCCGGTCGAATTCTCGAAGAACTCGCCCGATTCGATGCTGGGGAGTACCGCGATCGAGCTCGCATCGGACAGGAGGACCGCCAAGTTGAGGTCCGCCATCGGAGCGACTTCCTCGAGAAAGACGGAACGTCCCGGCGGCAGGTCGACCAGCACGAGCAACTCAGGGACTTCCAGGAACGGCAGCATACGATCGCGCAGCCAGTTCCGGTTGCCCCGGACGAACCCGCTCAGGCGCTCGATTTCACGATTGCTGAGGCCGCCGAAGGGAAGCAGCAGAACGCCGACCGCCGTTTCGAAGACCAGATCCTCCCAGGGGCGATTGCGCACACTCTCCAGGGCCAGGCCGCGTCGGTCCGCGAGCGGCATGGCGAAATGAAGGCGCAACGCGTTCTGGGGGTCGAAATCGATGACAAGCACTTGCCAGCCAAGGCGCTGTAGCTCGAGGCCGACATTCGCCACCAGCATCGTCTTGCCCACCCCCCCCTTCGGCGAGGCAAAGCTGAGCAAGGGCATAGCTAGGACAGACGCTTGAAGACCTGAGCGAGCGGCGTTGCGGATCGGTCGCCGGAAGAGGACTCACCTGAGCCAGCGGCGCGACCGCCCAGCCGCGCAAAAACCTGCTGCAACGGCCTGGCTCGGCCCGCGGGCGGCGGCGACTCGGGGGGCGCCGTCGCATCCGGCGCAGACTCCGGCGCGCGCGTCGGGGCCGCAGCGCGCTCGGCGACCCGTTCGCGGAGAGCGGCTGGCCGTTGTTCGGGGGCCGGCGGACGCATCGGCTGCTGTGTGGAACCGTCGTCCGGTCCGGTCGCGGAATGCACAAGGGACCAGCTCGCGCGCGCCAGATCGGTGTCCGGGGGCGGCTCGAATTCCCGATAGGTCAAATCGGTCGCGCCGATATGCGCGATGATTCGCTCAATATCCGCCGCCCTGCTCACTGCGCGGTCCCCCCTAACCAATCCCCGATCGCCCCCCGCGAAAACCTCGCCCCGACGCTCGTCGTCGACATCATCGAAGACTCCAATCCTCTACCTTCCGAGCGGACGCGGATACTCGGAGGCGGGAGTCTCGACTGCTCATATTAATGATTAGTAATTAAGGCCCCTAAAAAGGGTTAAAATTTCGTTCTAATGGGCGTGGACGATACCAGACGTGACACCCGTTCGCAACTGCCGATGACTCCATCTCCGCAGCATTAATCGCCGCAGAGCCCTCCGGAACACGCATTAGGCACGATCGCGCCTGATCGGGGAGGACCTCGATCCGGCCGAGCGGCGTGCGGCTGCCCGGCCGGCTCAGGAATCGCGGGAGATGGTCGAGTCCCCGGCTGCAGCGCCGCAAGCCACGATCTTCGCAAGCATTACCAGACTCGCGGCATAGTAATCTCTGGCCTCGGAAAGTCCCGGCAGGGTTGCTTCATGTATATTCCCGGTCAGCAGGGCATCGACGAGCTGTGCCACAGCCGCGAATCCGGCGGTCGCCGGGTAAGGCGCGACCGTCCCATCGGCGAGGCTGGCCCAGCCCGGCCCCGTCTGCCCGCTCCGGAACTGCCGCCAAAAGGCCCGAAACGGCGCCAGCCGTTCCGGCGTCCCGTAGCCCCCCCACACCAAATAGAGCGGGATCCGCACGGCGTCGTAACCGAACCGCGCCGGCCACTCGGGCGCCGGACGCAGGCGCCCGTCGGCCAAGATCTCCAGCCAGTCCGGCGGCAGACCCCAGCGGCCGAATCGCGCATCATCCATCAGATCGAGGCCGTCCTGCCGGATCCGCTTCCAGTCTGGCGATGGATCGAGCCGCTCGAGCGCGGTGAAAGCCGGAAACACGTAGTAGGACAGGTTCACGACCGCACCACCGCCCGCGCGGTCGAAGCCCTCCGCCCCGGGCAGGAGCACCCGACGCCCGCCGACGGTGGCCTGCAGCCGGGTACGAATGGCGGCGGCGATCGGGCGTGCCGCCTCCGCATAGGACGGCGCGTCCCAGCGCCGCGCCGCCCGTTCCAGAGCCCAGGCGATCATGAGGTCGCCATCGGAGGCGTTGTTCCGGTCCGGCAGCGGCTCGTCGGCCTCGGGGACCCACTTCCAGGCGTGCAGGCGGTCGTCGCCGACCTGCAGTGTGGTCCGGGTCCAGTCCCAGATGCGGTCGAAGGCCTCGCGGTCGCCGAAGACCTCGGCCAGCAGCATACCCCACCCCTGGCCCTCGGAATGGCTGATGCGCCGGTTGCCGGTATCCACCACGCGCCCCGTGGTCGCCACGTATCGGGCCTTGTAGGCCGCCCATTCCGCGGGATCGGGCGGCGTGGCACAGGACGCGGCCATGGCAGCGGCGCCCGTTGCCACGACGGTCGACAATCCGGCCAGCAACGCGAGAACGGCAGGCATCAGGCGGGCGGGGCCCGCGCGGCGCGCGCTTCGCATCGGGGTAGGCAGCTCCTGTTTCAAGAGTTCGAGGCACGGTTACGTGCGTCGGCCAGCATTATCATGAAACCGGCTGTCGGGGCTTCCTCGTTGGCGGACGGCCGGTGGCGCGCTACTCTCCGACCAGTGTCAGGGCGATCCGAGGGGCGGCGCATGGCCGAGATCCGACGCGCGAACGGACACCGCTTCGAAGGCCCGTTGCCGCTGCCGCAGGCCGGGATCGACCCCGCACACCGCCCGCAGCCGGAGTCCCTCGGCTTCGACCTGGAGGCGGCCGCGGCCGCCGTGCCGTTCCTGCGCAGCGAGATTCCCGAGGATGCCTTCACCGCCGCCGCCCTCGGGACCGAACGGGAAGGCAACGGCATCCTGATCGACGACGGGCTGGTGCTCACGATCGGCTATCTGATCGCCGAGGCGGAGGCCATTACACTGACCGATGCACACGGACGCAAGATCCGGGCCCGTGCCGTCGCCTACGACCAGGAGAGCGGATTCGGCCTGGTGCGCGCATGCGAGCCGCTGGCCGCGACACCGATTCCGCGCGGTAGCCTCGGCCCGCTCGCGGTCGGCGAGTCCCTGATCGTGGTCGCCTACGGGGGCAGCAAGAACGCACTCGCCGCGACGCTGGTCGGCAAGCGGGCGTTCGCCGGATACTGGGAGTATCTGCTTGAAGAGGCGGCGTTCACAGCACCGCCGCACCCGCACTGGAGCGGCGCGGCGCTGCTCGACCGCAGCGGCCGGCTCTGCGGCGTCGGCTCGCTGTTCGTCCAGGACGCGCACGGCGACGGGACCGGCTCGGGCAACATGTTCGTACCGATCGACCTGCTGGAGCCGATCCTCGTCGACCTGCTGACGATCGGCCGTTCGGCGGTGCCACCGCGGCCGTGGCTCGGCATGTTCACGTCGGAGGCCGGGGACGGGTTGATCGTCGCCGGCATTGTCCGGGGCGGCCCGGCGCACCGGGCCGGTATCCGGATCGGCGACGCGGTGCTCGGCGTCGAGGGGCGGCCGGTCGCCGGACTCGCCGACATGTACCGCCGGGTCTGGTCTTGCGGCGCCCCCGGCACCGTGGTGCGTCTCCAGCTCGCGCGCGAGGGCCGCCGGCTCGAGGCTGCGGTGCGGACCGGCAACCGCTACGATCGCCTGAAGCCCCCGGCCGGCCGCCCGGCCTAGATCGCGATCCCGCGCAGGAAGCCGCTGCGGGCCCGGGCACCCGCCATCAGGAAGGCGAGATCGTTGCCGGACAGGATGAATCGCGCACCCATGCGGACGAACTTGCCGCACAGCTCCTGATCGTAGATTCCCCCCAGCCCGCAGAACTTGCCGTTGGCCCGGCAGGCGGAGATGACCTTGTCATAGGCACGGTGCACGCGCTCGTCACCGAACTGGCCGGGGATGCCCATCTCGGCGCAGAGATCGTTGGTCCCGATCAGCAGCACGTCGATGCCCGGCACGGCGGCGATCGCCTCGGCATTCTCGATCGCCTGCGGGCTCTCGAGCATCACGACCACCAGCGTCTCCGCATTGATGATGCGCACGGTGTCGGCCACCGGCATCGACTCGTATTCGAGCTGGGCCATGCCACCCGCGACCGAGCGGTGCCCGAGCGGCGGATAGAGGCACTGCGTGACGACCCGCTGCGCCTCGGCGGCGTCGTTGACGTGCGGCACCACCACGCCTTGCGCGCCCGCGTCGAGCGGGCGGCTGGCGTGGAAGTGCTCGTGGCTGGACGCCCGCACGATCGGGGTGATGCCGGCATCGAGCGCGGCGACGCTGATCTGTGCCGCGGTCTCGATCGACATCGCATTGTGCTCCAGATCGATGAACAGCCAGTCGTAGCCGCAGACGCGGGCGATCTTGGCGATGTCGACCGTGCGCGCCTGGCGCAGGCCCATGCCGAGCGTCAGCTCTCCGGCCAGCAGCTTCTGTTTGGTCAGGTTCGGAATGACGGCCATTGACGTTTCCCCGGTGCTGTGTTCGTGGCGGGCGGGAGGGCGGCCGACCGGCGCGCCGCAGGATACGCCGCATCGTCGGCGCCGGCGCCCGGGCGGTCAAGCCGGCCGCGCGCGGCGCCGGAGCGGATCATTTTCCTTCATCCCTGCGGCCCGGCATCGGTTAGTGTCTGCCGCCGGGCCGCCGCGCCGGCGGAGATGCGACATATTCGGAGGACCGGACATGATCATGTCGGAAGATGACAGCGACCGGCTGCTGGTACGGCTGTTCGGCAGCGACCTGCAGACGGCCATGATGCGGTTCACCCTCTACGGGGCGGCGGTCGTGGCCGTGCTGGCGACGATTTTCGCGATCGCGACCTGACCGCTCCGGCTCAGGGCGGCAGCAGCCGCTCGTCCTGCATCCGCCGCAGCCAGCCGAGAATCGCATCCTCGGTGTCGAGGCAGGCGGCGAAACCGTGCTGCCGCGCCTTGATGGTGCTGAGGATGGTGGGCGGCGGATGGGACTCGCCGTAGCGGAACGACCAGTCGGCGAACTGGAAGGACGCGCCGACCAGCTCTTCCAGCCCGTAGCGCAGCCCGTGCCGTGCGCGCATGGCGTCCCAGACCGGTGTCGCGGCGGGCATGGTCTCGGCCAGTCGCTCCGGGCGGGGGTCGCCCGCCTCAATCCCGAAATGGCGGGCGACGCTGGGGAAGATGTCCGCCCAGACCAGCATGTCGCCATTGCCGATATTGTAGGTCTCGCCGGCGCAGCGCGGCTCGGTGCCGGCCCATTCGGTCGCCTGCGCCAGCAGCGTCGCGTCGGTGGCCTGGGTGACCATGCGGTCGCCGCCGGGCCATTCGAGCGGCCGGCCCTGCTCGCGCCGGATCGCGGCCAGGGCGCCGATCGCCGCCACCAGGTTCATCGGGCTGCCGACCGCGAGCCCCAGCACTGCCTGCGGCCGCAGGATCGTGAAGCTCCAGCCCCTGCTGGCGCAGCGCTCGCGCAGATAGTCCTCCTGATGCCAATAGAAATTCTCGTGCGGATGCCGCGGCCAGCGCTCCTTGGCCGGGATGCGCATCGGCTCGATGTGGCTGCCGTAGGCCTTGGTGCCCTGCAGCAGGGTGATGTGCCGCAGGCCCGGCGCCGCACTCTCCACGCTCTCCACGATGTTGCGCAGCATCGCGAGGTTGGCCGCGATCTGCTCGGGGTCCTGCCAGCCGCTGATGAGGTTCGGCTTCTCGTAGAGGGCGGCATAGAGAATGTGCGTGACCTCGGCGAACTCGCCCGCCCGGGCGCGGCACGCGTCCGCATCGCGCAGGTCGAGGCTGACGAAGCGCGCCGGCGTCTCGAAGTCCGGCGTCCGCCGCGAGAGCCCGATCGCACGCCAGCCCGGCCGCGCCGAGAAATGCTCGATCGCGGCCCGGCCGATCAGCCCCAGCCCGCCGACCACGAGAATCGTGTTCCGCTGTTCGCCCACGCTTCCCTCCTCCCTTGCTGCGTCGTGCGCCGCCCTATGCCGCCGGCCAGTGATAGCCGGGTTGCTTCCGCGCCAGCCCATCGTAGAGGTCGAGACAGCGCTCGATCCAGGGGACGATCGGATCGTCCGCGGCGAGCAGCCGGAACGGGCTGATGGTCCGCGCCCACATGAAGGCGCCGAAGGCGAGATAGTCGGCGTAGAGCGGCGCGCCGCCGCCGAGGAAGGGTTGGGACTCCAGCGTCCGACGCAACGGGGCGAGGCTGCGCCGGAACGGCTCGACCATGCCCTCGCGCCCGTCCTGCACCGCCTCCAGCGCCTTGCCGAAGCGCCGCTCGCGCGTCTCGCGGAAATAGGCCTGATCCTCGGGCGCGAGATGCGCGTGGATGTCCTTGACGACCATGGCGGCGATGCCGGGGTGGAGCACCGTGTCGGCCCAGGCGTCGAAGAAGCGCGACAGCGCCCGCCCCGCCGGGCCGCCGAACAGGCTCGGGCGGTCGGGATAGGCGTGCTCGAGATGCTCGGCGATGGCCCAGCTCCCGGTCACCACCCGCCCGCCGTCCTCGATGGTCGGCAGCGTCCGGCGGCGCCCGTCCGGCTCGGTCTGGATCTCGGTGAACCGCGTCGCCCGCGCCTCGTAGGGGATTCCCTTGTGCTCCAGCGCCATCCGCGTGCGCCAGCAGTTCGGGCTGAAGCGCCGACCGTCCGCGCCGCACAGATCGTAGAGGATGATCGGCATCGACGGCTCCTCCTTGGACCGCGGACCGTCAGGTCCACCATTTCGGCCCGCAGGCCGATACGGGAGAGCGGGGGCCCGAAGGCCCGCGATCCCATGTCAGCCGGCCCGTTCCGGCGCCACCCGGACCACCGCCTTGCCGAAATTCTCGCCGCGGAACAGGCCGATGAAGGCGGCCGGGGCCTGGTCCAGGCCCTCATAGACGGTTTCCCGCCACTTCATCTTCCCCTCGCGGATCCAGCCGGCCATGTCGCGCTGGAACGCCTCGAGCCGGTCGGCATGGTCGCTGACGATGAAGCCCTGCATGCGGATGCGCTTGCCGACGATCAGGAACAGGTTGGAGGGACCGGGGACCGGCGTCGCGTCGTTGTAGCGGCTGATCATGCCGCAGGCGGCGATACGGCCGAATGGGTTCATCAAATTGAGCGCCGCGGCCAGATGCGCCCCGCCGACATTCTCGAAATAGACGTCGATCCCGTCGGGGCAGTGCCGCGCGACCGCGGCCTCCAGGTCGTCGCCGGCCTCCCGGTAGTTGACCGCGGCGTCGACCCCGGCCTCGTCGCGCAACCAGCGCACCTTCTCCTCCGACCCGGCCGAACCGACGACGCGGCAGCCCTTGATCTTCGCGATCTGGCAGACGGTGGCGCCGACCGCGCCGGAGGCGGCGGAGACGAACACCGTCTCGCCGGGCTTGGGCTGGCCGATGTCGAGCAGGCCGACATAGGCGGTCATGCCGGGCATGCCGAGCACGCCGATCCAGGCCGGCAGCGGCGCCAGATCCGGGTCCACCTTGTAGAGGCCCTTGCCGTCGGCGACATGCCATTCCTTCCAGCCGCCGCCGAAGCCGGCGACATAGTCGCCCTCCCGGAAACGGCCGTTGCGTGAGACCATCACCTGGCAGACTGCGCGCCCGTCCATCGCCTTGCCGAGCTCGAAGGGCGGGGCATAGCTCTTCCGGTCCGACATGCGGCCGCGCATGTAGGGGTCGACCGACATATAGACGGTCCGCAGCAGCATCTGGCCCTCGCCGGGCTGCGGCACCGGCACCTCGGCGATCTCGAAGTTCTCCGGGCCGGGCGTGCCGACGGGGCGGCTGCGCAGGCGCACTTCGCGGGCGGTGGAGGGAATCGGCATGACAATCCTCGCGATCGGGTCGGGTCCTGCCATCATGCTCGCCATCCTTCGCGCTTGTCATCCCCGCCCGTCGGGCGGGGCGACCCGCGCAAAAACCGAAAATGTCGCCTTTCGTCAACATTCGCCGCCTTCGCTGACGCGGCCGGGCCGCCCCGCCGGCCGACCGCGCCGGGAGGCGCAATAATGGCACAGAATAGGAAAATATGCAATAGAACCGGCCGGGGATGCGGTGCGGCGGTCCGTCCCGGCAGTCTCAGCGCGGGTTCACCACACCGACCTGCCGGCAGATCGAGAGCAGCGGGCACACCGAGCATTTCGGCCGCTCGCCGGTGCAGACGAACTTCCCGAAGGGCACCAGCCGCTCGTTGATCTCGATCCAGTAGCGCCGCGGCAGCGTCGCCTCGAGCGCGACCATGGTCCGTTCGGGAGCGCGGGTCGCGACATAACCCCAGCGATTGGTGACGCGGTGCACGTGTACGTCCACCGCGATCGCGGGCCGGCCGAAGCCGACCGCCAGCGTCAGCGCCGCGATCTTCGGGCCGACGCCGCGGAAGGCGGTCAGTGCCTCCATCGAGTCGGGCACCTGTCCGCCATGCTCGTCCAGCAGCCGGCCCGCGATCGCCTTGAGGTCGCGTGCCTTCGTCTCGGGAAAGGTAACGCCGTGCAGCAGCGCCGCCAGCTCCGCCTCGCCCAGGGCGGCGAGCCGCGCCGGCGTCCGGGCGACCGCGAACAGGCGCAGGCAGGCCGCTACCGTGGTCTCGTCGCGAGTGCGGGCCGAGATCAGGCTGCCGACGAGCTGCTCAAACGGCGCGTCGTAGCCGCGGTCGCGCAGCGCGAACATCGCCGCCTTCGGCAGGTCCCGCACCGCCGCGCGCAGCCGGCGGAAGATCTCGTCGATGTCGAGCGGTTCCTTCCCCGGCGCGACCGGCAGGGCGGGGGCGGCGCAGCGCGGGGGCATGGCGGGCCTCATCTATCGGTCCTGCGGGGGAAACAGCCGGGCGCCATGGAAATTCGCGTACCCCCCGCCATATAGCTGTCCGTGGGGAGCCCAAAACGGGAACACACGATCGAAGGCGCGCATGGCGATTTCGGCGGAACAGCGGGCGATGCGGGCGGGCCGGATCGGCTCGTCGGACGCGCCCCGGATCATGGCGGGGCGGTGGCACGAGGTGTGGCTGGAGAAAACCGGCCGCACGACGCCCCCCGACCTCGATCTCGTGCCGGCGGTGCAGATCGGCATCGCCACCGAGGCGCTGCATCCCCGCTTCTACGCGCATCGCACCGGGCTCCCGTGCCGGCCCGCCGGCGAGCGCAGCTATGTCCACCCGCAGCACGATTTCCTGGTCGCCCACCCCGACTTCCTGACCTGGAGCACACCGCCGGCGAGCGTCGACGACGAGCCGGACACGGTGCTCGAGGCGAAGTTCCATGCCGGCCCGAAGTCGGACGAGGAGCTGCTGGAGCGCTACTACTGGCAGCTCCAGCACCAGATGCTGGTGACCGGGCTTGCGCGGGCCGTGCTTTCGGTGCTGCGGCCGTCCGGCTATTCCATCCTGCCGGTCGCCCGTGACGAGCCCGGCATCGCCCTGCTGCTGGAGACGCTGCAGGCGTTCTGGTGGCACGTCGAGAACGATCTGGAACCGCAAGACCCGTTCGCGGTCGAGCCGCCCGCCTTCGAGCGGCTGCGGGTGCTCGATATGACGCCGCACAACGAGTTCGCCTCGCTCGGTGCGGTGCTGGTGAAGACCCGGGAGGCGTTCCTGTCGTTCCGCGCGGCCGAAAGCGCGCTCAAGGCCCTGATGCCGGGGCACGCGCGCGTCGCCTATCTGCCGCCGCGACGGAACGGCGACGGCGCGAGCGGGCACGGCGTGGTGCTGACCCGAGCGCGCGACGGCAAGCTGTCGCTCCGCTTCGGCGATCTGCCGAAGCGGCACCACGACCGCATCCAGGGCTGGGAGCCGCCCGCGGAGGACGGCCCGGAGGCCTGAGCCGCCGGGTCAGGCCGCCCGCGCCAGCCTCGCCGGCTGGCGCCGCGCCGGCACCGGGTGCTCGGGCGCGTAGAACGCCCCGTACCGGCCGACATAGCCCTTGACGCAGGCGCGGTGGAAGCGCTGCGACTGGCTCTCCCAGTCGTCGTCCGGCCGGACCCAGCTGAAATAGTTGACGCCCGTCTTCGGGTTGGTCCGCAGATAGCGGCCGGTGCGGCCGTCGGCCCCGCGGACCCACTGGCCGGGCTGCAGCCGGAGCGCGCCCCGCGACAGCAGCATCGACACCTGCGGCGTCAGCTCGATCATCGGCAGATAGGTCACGATCCCCTCCGTTGATCTTCTTGCCGGGCGCAACGCAGTGCGGACCGCGCCGCCGCGCGACCGCGACGGCCGGCGAGAACGTCACACAGGCCCGGAAAAATCTAGATGGGGATTCCGTTCCCAGATTTAAATGTCGGAATCGTCGCAAGTCGCTTCGTCCGGTTCCGACTCTCGTGACCCGCTCGCGACGACAGATCCAGGTAATCGGCGCGACCGCCAAGGAGTCGACCGACCGGGCATCCCTGCGTGACCGCCGCCGAGTTCTTTGAACATCGGACCGCGGTGGCGGAGCGTGACTACTTGATGCTGCTTTGTTCGTATTTTGTTCTTGCATGACATCCGCGTCTTTACCATATTTCCGCGGTGCCGAGCCGCGCCGCCGGGAAGAATGCACGCACCGCCGCGACGCCCTGCTCCTGAACGGACCGGCGCGTCCGGATGGTGGCGCCGCGGCCCTCGCATCAGTCAAGGATGGATCGGATGTCGAAATCGACAGTGAAAGGCGCCGCACCGGCCGTCGAGGGCGCCGTGCCCGTCAAGGCGGTCCGCGGCGGCGCGGCTGCACGGCGCCGGGTGCCGGGCGCTCCCAAGCCGACGCCGCACGACGAGAATCTCCGCTTCTGGAACCAGCTCAAGCGCACCGACCCGCGTGCGACCAAGCCCTTCACCCGCGCGGGCGGCTTTCGCGGCACCCAGATCGACCCGACTTGGCGGCTGCAGATCATGACTGAGACCTTCGGTCCGATCGGCAAGGGCTGGGGCTACGAGCAACTCGACTGGACCATCGCCGAGCGGATGGTGTTCGTCTGCGTTAGGGTTTGGTGGCGCGATCCCGAGGACGGCGAGATTCGCTGGACCGGCCCGCAATGGGGCGGCACCGAGATGATCCGCCGCCGCCGCGACGGCGTCGAGGCGCCCGACGACGAGTGCTTCAAGATGTCGGTCACCGACGCCCTCGGCAAATGCCTGCTGCAGCTCGGCCTCGGCGCCGACGTGCATATGGGCCAGTTCGACGACTCCAAGTATCGCGAGGAATCCGAAGCCTATTGGCAGGCCCGCGAGAACCCGGAGACCCGGCCCGAGGCGATCGGGAGGTTCGAGGCCGAGGTCAAGGAGAAGCTGGCCGCGGTCGAGGACATGGACGGTCTCGACGAGCTGTGGCGCGGCGGCGTCTCGGCCCGGCTCCGCGACATCGCCCTGGTCGACAAGGGTGCACAGATGCGGATCATCAGCTTCTTCTCGCAGAAGAAGGCCGAGATCCAGAAGCGCGACGCCGCCCGGCGCAGCGCCGCCTGACCCGCGGCCCCCCTTCAGCAAGGACAGACCCATGTACCAGCGCTTCATCGCCGTCGGCCGCCTCGGCCGCGACCCGCAGATCGCGACCGTCGCCGGCGGCACACGGGTCGCCACCCTCAGCCTCGCCACCTCCGATTACGTGAAGGGCGAGGAGCGAACCGAGTGGCATCGCGTCGTGGTCTGGGACGAGAAGCTGGTCGAGCTGCTGGAGAAGCAGGCGGCCAAGGGCACCATGCTCGCCGTCGAAGGCCAGATCCGCACCCGCCGATACGAGAAGGACGGTCGCGAGCACAGCGTGACCGAAGTGGTGCTCGACCGCTTCAACAGCCGCCTGAAGCTGCTCCGTGGCCGCAGCGGCGAGGCGCGCGCACCGGAGCCGGAACCGGTGCCGGCGGGCGCCGAGGAGGTGCCACGGCAACGTTCGGGCCGCAGGGCCGGCCCGGCGCCGGTCGAGCTCGACGACGACCTGCCGTTCTGAAGCCTATGCCCGCCGCCGATTCGTCGCCCGGCCCGACTCATCGTCGCGCCTCATCGGGCGGAGGCGCGACGCGCTCCCGAACCGCGAGGCCGCCCGGGCCACGGACGCGACCCGCATGACGACGACCGCATACCCCAGGCCCTGACCCCCGGGACGAGCCCATGCCGAAAGACGCGACCGATTTGGAAACCTGCGGCGATGTCCTGAGTCGCTCGCCGAGCGGCCTGTTCACGCGCCGGAGCTGGGAGCGCGAGCTGGAAGCGGCGCAGGAGCGGATGCCCGACTGGTACTGGCAGTCCGCTGAGTGCGAGCGCCACTTCGCCCTTTGGGTCCACGCCCGCGCCAAGTCGCTGGCGGCCGAGCTCGATAGTCTGGTGCAGCCGGACATCGCCGCCGGCCTGGCCCGGAAGATCGAGTCCGTCGCCGACACGCTGTGGGCGGACGCGGAATGGGCGCGCCGCCGCGCCGACGGCCGCGACGCAGGCTGAGAGGCATCCCTTACGGGAGCACGGGGACGTGCCCGCCCCTCGCTCCTTTTCCCGCCGCACGCGCCGCGAATGCGGCCGGGACGGCCGCGCCCCCGGGGGCGCCTTCCGCGCCGCGGCAGCACCGAAAATGCCCAAGATCGCCCATATCGGCACCCGGGACACCGCGACCGCGCCCACCGACGCCGAAGCACTGACCGGAGCTGTCGTCGAGCGCGTTGTCTACGCCAATCCGGGCAGCGGCTTCTGCGTCCTGCGTGCCCGCATGCCGGGACAGCGCCGGCCCGTGACCGTGGTCGGGTACGGTCCCGGCATCGTGCCCGGCGAGACGATCGCGGCACGCGGCCGCTGGGTGAAGGATCCCGGCCACGGCCTGCAGTTCCGGGCGGAGTCCCTTGCCTCCTCGCTGGCCTCCGACGGCTCGGGGGTGGAAGCCTGCCTCGCCGGCGGGCTGATCAAGGGCATCGGCGAGCGCTATGCCCGGCGGCTGGTCGCCGCGTTCGGCGAACGCGTGCTGGAGGTGATCGAGCGCGAACCGCACCGGCTGCGCGAGGTGCCCGGGATCGGGGCGGCGCGGGCGCGGCGTATCGCCGAGGCCTGGAGCGAGCAGAAGGCGGCCCGCGAGACCGTCGCCGCCCTGAACGATCTCGGCATCGGGGCGGCGCGGGCGATGCGGCTCTGGCACCGCTACGGCGCGGAGACCGTGGCGCTGCTCCGCGACGATCCCTACCGCCTCACCCGCGACCTGCCGGGTTTCGGTTTCGCCGAGGCGGATGCGGCCGCCCTGCGCCTCGGCATCGCCCCGGACGCGCCGGTGCGGTCGCGCGCAGGTATCCTCCACGCGCTCGGCCGCGAGATCGCCGCCGAAGGCCATTGCGCGCTGCCCGGCGCGGTCCTGGTCGAGCGCGCCCGGTCGCTGCTCCGGCTGCCGCGTGCGACGATCGACGCGGCGCTGGCCGACCTGGTGGCGGCCGGCGACCTGGTGGCGGATGCGGCCGACCGGTCCTGCTTCTTCCCCGCCGCGCTGCATGCCGCCGAGCGGCAGGTGGCCGCCCGCCTGCGCCGGCTCGCCGCCGGCCCGCCGCCCTGGGGCGCGTTCGACGCCGCCGATGCGGTGCGGACGGTCGAGCACGCGCACGGCATCGCCCTGTCGCAGAGCCAGTGCCGGGCGGCCACAGCCGTGCTGGCGGCCAAGGTCGCGGTGCTGACCGGCGGGCCCGGGGTTGGCAAGACGCTCCTGATCGACGTGGTCGTGCGCATCCTGCGCGGGCGCGGGACCGCGATCCGGCTCGCCGCGCCCACCGGCCGTGCCGCCAAGCGGCTCGCCGACTGCACCGGGCTGGAGGCCAGGACCCTGCACCGGCTGCTCGAATACGACCCGGTCGCGGAGCGCTTCGGCCGCGACGCGGCCAACCCGCTCCCCGCGGACCTGGTGATCGTGGACGAGGCGTCGATGGTCGACCTGCCGCTGCTGGCGGCCCTGCTCCAGGCCGTCCCGGACCGCGCGGCGCTGCTGCTGGTGGGGGACGCCGACCAGCTCCCTTCGATCGGGCCCGGTCAGGTGCTGGCCGACATTCTCGCCTCGCAGGCGGTTGCGAGTGTCCGGCTGGAGGAGGTATTCCGCCAGCGCGCCGGCAGCCGGATCATCCGCGCCGCCCATGCGATCCGAGCCGGCGCCGTGCCGGAGCCGGTGCCGCGGGCCGAGGAGTCGGACTTCCATTTCGTGCCGGCACGCGACCCGGCCGACGCGCTCGCCAAGATCGTGACGATGGCGACCGACCGGATCCCGCGCCGCTTCCGCCTCGATCCCCTCCGCGACGTGCAGGTGCTCTGCCCCACCAACGAGGGACCGGTCGGCACCCGCACTCTCAATCTCGAGCTGCAGCGGGCGCTGAACGGCGGCGCCGGCGCCGCAATCCATCGCGGCGGCTGGCGCTTCCGCACGGGCGACCGGGTCATGCAGGTCGAGAACGACTACGAGCGCGACATCTACAACGGCGATCTCGGCACGGTCGTATCCGTCGATCCGGACGCGGGCCGCGTGCGGGTGGCCTTCGCCGCTGGCCGCGGCGCGGACTATGCCGGCGAGGCGCTGGAGCGGCTGAGCCTCGCCTATGCGATCAGCATCCACAAGGCGCAGGGCTCGGAATATCCGGCGGTGGTGATCCCGGTCATGCCGCAGCACGGCCGGATGCTGAATCGCACGCTGCTCTACACGGCCGTGACCCGGGGGCGGCGGCTGGTGGTCCTGGTCGGCGACGCCGCCGCGCTCGAACGCGCGCTCGAACGCGCCGCCCCGGTCCGCCGCTCCCTGCTGCGCGACCGGCTCCGCTGAGCCCGTCCGGGCCGGGTCACGGTGCGGTGCGGTAGTAGTGCCAGAGCAGGAGGGATGCGGCGCTGCGCCAGGGGCGCCAGGGTTCGGCCAGGGCGAGCAGTTCCCTCGGGGTGGGCCGCTTCGGGAGCGCCTTGATGCGCTGCGCGGCGGCGGCGACCGCGAGATCCTGGGCGGGCAGCACGTCCGGGCGGCCGAGCGCGAACAGCAGATAGACCTCGGCGCTCCAGCGGCCGATGCCCTTGAGGGCGACCAGGGCGGCGAGCGCCTCCTCGTCCGGGAGGGCGGCCAGCCCGGCGAGATCGAGCCGGCCGGAGACGACCGCCTCCGCAAGGCCGCGGCCGTAGGCGATCTTCTGGCGGCTGAAGCCGAGCGCGCGCACCTCCTCCTCGGACAGGGCCAAGAAGCCGTCCGCGGTCAGCGGCCGGACCCGCTCGGTCAGGCGGCCCCAGATGGAACGGGCCGCGGCCGCCGAGACCTGCTGTGCCACGATCGCCCGCAGCAGGGTCGGAAAGCCCGGCTCGCGCAGCTCCAGCGGCGGCGGCCCGGCCTCGGCCAGGATGCGGGCAAGATCCGGGTCGACGCGGCAGACGGCCTCGACGCCCTGCCGCAGGACCGCAACCGGGTCGGGCGGCGCGGTCAAATCCCCTCGATCGCGACCGCGCGCGCCGGGGCGCCGTCGCTGTCCGGGAGCTTCAGCGGCAGGCCGACGAAGAAGGTGCGCGGACCGGGGATCTCCATCATGTTGCAGAGATATTCGAACATGATGATGCCGTTCATCAAGAGCACCTGATGCGTGACATAGTCCTCCGCCGGGGCCCGCGGCGCGTTGGTCAGGAAGTTGCGGATGCAATAGTCCTGCGGGAAGTCGTAGGCGATCGCCTTGATCTTGCGTTCGCGCAGCCACTCGGCGGCCTCACGGGTCATCCACGGCGAATTGGCCCAGAAGGCCGGCGTGTCAATCGACTCGACCCTGTCCCAGCCGGCCCGCATCAGCACGATGTCCCCCTCGCGGACATGCGCGCCGGCCTCGCGGACGACCCGTTCGGTGATCGGCGCGTTCGCCCCGACGCTGCGCACGTCCACCACCGCCGCCTCGCCGACGACGGTGTCGAGCGGAATGGAGTCGGTCGTGAACCCGTCCGGCCCGAAATGGCGCGGCGAATCCATGTGGGTGAAGCCGTGCACGATCCAGCCGGCCCAGGTCGCCTGGACGCCGTCCTCGGGATGGTTCTTGTGCAGCCTGCGCTCGACCGGCCAACGGAAATGGTTGGTCACGATCGGGGTGGAAAGGTCGATCACACGCGGCATGGGCCGTCCTTCCGATGCGGTTGGGTCAAGTTGGGTAGACGAGTTCGGCCAAGGTCAGGGTCAGGGCCGGGATGTAGGTGACCAGCAGCAGCACGCCGACCAGCACGCCGATGAAGGGCAGCGACTCGCGGATCACCTTCTCTGGCGGGGTCTCGGCCAGCGCCGCGCTCATGTAGATCAGCACGCCGACCGGGGGCGTGCACAGGCCGATCAGCAGGTTGACGACGACGATCACCCCGAAATGGGTCGGGTCGATGCCCAGCTCGACCGCGATCGGGAAGAAGATCGGCACCATGATGATCATGGCCGGCAGCGGCTCCAGGAACAGGCCGATCACCAGCAGGCACAGATTGAGCATAAGCAGGAAGGCCCAGGGCTCGCGCGAGATCGCGAACATCAGCTCGGCCAGCGCCGTGCTGACCTGCAGCTCCGCGACGATCCAGGCGAAGATCGTGGCCGCGCCCAAAATCACCAGCACGGTCGCGGTGCCGATCGCGGCGCGCACCAGCGCTTCCCAGCAGTCCGCCCAGGCGAGCTCGCGCAGCACGAAGCGGCCGACGACGAAGCAATAGGCGGCGGCCACCGTGCCGGCCTCGGTCGCGGTGAAGACGCCGCCCAGGACGCCGCCGACGATGATCACCGGGGCCACGATCGCCGGCAGTGCGCGCCAGCCGGTGTGCAGCACCCGCTCGAACGAGATCGCCGCCTCGCGGGGATAGTCGCGGCGCCGGCTGATCGCATAGGCGACCGCCATCAAGCCGAGGCCGATCAGGGCACCGGGCAAGATGCCCGCCACGAACAGCTTGCCGACCGACGTCTCCGCCAGCACAGCGAACACGATCATCGGGATCGAGGGCGGGATGATCGGGCCGATCACGGCGGAGGTCTGCGTCACCGCCGCGGAGAAGGCCCCGGAATAGCCGGCACGCTTCATCGCCGGGATCAGCACCGAGCCGAGCGCCGCCGTGTCGGCGACGGCGGAGCCGGAGATGCCGGCGAACAGCATGCTGCTGACGATGTTGACGTGCGCCAGACCGCCGCGGATGTGCCCGACCAGCGCATTGGCGAAATCGACGATGCGCTTCGTGATCCCGCCCGCATTCATCAGCTCGCCGGCCAGAAAGAAGAATGCCAGCGCCAGCAGCGGGTGGTGCTCGATGCCGGAGACGAAGAACTGCGCGGTGATCTCCAGCGGCAGCCCGGGCCGGAAGATCAGCAGCGTGGCGACGGAGGCGCCGAGGATCGAGAAGACGAGCGGCAGCCCGAGGGCTGTCAGCAGCAGCATGCCGCCGAGCAGGAACGCGACGATCATGCCAGATGGCTCTCCGCTGCGCTTTCCTCGCCCGGATGGAGAGCGCCGGCGAGAATCGACAGGATCCAGAGCGGCGCGGCGACCACGACCGCCCAGTAGCTGAGGCTCACCGAGAGCCACGGCACCGCGATCAGATAGTCGTAGCGGGTGAGGTCGATCATCCGCAGTGCGCCCCAGGTCAGCAGCAGCAGCAGACCGATCGAGACGAGCGCGACGCCGACCCGGATCGCGGCGCGCGGGAGCGGCGGCAACGCCTCGACGAAAAACTCGATCCGCATGTGCGAGGCCCGCACCGCGGCGATCTGGATCATCCAGGTCCAGAGCAGCAGTGACACCTCCTCGGTCCAGGGGAGCGAGCCGCCGATCAGGTATCGGATCGTCACCTCGGTCAGCGTGAGCAGCACGATGGACAGCAGCAGCAGCGCCGCCAGGCTCTCGAGTATCCGGCCGCCTGCGCGGCCGGCGCGATAGAGAAGGTTCGGCATGGTCCTGGCCGGTGGCGCGGCGGCGGCCGACGTGAGCGGTGCCGGCCGCCGGCGCCGCTCAGTCGCGGAGCTCGAGGATGGCGTCCACGAGCTCGGGTCCGTGCTCCGCGACGAAGTCGGCCTTGACCGGCTCGTAGACCGCGGCGCGGAACGCGGCCGTGTCCACGTCCTCGATCACGGTCATGCTCTGCTTCAGCTCGGCCAGCCTTCGCTCCTGCTCGCCGGCCAGCGCCTCGCGCTGGCGGACCGTCGCCTGCCGTGCAGCCTCTTGGATCAGCGCCTGGAACTTCGGGTCGAGCGCCTTGAACTTGCGCAGGTTCATCACGAACACCAGCGGCGTGTAGGCGTGGCCCGTCATCGAGACGAACTTCTGCACCTCGTTGAAGCGCGCCGAGTGGATCTGGTTGATCGGGTTCTCCTGGCCGTCGATGGTGCCCGTCTGCAGTGCCATATAGACGTCCTGGAAGCTCATCGGCACCGGGTTGGCGCCGAGCAGCTTGAAGGCCTTGAGGTGCGCCGCGTTGGGCGTGGTGCGGATCTTCAGGCCCTTCATGTCCTCCGGCGTCCGCACCGGCGTGTTCGCCGTGGTCACATGGCGGAAGCCGATCTCCCAGAAGGCGAGGCCCTTGACCCCATGCTTCTCCAGCTCGCCGAGCAGCCGCTCGCCGACCTCGCCGTCCAGCACGCGGTAGACATGGGCGTGGTCCTTGAACAGGTAGGGCAGGTCGAGGACGTTCAGCTTCGGGGCGAAGCTGGTGAAGAAGGGATTGCCGTTGGCGGTGAGGTCGATCGTGCCGAGCCGCACGCCCTGCACCATGTCCTTGCTCTTGCCGAGCTGGCCACCGGGATAGATCGTGATCTTGACCTCGCCGCCGCTGCCCTCCTCCACGCGGCGCTTGAAATCCTGCGCGGCGGTGTGGGTGATGTCGGTCGTCGGCTGACCGTGCGCGAAACGAAACTCGATCGCGGCCCAGGCCGAGGTCGAGACGATCAGGGCCGCGCAACCGGCGAGTGCGGCGGAAAGCCGTGCGAACTTCATGAACGTTTCCCCTCGTTCCTGCACTCGGCGCGCATTGACGCCGTTCTCCGTCGCTGATAACGCTAACATGAAGGTGAATGACAGCGCTAACATAAATTCGTCTCCGGCCCGGCCGAAGCGGCGCGTGCGCCGCGGCAGCGGCCGCGCGACGATCCGGCAGGTCGCCGAGCGCGCGGGGGTCGCGATGATCACCGTGTCACGCGCGCTGACGCGGCCGCAGACGGTCTCGGCCGATCTGCGCGGACGGATCGAGGCCGCGGTGCGCGAGCTCGGCTACGTGCCGAACCGGTTCGCCGGCGGTCTCGCCTCGGAGCGCACCCGGGTGATCCCGGTGGTCATCCCGTCGCTGTCCAACCGCGTCTTCGCCGACATCGTGCGCGGGGCGCAGGACGTGCTGACGCCGCGCGGCTACCAGATCCTGTTCAGCAACACCTTCCGCTCGCTCGACGAGGAGGAGGCGATCGTCTCCGCGCTGCTGGGTTGGGTCCCGGACGGGATCATCCTATCCGGGGTGGATCACAGCGAGGGCACGCGGGCGCGCCTGGACGCCGCCGGCATTCCGGTGGTCGAGGCACTCGAGCTCGGCGAGCGGCCGATCGACATCAATATCGGCTTCTCCCATTTCGAGGCCGGGCGCACGATGACGCGCCATCTGATCGAACGCGGCTACCGCCGGATCGGTTTCGTCGGCACGCAGCTCGACGCGGACTTCCGGGCGACGCGGCGGCTCGCCGGCTGGCGCGCGGCGCTGGCCGAGGCGGGCCTGCCGGAGGCGTGGCTCGCCGCCTATCCGGAACCGTCTTCGTACCGCAAGGGCGCCGAGGCCGTGGCCGAGCTGGCCGAGCACGGGCTGCCGGTGGACGCGATCTTCTTCCACAACGACGTGCTTGCGGTCGGCGCCATTCTCGAGTGCCAGCGGCGCGGCATCGCCGTGCCCGACGACCTCGCCGTCGGCGGCTTCAACGGCCACGATATCGGCGCCGAAATCAACCCGGCGCTGACCACGATCCTGTCGCCGCGCCGCCGCATGGGCCAGCTCGCCGCCGAGGCGCTGCTGGATCGGATCGAAGGCGACGCGCCGCGCGGCAGGCAGGTCGATGTCGGCTTCGAGCTGCTGCCACGACAGAGCGCATGAACGGACGGGAGGACAGGATGAAGCTGAAGGATCGCATCGGTGTCGATCTGGGCCGCAAGCTGCCGATCGAAGACGGCATCGAATGGGCGGCGCGCCACGGCGTCCGCTACGTCGACGCGCAGATCGACATCGAGCCGAACGCCTTGGAGAGCTTCGACGAGGCCCGCTGTGCGCGCATCCGCAAGGCCTGCGCGCAGCACGGCGTCCATCTCGGGCTGCACACCCTCTCCGCGGTCAACGTCGCCGAGGTCTCACCCTTCCTCCGCGACGCCGCCGACCAGTATCTGCGTGCCTATGTCGATGCGGCCGTGCGGCTGCAGGCGGAATGGATCGTGGTCCATGCCGGCTACCACTTCACCAGTGACAAGCCGCTGCGCATGCAGGCGGCGCTGGACCGGCTGCAGCGCGCGGCAGCCTATGCGGAGCAGAAGGGCGCGCTGCTCCTTCTGGAGAATTTGAACTGGGAGCCCGACCGGGCCGAGGTCCATTATCTCGCGCACAATGTCGAGGAGTGCCGCTGGTTCTTCGACCGGATCGATTCGCCGGCGCTGAAATGGTCGTTCACCGTCAATCACGCGACCCTGGTGCCGGAAGGCATCGAGGGCTTTCTCGACGGGATGCCGGTCGACCGCCTGGGTGAGGTGCGGCTCGCCGACAATAACGGCGAGTACGAGGTGCATCTGAAGCCGGGCGAGGGCATCATCGACTTCGGCGCGGTGTTCAAGAGCATCGAAGGCCGCGGCTTCACCGGCCACTACACCAACGCGTTCGGCAGCCTGGACGACATGCTGGCCGGGCGCGACTACATGGTGCAGAAGGCGCGCGAGGCGGGCGTACCGGGCGCCTGACCGCCGGCGCCGCGGCCGGGGGCGGCACGCGGGCGTTCAGCGGGTCCGGCGGGCCGAGGCTTCGTCGCCCCGCGGATCGAGCGGCGCCGCGACCGGCGTGGTTTGCGGCAGGGTCTGGTAGCGCCCCTGCAGCGCGCTCGGCACCGGTGGCCGCACCCGCATCCGCCACAGGCCGAATGCCATCGTGGTGGCACCGACCGCCGCGGTGAACAGGAACAGTCCCTGCGCTCCCGTCACCGAGATGACCGCCGACGCCGCCAACGGGCCGGCGGTGGCGCCGATCGAATAGGCGAGCACCAGACCGCCGCTGGCCGATACCCGTTCCGCCTGCGCCAGGTGATCGTTGGTGTGTGCGACGCAGAGCGGGTAGAGAGAGTAGGCTGCGCCGCCGAACAGGACCGCAGCGACGAGCAGCGGGTCGCGGCCGAGTCCGGCCGTCGCAGCCGTGCCGAGGCTGACCGCCAGCAGCCCGGCCATGACGCATACGATCACCACGCGCCGGTCGAACCGGTCCGACAGCCGCCCGAGCGGCCATTGCAACAGCACGCCGCCGAAGATCACGACGCTGATAAACAGCGCGGTGTCCGATAGGTCCAGCCCGACCGCCCGCGCGAAGATCGGCCCGAGGCTGTAGAGCGAGCCGAGCACGAGGCCGCTCGCCACCGTGCCGACGATGCCGAGCGGCGAGGCGCGGTAGAGCCGGCGGAAGCTGAACGAGGCCACGTCCGGCAGCGGCGGCGGCGACATCCGTGTCAACGCCACCGGAACGACCGCGACCGACAGCAGGATGGAGATCGCGACGAAGGGCAGGAAGCCGGTGTCGTCGTCGAGGTTCAGCAGGAACTGGCCGCCGGCCTGGCCGAAATAGCCGCTGACCATGTAGAGCGCCAGGATCCGACCGCGCGTCTGCGCCGTCGCGCGGGCGTTCAGCCAGCTCTCGATGCAGACGAAGACGCCCGCCATGCAGAACCCTTCCGCCAGCCGGAGCATGGCCCAGAGTCCGAGGTCCAGGTGGATCGCATAGACGAGGGCGGTCGCGGAGAGGAACGAAACGAAGGCGGTGAAGGCGCGGATGTGGCCGGCCCGCAGAACGATCCGATAGGCGAACAGCGAGCCGAGGGTCAGGCCGGCGAAATAGGCCGCCATGATGATTCCGACCGCCACCGGTACGGCTGCCGATGCATCGAGCCGCAGGCTGATCATGCTCCCCAACGGGCCGCTGCCCGCCATCATCAGGAAGACTGCGACAAGGAGGGCAAGGGCGGATCTGATGATGCCGAACATCGCGGCTCCTGGCTGGCGCGCTACGCGGGGGAAACGATCGCCCGGTCGCGACGTTCAAACTGCGGCCCGGAACCCGGCACTCCCGGTAGGGCCGGCGGAGGGGAATATGCACAGGTTCGACAGGACCGTCTCCTTCACCTCCGGCGGCATCGTCTTCCTGTTCGTCCTGCTGACGGTGCTGTTCACGGAGCCGCTCGGCGACGCCATCACGGCTCTCCAGAGCTTCATCGTCGCGACCTTCGGCTGGTTCTACGTCCTCGCCGTCGCCGGCTTCCTTCTCTTCGCGCTGTGGCTGTTCGCCGGCCCCTGCGGTCACGTCAGGCTGGGCAAGGCGAGCCGGAGTTCGCCTATCCTACCTGGTTCGCGATGCTGTTCAGCGGCGGCATGGCCGCGGCCGTTACTGAGAACGTCCCGACCGCACTGTTCGTGACGTTCGACCGGCTGCCGCTGGCGGCGGTCACCTCGGCGATCGCGACGCTGATGGTGGCGACCTTCTTCGTCACCCCGACCGATTGGGGTGCGCTGGTCCTGAGCATCATCGGGTCCGGGGGCGATTCCGAGCCGGCGATCGCGACCCGAATCTTCTGGGCGGCGCTGGCGGGCGCCGTGGCCGCGGCGCAGCTGGTGTCGGGCTGCACAAACAGCTCGATCCCCGCCACAGTACCTGGGACGTGGTCGTGCAGGATTTCATCCACGAATACGCGAAATGGATGGGCTGGCAGGCCTCTCACCAGAACCACAGGATCGGGGCCGCGGTCAGCGCGGCGAGGCCGGCCGACTGCCAGCGCACGTCCGTGTGCAGCGGGCGAAGCGGATCGGGTGCGGCGGGCAGATCCGCACGGTTCAGGACGAAGGCGTCGACCGGCTTGCGCTCCGGGCCGGCGACGCGGCCGATGCCGGCCAGCAGCAGCCCGGCCAGCAGGAACATGAACAGCGCGACGTAGGTGAAGTGGAGATCCGGCAGGCCCAGCGTTGCCCACAGGCCGGTGACCTCCTTCAGCAGGAACAGCGGGAAACCGATCGCCAGCCCGGACAGGATCGTCCAGAATCCGGCCGCCGAATGCACCCGGCGGAACAACAGGCCGCCGAGATAGACCGCCACGATCGGCGGCACGAGATAGGCGAGCGTGGCCTGGAAATAGGCGAACAGCGAGCCGAAGCCGGCGATCAGCGGCGCATAGACTGCGGCCAGCACCATCGCGACCGCCGTGAAGGCGCGGCCGATGCGCAGCAGCGCCCGGCCGGAAAGGTCGGGCCGCCGCGGCCGCACGAAGTCCATCGTCGCGAGCGAGGCGGAGGCATTGAGCGCGCTGTCGAGGCTGGACATGATGGCCGCGATCAATGCCGTCAGGATCAGGCCGCGCAGCCCGATCGGCAGCAGTTCGAAGGCGAGCGTCGGGAAGACCAGGTCGGGATTGTCGAGTTCCGGCCAGAGCGCCAGCGCGATCAGACCGGGGATGATCATCAGGAACAGATTGGGCAGCTTCAGCAGCCCGGCGAAGAGACAGCCCTTGCGGCCGGCCTCCAGGGATTCGGCGCCCAACGCCCGCTGCACCAGATACTGATTGAGGGTCCAGTAATAGAAGCCCAGCAGGATCACCCCGAGAATGCCCGGCCAGGGCAGGAAGGCGTCGTCGGCCGGCCGGATCAGGCTGAGCCGCTCCGGCTCCAGGCGCGCGGTCAGCCCCGCCCAGCCGCCGACGGCGTCGAGGCCGAGAAACAGGATCAGCGCCGAGCCGATGATGATCAGAATCGCCTGCACCGTGTCCGTCACCACCACCGCCTTCAGTCCGCCGAAGATCGTGTAGACGCCGGTGACCGCGGCCAGGATCGCGCTGGCCGTCCACAGGTCGAGCATCGGAAAGGCGGCAGTGATCACCACGCCCCCGGCATAGAGAGCGCCCGCCATGTCGATGAACAGGATCGCCAGCAGGGTGAAGGCGGAATAGGCGTAGCGCGCACGGCGGTCGTAGCGGCGCTCCAGATATTCCGGCAGCGTGAACAGGCGCGCCCGCAGGAACACCGGCAGCATGACGAGGGCGAACACGATCAGGACCAGGGCGGCGGTCCACTCGTAGTTGAACACCGTCATGCCCTGGGCATAGGAGGCGCCCATCAGCCCGACGAAGCTGGCGCCCGACATGTTGGAGGCGAACAGTGAGAAGCCGATCAGCCACCAGGGCAGCGCCCGGCCGGCGAGGAAATAGTCCTCCGCATCCTCCTCGCCGCGCCCGACCCAGACCCCGTGCGCAAGGACCCCGGCGAAATAGAGGAGGACGACGGCGATGTCGAAGGCCGATAGCTCGGGGGCGGCGGGCATGGCTCCTCTTCGGCAGCGCGGGGCACGGTCCGTCCGGGCAGGGTTGCACGATCGGTATCACACTTCGGCCCGACCGCGCCCGGCCCTTCCCCGCCTTCGGTCCTCCTCATGCAGCGGGGCCCCTCCGACAGGCGCGGGACCCGCCCTGTTCGTGCACGCGGCCGGCCCACGGAGCCGACCCGCCGGAACGTGCGGAAATGCCGTACGGCGCAACCAGCTAGCCGTACAGGCGGTCGAGATCGGCGTCCGTGAACCGTTCGGCGCGGTTGCAGAACTGGCAGGTCACGACGACCGCATCGTCCGCCTCGCGCAGGCGCTCGACCTCCGCGCGCGGCAGCGCGGCGAGCACCTCCTCGACCCGCCTGCGGCCGCAGCGGCAGCGCTCCTCCAGGAGACGGGGGCGGTAGACGCGGACGCCGTCCTCGTGGAACAGGCGGAACAGGAGCTCGCGCGGGGTCAGGCCCGGATCCAGCATCTCCGCCGTGGTGGCGCTGCCGAGAAAGACCACCGCCCGATGCCAGCCCTCCGCGCTCTCGGAATCCGCGCTCTCGGAACCGGCATCGGGCCCGCCGCCCGAGGCGGCTTGCTCGGGCAGGCGCTGGACCATCAGCGCGCCGGCGCGCCAGCGGGCCGGGCCGCCGCCGACCGCGACCGGGCCGCAGGCCACCTTGATCGCCGTGTCGATCTGCTCCGACTGCCGAAAATAGTGGTGGACGCAGTCGGCGAGCGAGGCGCCCTGGAGTTCGACGATGCCCTGGTAGCGCTGGCCATCCCCTCGGCCCTGATCGACCGTGAAGGCGAGGTGGCCGCCGCCGAACAGGCGTGCGGCGGTCGGGGTCGGGTCCTGCTCCAGCGCCGCCCGGACCGCCGCGGCATCGAAGCCGGCATAGCCGCGCATCGCGCCGTCGCTGGTCACGTCGACCACCAGCAGCGAGAGCGCACCCTGCCCGCGCGCCTGGAGGGTGAAGATGCCGTCATACTTGACCGACGAGGCGAGGCAGGCCGCCAGCACCAGCGCCTCGCCGAGGAGGCGGGCGACCGGCTCGGGATAGTCGTGGCGCCGCAGCACGGCATCCACCGTGTCGCCGAGGCGCACCAGCCGGCCGCGCAGGCCGTAACGGTCGATCTGGAAAGGCTGGACGAGGTCGTCGGTGCGACCGTGGTCGAGATATTCGGGGCTAAGCTGCGGTGCGCGCATCAACTCAGGTCAGGCACCATGTCAGAATTCCCTTCTGGGCGTGCAGCCGGTTCTCGGCCTCGTCCCAGACGACCGACTGCGGCCCGTCGAGAACCCCGTCCGTCACCTCCTCGCCGCGATGGGCGGGCAGACAGTGCATGAATATGGCGTCGGGCCGGGCCAGCGCCATCAGTTCCTCGTCGACGCGGTAGGCCGAGAGCAGGTTGTGGCGGCGCTCGGCCGGGTTCGAGTTCATCGAGACCCAGACGTCCGTCACGATGCAGCTCGCGTCCCGCACGGCGGCGCGCGGATCGGTGGTCACGATGACGCGGGCGCCGTTCGCCCGCGCCCAGTCGAGCGCCGCCGCCGGCGGCCTCAGCGGCTCCGGGCAGGCGATGCGCAGCTCGAAATCGAAGCGCGCGGCCGCGTGAATCCAGGAGGTGGCGACGTTGTTGCCGTCGCCGCTCCAGGCCACGACCTTGTCGGCGATCGGCCCGCGATGTTCCTCGAAGGTCATCACGTCGGCCAGGATCTGGCAGGGATGGGAGCGGTCGGTCAGACCGTTGATCACGGGTACGGTCGCGTGCGCCGCC
>CAZVAR010000012.1:33598-45080 GCA_964625225.1 uncultured Alphaproteobacteria bacterium | reverse complement strand
GCGCTTGCGCTTTTCGTTGATGTCCACCACGGTCTCGACGATCCGGATGGGGCGGCCGGCCTGCCGGGCGGTTTCGACCAGCGCTCGCGTGTCCTTGGGGAAGCAGGAGCCGCCGAAGCCGGGGCCGGGGTGAAGGAACTTGCGCCCGATCCGGCCGTCGAGGCCGATGCCGCGGGCGACGTCGTGCACGTCCGCACCGATGCTCTCGCACAGATCGGCGATCTCGTTGATGAAGGTGATCTTGGTGGCGAGGAAGGCGTTGGCCGCATATTTGGTCAGCTCCGCCGTCTCCAGCGTCGTGAACAGGATCGGCGTCTCGATCAGGAACAGCGGCCGGTAGAGCTCGCGCATCAGCTCGCGCGCGCGCTCCGTCTCGGCGCCGATCACCACCCGGTCGGGACGCATGAAGTCGCCGATCGCCGAGCCCTCGCGCAGAAACTCGGGATTGGAGACCATGTCGAAGGCCGCATCGGGGCGCTCCTCGCGGATGATCCGCGCCACCTCCCGCCCGGTCCCCACCGGCACCGTCGACTTCGTCACCACGACCGTATAGCCGTCGAGCGCGGCCGCGATCTCGCGGGCGACCCCGAACACGAAGGACAGGTCGGCATGACCGTCCCCCCGCCGCGACGGCGTCCCGACCGCGATGAACACCACGTCGGCCTTCGCCACCGCCGGCCGCAAATCGGTCGTGAACCGAAGCCGACCGGCCACCCGATTGCGCGCCACCAGCTCCTCGAGCCCGGGCTCGAAGATCGGGACCCGGCCGTCCCGCAATTGGGTGATCCGGGCCTGATCGCGATCGATGCAGGCGACTTCGAACCCGAACTCGGCAAAGCACGCCCCGGTCACGAGGCCCACATAGCCGGTGCCGACCATCGCGACCCGCAACGTCACCTCCGGTTCGTCGAGAAACCCTTTAGTCCCCGCCGCCGCGCCCTAATCCACTGAGGCGGCGAACGGATCTCACAGTGCGGGGCGGCACCGATCAGTCAATCGTTTGGCTTGCGCACTTTCCATTCGGGTCGAGGAAACCGCTGCCGTGCCTCAGCCCGGCAGCACGCCGCTCCGCCAGCCCGGCGGGCGCGGCGACGGGAGCGGTGGCGGCCCGCTGTTCCAGCCGGCCGGCGCGGGGCCGGAGGCGGCAGTCGGCATCCGGGAGGTGTTACGCCGGTCCATGTGCGCGGCGGCGAGGATGTCCGCCGCCGCGTCGCGGTCGAGCCGGAGGCGGCTACTGATGCCGATGATCAGCGCCGCCGTGATCCAGACCGACGGCGTGTTCAGGTTCGGATTCGACACGAAATGCGCCAACAGAAGGCCGAGCAGCAACATCCGCAGCGCCGGGGCGAGGGCAGCGGCGTCGGGTGCAGTCCGGAAGGCGCGTGTGATTCGGTAGGTCGAAATTAATCGCGCGCATATGAACCAGGCCAACAGGACGAGGCCGGCCACACCCAGGTTGGAAAGGATCGTCACCAGGAGATTGTTCGGCTTATGGCTGCCGAGACCGAGCCCCAGCCCCCAGGTGTCGACAAGGATCTGGAGACCCATCACGTCGACGGTGCTGCGTTGCTCGAAGGAGATCGAGCCGCGCTTTTCGAGAGTGGCGCCGAGCACGATCTGGGTCACCAGCTCCCAGTTGCGCACCAGCGCCCAAGCCGCGAACAGTGCGCCCAAGACGAGGAGAGCCACGCCCGGCCAACGCGACCGGCGTGGCATCCCGGGTGCCGCCTTGCGGCCGGTCGTGCGCAGGGTGTCCCAGAGCACCAACGCCGCGAACACCAGCAACAGGGCATAGCCGGTCGTCGAGGTCGAAAAGGCGAGCGAGGCGAGCGAGCCGAGCACCAGCGCCATGGAAAGGGCGACCGACCCCCGCCCTTCGACGTAGCGACGCCAGCTGTAGAGGAGGAAGCCGCCGAAGGCAAACCCGACGCCGGACGGTTCGGAGAAGGGCCCGCTGGCCCGCAGGACCGTGCCCCCCAGCGAATGCTGACCCCAGGCGTCGCTGTGCGTGTCCGAGTGGAAGAAGTCGGCCGGGAACCAGACACCCGCCGAGAACGAGGCCACCTCCCAGAGCACGACGAGGGTGGCAGCGACAATCGCCGCCACGACGGCGCGATCCGCCGCGATCGCCGCCGCATCGGTATCGGGCTGTTTGGAGAGCGCGTGCGCGATCACGGTGACCAGGGCGATGTGAAAGATCAGATAGACGGCCTGAGTGAGATTCTCACGGACGAGTTGAAAGGGCTGCGCGAGCTCGAAGTTGAACCCCATCGTCCCGGTGACGACGTAGACCTTGCCTTGGAACAGGACGATCGCAATCACGAGCAGCGCGAAATTCAGGACGACGGCGAGATAGAGGGGCGTGACTTCCGCCAGTACTGAGCGTCGGAAGGTGCTGACCCGCAACAGCAGTTCGACGACGAAGCGGGCGATCATCAGGGAGCCGAAAAAGACCAGGGGCGACAGCGGGAAGGCCCCGATATTGACGATCGCCGCGTCGGAGAGGATCGAACAGATCAGCAGTGCTGCGAGCACGACGCGCCAGGGCAGCATGATCAGCAGGAGAAGGACCGGGGCTAGGACGACGCCGGTGACGGTCATGTACGCTGCGGACTCCGATGGTCGGCGACGGTCGCCCCGATCCGGATCGACACAAGCTGTCCGGCAGGCGCCGTCACCCCGACCCTCTCTGCGGTACGTGCCGCGCTAGCGACAGGACTTGTTGTCGATTGCCGCCCGGAGTGAGTCAAACCGGTGAGCCGGAGCGGTTTCGATCCGGTCCGGTCAGGATTTTCTTTCTTGCCGCTCCGGGGACACGAGCAACCGGCGGTTGCTGCACCGTTAAGCCACGTCTGGCGGACTCGTTTCTCTCCTGCGCAGTCGGCCTACTACCGGGCATGACGACCGCAAACACCACCGCGCCGTGCAGCCGACGCAGGTGGCGGAGCGCGCGGCGCACGGCGCTATCCGCCCTTCTGCTGCTGGCATGGGCCGGATCCTCGCTCGCTGCATCATACATCGTCGTCGATGCCGAAACCGGCGAGGTGCTCGGCAGCAAGGATCCGTCGGCCGTGTGGTACCCGGCGTCGCTCACCAAGGTGATGACCGTCTTTCTGACCTTCGAGCGGATTCGCGCGGGGCGGCTGGGATTGGCCGACGCGCTCACGGTTTCGGCCCGTGCGGCGGGACAGCCTCCCACCAAGATCGGGCTCCGAGCCGGGGAAAAGATCACGGTCGAGCAGGCGATCGCCGCGACGATCGTACGCTCCGCGAACGATGCAGCCGTGGTTCTGGCCGAGGCCGTCGCCGGCGACGAGGCAGCATTCGCCAGGCGGATGACCGCACGGGCGGCGGAGCTCGGCATGACGGACACGCGATTCCGCAATGCGAGCGGCCTGCCGCATGCCGGCCAGGTCACGACCGCGCGCGACATGGCGATCCTTGCCCGGAGCATTCGCCGCGAGTTCCCGGAGCTCTACCGGTTCTTCTCCCTCCGGTCCTTCGTCTGGCGCGGCGAGACGCTGCCGACCTACAACGGGCTTCTGCTCGGCTACCCTGGGGCGGACGGGTTGAAGACCGGATTCACCTGCGACTCCGGCTACAATCTGATGCTGGCGGCCGAGCGCGGGGGACGGCGGCTGGTCGGTGTGCTGCTCGGTGCCGAGACCCGCGCCGCGCGGAGCGGGCGCATGCGCTCCATCCTGGACGCGGCGTTTTCGGCCAGGTCCGGAGATGCGGTGCGCACGCGGCTGGCCGAACTGACCCGTGCCGGCCCCGCGCCACCGCCTCGGGTGCTCTCCCCGGCCAGCTGCGACCGCGACGTGGTGAAGATGGCGGCCGAGGCCGAGGCCACGTCCCGGCCGGCGAGCACCGCCAAATCGACGCCGCCGACCGGATGGGGCGTGATGCTTGGGCGTTTCGTGACGGTTCAGCAGGCACGGGAGCGGATCGAGAACACCCGGCGCTCGTTCGGCGGACTGCTCAAGGAGGCGCGATCCTGGCTCGTCGCGAGCGGTTCCGGCCCCGCGCGTCATCATGCCGCGATGCTGGTCGGGCTGGATCAGCGGCAGGCCGTCGCGACCTGTCAGGTTCTTCGGGCGCGCGGCCAGTCCTGCGCGGCCTACGGCCCGGAGCTGCTGTCGGGCAGCCGCCGGCCTTGGTGAGTCGGAATGCCGCGAGGCGCCGGGAGCAGCGGCACCGGGTGCGCTGCACCGTGTCGAGAAGCGGTGCCGAGGGTCCATCGGGACAGCCGCCGGCCCAAATTTTGGAACGGCCGCTCGATCAAGCGGTGCATCAACGCGGCGAGCGGCACGGTGAGAGCGAGCGTTCCGGCCGCGAGCCCGAAATTGAGCATCAGGGCCGTACCCGGCTCCAGGGCGCGCTGTGCCGGTGCAACGAGGTGCGCCAGCGCAAAAAGGACCGTGAAATGGAAAATGTAGATGCCGTAGGAGACCTCGCCCAGGAACCGTCCAACCGGCCCGCGCAGCACGGGTAGCCGCGGCGCGAAATAGGTCAGCCCGATCAGCGCGGCGGCGCAGCTGCTTTCCACGAGGACAGTCAGCGGGTCGATATGTTCCCTCGGGCTGTGGATGCGGTCGAAGATCATCATGATGGCAATCAGCAGGAGCGTAAGACTGGCCCGCCAAAAACCCGAGAGTCGATAGAAGCGGGCGGCCAGCGGTGCTCCGTAGATCGGCACGAGCGCTCCCAGATAGAACGAGATCAAGAAGGTGTGAACGTATCGAAAGGGCAGCGGGACGAACATCAGTGCCAGCAGAATTGCCAGGGTCGGCAGGATGAGGACCTTGCGGCGGCTGGCGATGCAGAGAGCCGGAAACAGGGCCGATCCTGCGATCTCGATCCAGATCGACCAGGCAGGCGAGTTCAGGCTGTTGCTCAGTCCCAGCGCGTTTTTCAGGATCTCGTTGGGATCGGGATCATGCTGGAAGTACCGGCCCATCCAGCTCGTCGTACTTTCGTAGACCATGCCGGTGAAATAGACATGGTGCATCCAGGCTGCGCCGAGCGTCGCCGCGATCAGCAACGGATAGAGGCGAAACATGCGCTTCAGGTAGAAGCCGGTGAGGTTCGCGGGCTCGAACCGCTCGGTTCGGCGCAGCGACAGGGTCAGTACCGTTCCGCTGAGGACGAAAAACAGCGTCACCGCGGCGGCGCCGTTGAACAGGGCCAGCAGCCCGTGGACGGCCAGCAGCCAACCATCGCCAGCGTCGATGGGGAGCCGGTGCGGGTTATCGTGACCGTCGACGCGAAAAATCAGGAGCGCGTGGTACACGACCACTACCAGCGCGGCAATGCCGCGCAGACTTGCCAGATTTTCGGAAAATTCCGGGCGCCTGGCCGTCATGGCTCCTCCCCGCCGCACAGTCCCCGATGCGCCGTCCTGGCGCTTGCCCGTCGCACAGGAGCCGTCGATCGTGCCTGCGGAATCCCTGGGCGCCTGCAGTGCGTCGCCGTTCAGCCGAACCGATCCGAGGCGGCCATGCGAACGGGCCGTCGTACGCGTGGTGCACACGGCTACGACATCACCACGACCACGCGTCGTTAACCATAGCGTCCGACGTTATCAAACAAGCGCTATCGATTCGGAGGGTCGAGGAAAGTCTATTCCTCCTCGATCGGGGCTGCCCTATTCCCCGCGAGGCATCGCCGCTGTGGCGGTATGACCGACGCTTCCGGGGCGGCGGAGCCGGGCGGCGATACGTGCCTTGGCACCCGAAAGGAGGAGCTCGGGGAGAGCCCGACGTGCTCGGTCGAGGGCGAAGGCCAGATGCGGATCGCGGCGAACCGTTCCGGCGAGCCGCCGCGACAGCCAGCCGAGATAGCGGGCGCGGTGCAGCGCATAGCGTAATGGGTCCACATCCGCAGAACAGGACCAAGCGTGCTGACGATAGAGGTCCCAGACCCGGTCGGCGATATAGACCGGTGAGGTTGCGTATGCTTTGGCGAGAAAGGCCTGATCCTCGTAGAAGCCCCGGAACCGCTCCTCGAAGCCGCCCACTGCATCGAGCAGCGTACGCCGGACCATCAGGCCGGACATGGAGGGTGCGGCGCCGTCGCCGAGCGGGTACAGCCGCAGCAGCAGTTCGGGCGGCGAATAGAGCGCATTGCCGGTCAGAGTGCGGCCCTCGGCGGGATCACTGCGCTGGCCGACGGCGACCACACGATCGCGCGCAGCGTCCCGCGGGCGCCCCGACCAGCCGTACCAATAGCGTGTCGCTCCGAGGAGCATGCCCGCTGCCGGCTGGTGCTGCAGCAGCGCGACCTGCTCCGCCAGCTTGTCGGGGACCCAGACGTCGTCGGCATCGAGGAATGCGATCAGATCGCCCGCGGCCGCTCGCCAGCCGCGGTTGCGTGATGCGCTCATGCCGCGATTCGCGTGCCCGGGATGCTCCAGATAACGAATGCGGTCCGGATGCGCTTCGGCCCAACTGCGTGCGGCTTCTGTGCTGCCGTCGCAGGAGCCGTCATCGACCAGCAACAGCTCCCAATGCCGATAGGTCTGAGCCAAGACGCTCGCGACGGCCTCGGCCAGGAAGGTGCCGGGATCGAGAAAGATCGTAACGATGGATACGAGCGGGCCGGAGCAGGGCGTCTCCGGCGTGTCACACATCCGCCTGCCATTGGTCATGCGAGCCGGTCCAGTGCACGCTCGAACCGTGCCCCCGACCAGTCACCGACACTGATGCGCGGCAGCAGCATCGGATCGTCCGTGCCGGCAACCGCGCGATGCGCCGAGCAGCAGCCGAAGACGTAGCCGGCCGCGCGTGCGGCGGCTGCAACGGTCTTGTTGACCGAGCCGTAGGGATAGGAAATGCCGGCCGGAGCCCGGTCGGCCAGCTTCGCGATTTCGGACCGGCTCTCCGTCATTTCCGCTGCGCAATCCGGTCCGTCGAGAAGCGCAAGCGGCGGATGCGTCACGCTGTGCGAGGCGATGTCGACCCCCGGCAGCCGGCCGAGCTCGCAGGCCTCATTCGGGGTCATCGGCCGGTCACGATCGAGATCCACCGCGGCCGCGGCGTTTCCTACCTGCTCCGCGAGCCTGGCGAGCGCCTCCCCGCGCTCAGCCTCGCTCGCCTGCTGCAACTTATGCCAGAGCGCGAAGAAGATCCGTTGTCGTTCCTGGCGCGGCGGTTCCTCCGCCCGCCAGCGCGGATCGGCAGGACGCTGCCACTCGCGCTCCGGGATCGACCACCGGCAGCTCCGGCCGTTGAGACAGAGCGAGATCTCCGCCGGCAGCGGCGCGCTGCACAGGACGAGCCGTTGCAGCATGTCCCACCAGAATTCCTGCTGCTGCCCGAGCGCGCCGGAGACAAGAAAGAACGTGGCCGGCAGCCCATGGCGGTCCAGCAGCGGCGCGGCTGCCTGGAAATTATCGATATAGCCGTCGTCGAACGTGATCGCGGCGCAGCCGTCGATCGACCGCCCCGCGGCCTGGCGTGCCGCCAGCTCGGAGAGCGGGATGACGGTCCGGTTGGCGGACAGAACCTCGAGCTGCTGTGCGAAGTGCCGTTGTGAGACGCAGAGATCCCAGGGGTCGGTCTCGGTCTCGACGACGCGGTGATAGAGCAGGATCACCGCTCCGGCCGGCGGGCGCGCCCGACGCCAGCGAAGCCACCCCGGGCGAGAGATCATGACGCCGACCTCCGCGCCCGCACGGCGATGACCACGGGATAGCGCGGGTCGCGACGGGCGAGCTCGGTCGGAGCGAGCTCCTGCGCGGCGAGGCCGTAGAGCAAGGCGGTCGCCGCGAGCACGTTTCCGTGACACTCGATCGTCACCTCGTCGTCGGGGAACGCTTCGGTGAAGAGGCGCTGTGTCGATTTGAGCGTGAACGCCCAGTACCAGGTCGCGCCCCACTGGCCCTGGTCGACCTGCGTGATGCCCGGAAAAGTGGTGAGCAGGATGCCGCCGGGCTTGAGGATGCGGCGCAGGTTGCGAAGCGCTGCGGCTACGTCCCAGATCAGATGGAGTGTTTGGGTGACGATGGCGCAGTCGAAGGCCTCGGAGGGCAGGCTCGCGGCGGTGGACAGGTCGTCGACGAAGGTCGCGGCGGGATTGCCGGGCTTGACGTGGAGCACGTCGCGGACGGTGACGCGGGCGCCCCCGAAGCGACGGGTGTAGGTGTCCTCGCCAATCTCGATCGCTCGTCCCCGCACGTCGGCCCGGTTCCGCTCGAGAAACTCCTCGATGTAGAACCGGTCGACCGGCAGGCCACGGTCGGCACCGAAATCGTCGCTGAGCGGTGTTACCCGCCGCAGATCGCCCATGCGGACACGGCCGACCAGGGGAATGCCCGTAAGACGGCTCTTCAGCCGCTGACGCAGGCCCCAAGGCAGGAAGCGCTTGCCGATGCCGATGGCCTGCGCCGCGGCATCGGCCCGCATGCGCAGCAGGGAAGGCATGCCGGCCAAGTCTCGCATGAGGGACCGTTCCTTCAGCCGGCTCGGATCGGGCGGGCCGCCCGGAGGAGCGGAGTTTCCGGGACAAGGGGGGAGGTTTGCGGACCGGCACCGCCATCGAGCGCGCGGTTCAAGGCGACCGCATCGGATCCCGGATCCGCAGGTCCGAGCCGGCGTCGTACCGCCTGCGCCACGTGCCCTGCGCCGGCGGAAGCCATGGCGGCCCAGCAATCGGCAAGCGCGCCGAGGCCGATCAGGCCGTGACGGCACAGAAGCGCGCGTGCGAAGGCGACGTGGCGCCCTGGACTGGACCCGGCGATCCGACGCGCGTAGAAGGCGACCGCAGCGGCGAGATCGCCTTGCGGGAACACGCGTGCGCGGGCATTCGCATGCAGCAACCCGGCGAGCCAGGCGAGTGCCGCTGCGGCCTCGGTGGCGGTGAAGCCGGGATCCGGCAGCGGTGCGCACTCCGCGATGCGGCGATGCAGTGCGAGCTCGTCATCGCCGGGCTCGAGGTCGAGAGCGCCCAGCATCTCACGGTAGATCCGGTTCTCGCTGGCGATCTGCTCCGACCGATACCGCGCCGAGACATTGCCCGGGTGCTGGCGATAGAAATAAAGGGCCGGCCCGATCGTGGCTACGCGCTCGGTTCGGGTGAACTGCCACCAGAGGTCCCAGTCCTCCGCGTGGCGGAACGTATCGCGGTACCGGACGCGGCTGCGGCGCAAGGCACTCAGCCGGAACATGGCCGAGGCGTGCGGCATCGCGTTGAAGAACAGCAGCAGCGGTGCGATACGCTCGTGCCGGCGGCGGTAGGTGTAGCGTTCCAGGACGCCGTCGTCGGCAAAGGTAGCGATATCTGTGCCGCACGCGCCGACCTCCGGGTGGCGGTCCAGGAAGGAGATCTGCCGCGCGAGCCGGTCCGGTGCGATCACATCGTCCGCGTCCATGCGCGCGAGATACTCGGTCCCGGCGAGATCCAGGCCACGATTGAGCGTCGCGACCAGCCCGCGATGTCTCTGATTGCGCAGCAGCACCAGCCGCTCGTCGCGAACCCCCGCGAGGATCTCGCAGCTGCCATCCTCCGACGCGTCGTCGATCACGAGGAGCCTGATGCCCCGAAAGGTCTGCTCCAGCACCGATGCAACGGCCACTTGAACATAGGGGGCGACGTTGCGCACCGGCATCAGAACCGTGACACGGGCACTCTCGGTTTGCATGCCTTCGTTCCAGTATCCCGCGATGTTCTGCCGCGTGGGCGCGCGGAACGGTCTTCGCATTCCACCGGGTTTTCCTCCTTTCGCAACTGGATGTCGCGATTTTTAGAAAAATCGCGATAAATTTCATCGAACCGGAGGCGATGCGGGCGGCGGGCAGGAAGAGCTGTCATGAGCGAATTGGTGAGGGCTGCCGCCAAGGCGATCCTGCCGCTTCCGACCCGGCACCGGGACCGACCGCTCCCTCCCGGCCGGCGCTACATCCCCGAGGCCTGGCGCCGCGATCCACAAGATCTCCGCCGCTCGGGTCGGCCGGGGCGCGCAGCGGCGCCGGTCGCGGACGCCACAATCCGGCCCCGTTCTTTCGGCGCGAAGACCTCACCCGGTATTCGCCGCACCGACCGTTCCGGAAGACGCGGGTCCGGTCCGGTATCGGGCAGGGCGAGGAGCCGACTGTTCCCTTGACGGGCCACGGGAATCAGAAGTGGGCAGCGACCCGGCCGCGAGGCAGGCGCCGTCGCCCCGATCGAAGCGGGAAAGCCATGCCGACGTCGCCGACCGTCTCGGTCATCATCATTTTCCTGGATGCGGAGAAATATCTGAACGAGGCGATTCGCAGTGTTTTCGACCAGACGGTCTCCGACTGGGAGCTGCTGCTGGTCGACGACGGGTCGAGCGATGCGAGCAGCACGATCGCCCGCTGCCACGCTGCCGCGATGCCGGAGCGGATACGGTATCTGGAGCACTCGGGACACGAAAACCGCGGCATGAGCGCGTCGCGGAACCTGGGTATCCGGACGGCTCGGGGGCGCTATGTTGCTTTCCTCGATGCGGACGATGTCTGGTTACCGGACCGGCTGGCGACCCATCTGGCCCTGCTCGAGGCGCATCCGGAAGCCGACATGGCGTACGGTCCTACCCTGGTCTGGTACGGCTGGACCGGCGATCCCGCGGATCGCGAGAGGGATTTCGTCAGCGAGATCGGGGTGACGCCGCACCGGGTGATCGAGCCGCCCGCCCTGCTCCAGGTCTTCCTCGAAAGCCGTGGCCGCTACCTGCCCGGCATCTGCAGCCTGCTTGTCCGGCGCGACGCGCTCGTTCGGCTCGGTGGGTTCGAGGCTGCATTCCGTGGCACCTATGAGGACCAGGTCTTTCTGTCGAAGGCCTGCCTCCATCTGCCGGTCTACGTGACCGATATCCCGCTCGACCGGTATCGCCAACATCCGGAGTCGTGCTGTCACCGCGCCGTCAGCGCCGGCGATTATCACCCGGACCGCCCGCACCCGGCGCGAAAGCGGTACCTGACCTGGCTGGAGGATTATTTCCGGGAACAGGAGGTAGACGACCCGGCACTCCTGCACGCCCTGAAGGTCGAACTCTGGCCCTACCGGCACCCGGTCCGCTACCGCATCCGCGCCGCGCGCGATGCGCTCACGCTCGAGTCGCTGCGCGGATCGGTTCTACAGCCCGTCAAGCGCCGTTTGCGCCGGAGCATGGGCGACCGGACCTGGCGTCTGCTGAAGACTGCCGCCGGCCGCCAAACGTAGCTGCGGCCATTCGGTCGCGCTATCCGGAGCCGTCTCCGTAAAGGCCGAAGTCTGGAGCGCGTGCAGCTCCGCGAACAGACCACCCTTTGCCAGCAGCACGCTCGGGCTGCCGGCCTCCGCGACCCGGCCGCGGGGGGGGACCCCCCCAAAGGGGGCGCTGGGGGTGGGTGGGGGCGTGCGCGTGGCCGCCGGGGTTGTCCCACCCGACGACCCGCGCGCCCACGCCCCGGTCGGGCGAGCCGATGAGGGCGCCATAGGTGCTGCGCGCCACCTCGCGCTCGCGGCCCTCGGCGTCGGT
>CAZVAR010000012.1:0-33588 GCA_964625225.1 uncultured Alphaproteobacteria bacterium | reverse complement strand
GGCATTGGCGATCGTGCTGAGCCGGTGGGCGATGACGAGCAGCGTCTGCTCGCCCCGGCAGGCGTCAAGCGCCGTTTGGACCGCCGATTCCGAGAGGCTGTCGAGAGAGTTCGTGGCCTCGTCGAGCACCAGGATGTCGGGCCGACGGAGGAACGCACGCGCAAGCCCGATGCGCTGGCGCTGCCCTCCTGAGAGCGATACGCCCCGCACGCCGAGACGGGTCGCGTAGCCGGCAGGCAGCGCCGTGATAAAGCCGTGCGCATCGGCCAGCCGGGCCGCTTCCTCGACCTCCGCCTGGGAGGCCCCGGGGCGGCCATAGGCGATATTGTCGCGCACGGTTCCGGCCATGAGGTCGGCGTCTTGGCCGGCGATGGCGAGGCGCTGGCGCCACTCGGCCAGGTTCAGCGCCGTCAGCGGGACGCCGTCCACCAGGATCTCGCCGTCCGACGGGTCGTAGAATCGGAACAGCAGATTGACGAGGGTCGACTTTCCGGCACCCGATTCCCCGACGATCGCGGTTACCGCGCCGCGTCGGATCGTGAAGGATACGTCGGAGAGGGCCGGTCGCTCGTCGTCGGCGGCGCCATAGGCGAAGCGCACATTGCGGAACTCGATCTCGCGCCGGAATACCGGGATCGGCGTTGCCCCGGAGCGGAGGAGCGGTTTGTCCGACGGGTCCAGCAGTGCAAAAACCTCGCGGATCGCGGGCGTGAGGCTCGCGAGATCGATCCGATTCGCGTCGAGGGCGCGGACGTGCGGCTGTAGCCGATAGAGCAGGAGCAGAAAGGCCAGCAGAGTCGGCGCATCCATGCCGCCGGCCGCGGCGAAGATAATCGCGCTCAGCAGGATCGGCACATAGAGCAGCTCCAGAACCGGATCGACGATCCCGCCGAGCAGGTCGAGCCGGAACTCGGCGCGTCGCAGGCGGTCCGACGTCGCGGTGAAGCGGGCCTCCTCACGATCCTCCTGGCCGAAGGCCCGGATCATGCGCATCCCGTCGAGGATCTCCACGGAGCGTTCGGACAGCTCTTCGCTGGCCCGGACGGATGCCGCGCCGAGGCGACGGGCGGGGCGGGAAAAGCCCCGCACCAGCAGGGTCACAGCCGCCATACAAGCGGCGATCAGCAGCGTTAGGCGCCACGAGATCAAGAGCAGAAGCGTGGTGAACACCAGCACGATGCAGACCCGGACCATCGCCGTGAACAGTACCGAGAGGGCCTCGCCGGTGCGCCCGATCTCGCTGTCTATGGTGTTGAGCAGCTTGCCGTGATTGGTGAGATGGAGGTAGGGGAAGCCAACGGTCAGGAGCTGATGCGCGGCGGAGAGACGCAACCCGTGCGTGATCCGTCCGTTGACCCACGAGGACAGGGCGCTGTCCGCATAGACGATCATCGATTTGAATGCGATCAGGGCGACCGCGCTCGTCACCAGCGCAGGCACGCGCCAATCCGCATCGAAAGCCTCCGCATAGGTATGCAGCGCATGCAGGATCGCATTGTCGGAAAGTGCGCCGGGCAGACCGCCGAAGGTGGTGGCGAGCAGCGGGACGAGCAGGCCGATCGTGAGCCCCTCGGCCAGGGATGCCGCAACCCCGAGCAGGAGGATCAGAGGAAGCGCCCAGCCATGGCCGCGCAGGAGGCCGAATAGAAGCCGGACGTTGGCGCGGTTCATTCGTCAGGGTTCCGTCACGGGACGAGGCACGGGGACGTGCCCTCGCGGTCTCCGGTCGGATTGCCGGAGCGGACGGCAACGATCTCCGCGAACCAGGCGAGGTATGCGTCGATTTGCGCCTCGAGATCGAATCTCCGGCGTGCATCGGCGGCGGCGTTCTCGCCGAGCCGTCGACACAGCTCCGGGTTCGATGCCAGCATTTCGGTGGCCCGCAGCAGGCCCACGAGATCGCCTTTCCGCAGCAGCACGCCGGTCACCTCGTGCGGAGCCGGGCGGGTGTCGGACCGGGCGGCCCCGGTTGAGAGGGCTGCGAACGGCAGCACCTGCTCAGGGATTCCGCCGACCGCGGTGGCGACGACCGGAAGCCCGCTTGCGAGCGCCTCGAGGATGGTCACCGGAAAGGTCTCGGCGCGGGCCGGGTGGAGGTAGACGTCGGCGGCCTGATAATGGAGCGCTACGGATTGCGGTGCGGCCGTATAGGGCCGGTGGATCAGGCGCACGCGGCCGCGGCGGCGCTCCGAGGCGGTGTCGCCGAGCACGAGGAACACCACGGGCCGACCGTCGGGCGCGGCGAAGCGATCGAACGTCGCAACCAGGAGATCGTAATCCTTGAAGCTATTTGTCTGCGCCTCGAATGCGGCGAAAAGAAAGATCACGGCATCCTGCGGAAGGCCCAGTAGCGCTCGGGCCCGGGCGCGATCGCCCGGCGCGAATAGTCCGAGATCGACGCCGGAAGGGATGACTCTGGCGTCGATCGTGCTCGGCCAGAGCGTGGATTGCCGCGCCTGATCCAGAATCCAGCGGCACGGGGCAACGATGTGAAACCGGCTGCGACCATAGACCGCCGCCTTGCGTGCGGCGTTGATCACTGTGCCGTCGCGGCGGATTCCGGGATAGGTATCGAGATGCGGACAGGCGCCGCAGCCGATCCGCCAGTTCGTACAGCCCCGCGTGTGCGAGCAATGGCCGGTCATGAGCCACTGGTCGTGCAGGGCAATGACGACCGGGGCGATCGCGGCGAGATCGGGCAGGATGCGCAGGTCGAACAGGCCGGGGTGCAAATTGTGCAGAAGGATCACGTCCGGCCTCCGGCGCAGGGTGCGGAGTCCGCGCCCTGCCGGCGCATGGACGTCCTGGATCCCGCACCACCACTCGGCCGCCAGCCAGGGCCTGGCGAGCCAGCTCAAGCCGATGCGCAGCCGCTCCCGACCGGGAAACCGTGGGAGCGCCGGCCACGATCGCGCGACGGCATGGTCGAGCAGCACCGGAAGCGAGGGCAAGCCGAGCGGGGGATAGACATAGCTGTTCTCATCGGTCTGCCGTATGCCGACATAGAGGCGGGAGCGACTGCCCCGCCGGACGAAGCCCCGGTGGAGGGTCAGGGCAAGTGTCGCCGGGCCGCCGACGTCGCGCGCGTTGTACTGGACGATATCCATGGGCGAAGGGCGGGCCTCGAACAGGTCGCAAGGGCAGCCCCGATCGCGGGCACCGGGCGGTTCGCGCGGGCGGATCGGGACGCGACCCATGCTGGGGCGGCGGCAGGCAGAAACAACCGTTTCGGGAGATATGCCTTTCGATCCCCTCGCAATCGGGTCGATCCCCTCGCATTCGGGCTAGCCGGCCGATGGATCGGAAAAGAAATTCGTGCAATGTCAGCCCAAGCTGGCGCCGCCTGGTGGCCTTTAGGCGGTGGGGAACGGTCGGTTCAGTAGTCGTTGAGAGCCCTTATGCATTACCGAAGCATCGCCGATCTCAATAGGGACGTGCTTCGCTGGATCCGCTCCTTACCCGATCGGATCGACCTCGTGGTAGGGATTCCGCGCAGCGGTCTGCTCGTTGCGAATTTGATCTCCCTCCATACTGGATTGCCGTTTACGGACGTGGACGGCTTTCTGGACGGACGCCTGATCTCGGGCGGGTTCCGGTTCCGCCGCCCGCTCCGGTTTCCATCGGACCAGCCGCTGCAGGTGCTCGTGGTGGACGACAGCCTCTATACCGGGCAGGAACTCGCCCGGACGCGCGACCGCATCGACATGGCCGGATTGCCGCACCGGATCGCATTCGGCGTTGTCTATGCCCACCCGAAGACACGGGATCTGGTCGATCATTATTACGAGGCGATTCCGCATCCGAGGGTGTTCGAGTGGAACGTGTTGCACCACCCCGCCCTGCCGGACTGCTGTGTCGATATCGATGGGGTGCTCTGCCGCGACCCGACCGACGAAGAGAACGATGACGGCGAGCGCTATCGGGAATTCCTGACCACCGTCGACTGCCGCTATCAGTCGCGGGTCCAATTGGGCTGGCTGGTTACCAGCCGGCTCGAGAAGTATCGTCCGGAATGCGAGGCGTGGCTGGCACGCCACGGGATCGAATATCGCGCGCTGATCATGCTCGACATGCCGGATGCCGAGGCGCGCCGCCGGGCCAACATCCATGCGCGCCACAAGGCGGAGGCCTATCGTCGGACCGACGCCTGGCTGTTCATCGAGAGTGCCGCCCACCAGGCCGCGGAGATCGCCAACCTGTCCGGGCGCCCGGTCTTCTGCACGGACGAGCGAGCCATGTACTATCCCGGCAATCGCACCACATTGCGGCAGAGCGACATCGTGCGGAGGAAGCTGCGGTCGCTCTATCGGCGCGTTACCTCACCCGTGCGCCTGCAGCTCGGCGGCAGGCGGGTGGCCGGCGAGTCCCGCTGACCCGCCGACCCCCCGCGCCGGTCGCCTAAATCCGGGCGAGCGGGTTGGTGCAGCCGAACTCGTAGGGGTCGGCAAAGACCATGTAGCGGACCTCGCGTTGCCCGCCCTGCATGGCGTCGAGCACGTTGGTCGACAGCATGTATTTGGTCAGGATCTCGCGCTCCACATGATCCATGGACGCACGGCTACCGGCCGGCAGCAGGCCGCGTACCCAGCCCTGCGTGAAGATCGCGGGGACGTAGCGGGCGACCCGGACCGCCTGGCCGCGGGCGAGATAGGGCATGTTGGCGAGGAGGTCGGCCGTGAATCGCCGGACCACCTCCTCCCGGTGGACAAGTTCCGGGAGGTGGGTGCGCACGATGGCCGAGACCACCGGGGTGAAGTCCTCCGCCTGCGATGCGGCGGCGGGGCGCAGCGGTGAGGCTGCCGCAGCGATGACCAGGGCCGCGCTGCGAAGGAAGGCCCTCCTGCTGAGGCGCAAGGCCGTCATAGCCCTCACCCCTCCTTTGCGGAGCGCCGCAGATGGCGTGCGCTCCAAAGGGAGAGGGCGGAGAGGGTCAGGGTGGGATTGCTGGGACTGCATGTCGGAAAGCTGCTGCTGCCGAGGACGGCCAGATTGCGGACGTGATGATGGACAAGATGCCGATCGATCACGGACTCGGCGGGCTCGTTACCCATGACGACGGTGCCGATGATATGGGACTCGGTTTCGCGCAGGTCGGGGTGGAAGATGACCTCCTCGACCGGGAGCGGCGCCAGAAGGCGTCCGATGTCCGCCTGAACCGCCGCGATCCCGCGCTGCAGATAGTCGCCGGGTCCGTGATAATGCACCGCCGGGCGGGGGTCGCCGTCCTCCGCCGGGGCGACGCGGTTCCGCTCTTCCGGCAGGTCCTCGAAGATGAGGAACAGCCGTATGGCGTCGAACCATTTTCCGGCCCGCGCACGGACCGGTGCCACGTTGACGTGTTCGACCAGGCACGCCGCACGCTCACGGCGGTGGGCGCCGGCGTAGAAATGGTAGGAGAGACCGGTCACATAGCTGCCGCCATTGTAGCCATTCAGCCCCGAGAGATGGACGTCCGCCATGATCCCACGCTGCTCGTTGAGGCGTCGCCCGAGAAGGGGATGATCCAGCCCCGAGCGGAGCAGGATGTGCGGATTGAACAGCGCGTTGGCCGCCAGCGCGACGAAGCTTGCGGCGATTCGGTGCTCTGCGCCGCCGGTTCGCACCACGACGCCGGTGGCCGTCCGGTTCGCCGTCTCTATCGCCACCACCTCGGCATCGGTGACGAGCGTGACCCGCTCGTCCGCGTAGAGGTGCAGAAGCTCGTTCTGGATCGTGAACTTGGCGTCCACCGGGCAGATCGAGCAGACGCCGTTGGCGCAGCACGGTGATCTGCCCTCGGTCGGAAGCTTGGCACGCGCGGTCGGCGTTGCGAAAAACAGGTCCGGAAAGGCGCGCTTCAGGGCGGCGTCCGCATCACTGAACCGGTGCGGGGGCTGCGGATACCAACGGACGTCCGGAAAGGGCGAGCCGTCCGCCGGGCCGGCGACGGCCATCGTCGCCTCGACTTCGTCGTAATAGGGCGCCAGTTCGGCATAGCTCAGCGGCCAGTCACGACCGACCCCGTAGGTCGATGCCAAGCGGAAGTCCTCGGGTAGAAGCCGCGGTACATTGCCGGTCCAGCAGTTCGACCCGCCGCCGAAGCCGATATTGAAGACCCACGACTTTCGGTCGGGGCCGGCGCGGACATAGGTCGCGGCCGCCTCGACAGGCGACCCGCGGCGCTCCCGGACCTGCTGCTGGTGGGAAATGAACGGGCCGCGCTCCAGGACCAGCACGCGCTCGCCGGGAGCAGCTGCCCTCAACCACTCTTGCAGGAAGAAGGAGCCGGCAAAGCCGCTGCCCACGATGACGAGATCGAAGCTGCGGTCGTCGATCGCCGCGAGTGACTGCCATCCTGGCGGATGTCGCATGGCCTCATGGCCCTCTCGAAATCGGTGACGACCGTTCCGCCCGTGCATCCGGAGTCGGTGTCAATGCGTGCACACTTTGGGACGCCGAAAGTCCACCGGCTTGAACATCACGAAACGATCGAGGAAGCCTCCCGCATAAGGCGGCCGCTCGCCGGCGGCCAAGCTCTCGGGCCCGTTGCCGCGATCGAAGGTGACCTCGATGTCGGGGCGGCGCGCGACATAGCGCCAGAATTCGAAGGCGACGAACTGGAAACCCTCGTCGGCGTAGCGCTGCAATCGGGCATCGCTGGACGAGATCAGGCGGACGAGTTGATTCTGATGGTCGATCAGATAGGGCGGGCGCGGGAAGAGAAGATGGTTGGTGACCCCGCCCTCGGTGTGCAGGTTGCTGAACATCGCGATCGAGGATTCGGTCTTGAAGCCCCAGTAAGGGCTCCAGCCGTTCAGGAAGAAGATGGCTGGGATCAGCGCGACGGAGCGGTAGCGGAACCGGAAGAATCGTTCGCTTTCCTCATAGGTGCAGCTGCCCAGGGTAAAGAACAGCAGGGACGCGAGTAGGCCGACATAGATCACGAATACGGGCATCAGGTAGTAGACGCGGCTGGCGGCCCCGCCGACGATCTCCGAGACGACCAGGTCGGCGAGAACCAACCCCGCCGTGATGCCCATCAGGCCCCGCCAAGTAGACCAGAGCTGCGTCGTGGCGATACCGATGCGCGGGGCGAGCCGCTCGATGCCCTCCTGGCAGCGCTCGTAGAACTGCGTCGGCAGGAAGAGCATGTAGAGCGCGATCACAAGCGCCGAGAAGTCGATATAGAAGGCATATCCGGAGATCGCGATCAGGGTATGGAACACGAACCCGATGACGAAGCCCCAAACCTTGTAGCGCTTGGTGAACAACAGGACGATCGCGAGGCCCTCCGCGATGAACGTCGTGTAGATCGCCGCATATTTTCCGAATACCCAATCGGCCAATCCGACGTGATGCGCGATGCGGGTATAGAGTTCGACCGCGCAACTGACCTGCGGATCAAGAAAGTCCGTATTGATCTTATGAAAGATCCCGAAGAAATACATGATCAACAGGATCCAACGCCCGGCCGGCGCGAATCCGTCATAGAAGACGCGTCGGAACGACGCCGGCTCCCGCATGGCGGCCGCGAACGCCGCCGAAAGCAGGATCGCGGCGTTGGTGAACAGCATCATCAGGTAGTGGTTGGATTGGTGCGGCTGCATCGCGACGTAGTCGATGACCTGCGCCACCGCGAGCAGGCAGAGGAGCGGCACCGAGCGCGGGTTGAATACCAACAGGGCCGCAGTTCCGTTCAGGGCGACGAACAGGAGCGGCTCGGTCCCGAGCCGGTACACGTTCTCCATCGAGTGGAACAGCGTGGCCGCACCCCAGCAGATCGAGAACAGGACCAGCGCGTCAACGCGCTCGATCGGAATGGCAGCCGTCTGCGGGAGTGCGGCGTGCGAACGGGGACGTTGGGCGTCGGCCAGCGAATCTTCGACGATCGTCACTTTTGCCTCCCCACGCCGCGGACTACCGGCCCAGCGCCTTGCGGTTCAGCCGGGATCGACCGAGCGCCGCCAGGGTGACCGAGCGTCCGAACTTGAGAACCGGATAGAGCGCTCCCGCGATGCGGGGATATCGAAAGACGACCGCGCAAGCCCGGCTGAAGAGGTTCGAGCCGGAACTAAGCGCCGAGAGCAGCACGAGGCAGTCGGCGCCGTAGTACCGGGTACCGCCGTAGATCGCCATCATGCCTTCGTCGAGGTCGTAACCGTCCCGCCAGAGCTCCCGAACCAACGGGTCGTCGTCGCGCGCGTTCACCAGACGGACCGGTCCGACGGCTCGGCGCAGGCGCATGAGCTTGACGTAACGGGTGCAGAACGGGCACTCGCCGTCGTAGACGATGGTCAGTCCTGCGTCGGGATTTCCCGTGGGTGGCGGTGGCATTCGAGCGCAAGCTTCCCGAAGCGATGTCCCGGCTCTTCGGATCCCGGTGGAGATTCAGGGTTAGCGGATTTCTTAGTTGCGCCAATCCTTTCGTGGATCGTCTGCCGGTGCGGTGCCCGGCACGGGACCGGATCTCATTCGCGGTCCCGCAGGACCCGCATCCGGGAGACCGTGGCGTCGAAATCCAGGCTCGATCGCGGCGACAGGACGAGGGCGACCTCGCTGTCGCGGCGAAGATCGACAGGGACGACCAGGCTCGTCGGCTCCTGCTGCGCGGGGTCGAGCGCGACGCTGCGGACGAGCGCGCCGTCGACGTAGAGGCCGGCGTCGACCCCGTCGCCACCGCGCTTGTGCCGGTGCAGCCGCAGCTCGATCCGAGCGGACCCGGCGAACGGGCTGCGCCAGATCCGGGCCGGCCAGAACAGGGATCGGCCGGCCCGCCCCGGATGTGCGGTCGAGCGGCCGAGCGTGAGCCAGCCGACACCGGGGAGGGTCCAGCGATAGTCCCAGACGCCGCGATCCCATTCGAGCGGCCGGGCCGCGGCGAAGTCGAGGCGCTGCGGCAGCGGGCGTTCTCCCGGCATCTCCAGAGCGCCGTATGACCAGCGTCCCATGTCGCCGCGGAACTCGGCCGCGGAGTCGGCGACGACGCGGTCCGGACGCCGATCGCGGACGGTCCGAACCGGACCGCGGACATAGAGCGGCGAGTCGTCGATGGTCAGCCGGACCAACCCGGCTTCCGGTCGCTCCGTGCGCGCGACGCCCATCAGATCGGTGACGGTCAGCGGGCCTTCGGCGGTCAATTCGACCTCGGCCGGTCCGTCGGGGCTCCACAGCATCACGACTTCGCGGTCGGCCCCGCGGAACCGGTAGGCGTATGTGCGCGGATCGGTTTCGATCCGGCCTGCCGGTCGGGTTCCGGCGAGTTCGGCGATCACGACCGCCATGGCCACGTAGGCCGGGGCGGGCGCATAGCGGCCATAGGGGCTGTCCGGTGCACGCAGCAGCGCCCGCCCCGCGAACTTTGCGTAGTCGCGCAGCAGATACCAGTAGATCCGCTCCACGCCCGCGCCGAACAGCAGGGCATGGGCACGTGCAAGATAGCGCGCCGCCTCGCGCCGTGCCTCCTCGCTCGCGCGGCCGGCACCGATCTCGGTCGCCCACATCGGCTTGCTGTGGCCGCGCTCCGCCATCATCGCCTTCAGCGCCAGCACGTTGCGCTCGATGCCTTCGGGGCCCGCGCCGTAGGGATGGAACGAGACCACGTCCATGTTGGCGAGGGCGCCGTGCTCGAACAGGTCCTCGAAATAAGGGATCGGCACCAGTACGGTGGAAGCGCCGACTACCGTGACGGAGGGGTGGCGCTCCTTCAGGCGGCGATGGGTCTCGGCGAGAAGGTCGACATAATGCTTCGGCCGGTTCCGCTCGCACGGCCCCTTGCAGAAGCTCCCATTGTATTCGTTCCAAACCTCCACGGCCCGGATCTGCGGATAGTGCGACAGTACGGCGTCGGCGTAGGCGGCGAATGCGGCGATGGCCTCGGGCGTGTGGGGAGTCTTGCCGTCGTCGTAGAGTGGGTTGGCAAAGCTCAGGACCAGCAGCGGCGAGATGTCGGCCGCAAACAGGCGGTCGAGATAGCTGCGGAACCGCTCGGGGAACACATAGGTGCCGCGGCGTTGCTCGGTCTGGTTCCAATAATGCTCGTCGCGGACGTGCCGCAGGCCGATACGCGTGATCGCCGGGATGATGTCCGTGTCCCATCCCTGGGCGAAATGCGTCATCACGCCGAACGCATCGGTCGATCGGCCCTTTGGGGCGGCAGGCAACACGGCATAGCTTGTGCGGCAGGTGAACCGCCCGCCGTCGCGCCGCCCGGTGCCGTGCAGCTCGTAATAGCCGGACTGTCGCGGGCCCTCGATATGGTCGCCGGCACGGGCAGTGCCGCGGTCCTGCTCGCGCTGCCAGAAATCGACGATTCGGTAGTCGAGCCGGTCGACATCGGATACGGGGATCGTGACCGGACCGCCGGCCTCGAACAGCAGGGGCCCGTCCGACACACAGGGTTCGAACCGGGCCGTCGCCTTCTCCGCCGATGCGGCGCCGATGCCGCAGCCGAGGACGATCGCGCCGGCCAATGCGGTCATCGGTCGCGTTCGGGGATGCCTGCGACCCGTGCCGCAGGCCCTGGCGTGGGCGGCCATGCCGAGGATTCCTCCGCCTTTTTCGAGGTTCGTCGCGATTCGTGACCGGATGGCGGGCAAGAAACAAATCGGCCGGCCGGAAGCGGCGTTCCGGCGGGGGCGGGCCGGGCCATGCCGCCCGGGCGCCTTTTTTCATTCAGGGGCCGCCGATAGCGTCCAGGTCGCCATCAATTCGCCACGCTCGTGCCGAATTCTACGATGGCGCAACGTGCCCGCAGGAGGATCACGCGTGACGCGCAAGACTGCTCTCATCACAGGAAGCACCGGTCAGGACGGCGCGTATCTTGCCGAGTTTTTGCTCGACAAGGGCTATGTCGTCCACGGCGTCAAGCGGCGCGCGTCGTCTTTCAACACCGAGCGCGTCGACCACCTCTATGTCGATCCGCACGAGGCCGAGACGCGGTTCTTTCTCCACTATGGCGACCTGACCGATGCCACCAACCTCATCCGGCTCGTGCAGGAAACCCAGCCTGACGAAATCTACAATCTCGCGGCACAGAGCCACGTTCAGGTCAGTTTCGAGACGCCGGAGTACACGGCGAACGCGGATGCCCTCGGCACGCTGCGCCTTCTGGAGGCGATCCGCCTGCTCGGCATGACGGATCGCGTGCGCTTCTATCAGGCCTCGACGTCTGAGCTGTTCGGGAGCTCGCCGCCACCGCAGAACGAGCGCACTCCGTTCGCGCCGCGCAGCCCCTACGCGGCGGCGAAGCTTTACGGCTATTGGATTACGGTGAACTACCGTGAGGCCTACGGAATACACGCCTCGAACGGCATCCTGTTCAATCACGAGGGACCGACCCGTGGCGAAACCTTTGTAACCCGGAAGATTTCCCGCGCGGTGGCCGCGATCACGCTGGGTCTGCAGAAGACGCTGTATCTGGGTAACCTGGATGCCAAGCGCGACTGGGGCCATGCACGCGACTACATCGAAGGGATGTGGCTGATCCTGCAGCAGGACGCACCCGACGACTATGTGCTCGCAACGGGCGAGGCCCATTCGGTGCGCGAGTTCGTCGAGGTCGCGTTCCGGCATGTCGGCCGCGAAATTGCGTGGGAGGGCGCCGGCACGGAGGAGCTCGCACGCGATGTCGTGACCGGCGACGTGCTGGTGCGGGTCGACGCCCGCTATTACCGGCCGACCGAGGTCAACCACCTGCTCGGCGATCCCGCCAAGGCCAGGGCAAAGCTGGGCTGGCGGCACAAGGTCGGTTTCGAGGAGCTGGTTCGTGAGATGGTCGAAGCCGATCTGGTCCAGGTACGGCATGAAAGGCGGCGCAATGAACGTTGATTCGGCCGAGCTGGCAGGTAGCCGGCATTTCGAGCTGAGCGGACGGCGCATCTGGGTGGCGGGGCATCGCGGGCTGGTCGGAGCCGCCATCTGCCGTCGGTTGCAGGGCGAGGGCTGTACAATCCTGACGGTCGGCCGCGAGCAGGTGGATCTGCGTCAGCCGGATCAGGTCGATGCATGGCTTCGCGATACCCGGCCCGATGTCGTCATTCTTGCTGCGGCGAAGGTCGGCGGAATCCATGCCAACAACAGGCTCCCGGCCGACTTCCTGTACGACAATCTGGCGATCGCGACCAATGTCATTCACGCCGCGGCGCTGCGCGGGGTGACGAAGCTGCTCTTTCTCGGCTCTTCCTGCATCTATCCGCGCGAAGCCGAGCAGCCGATCAGGGAGGAGGCGCTGCTGACCGGACCATTGGAGCCGACGAACGAGTGGTACGCGGTCGCGAAGATCGCGGGCATCAAGCTTTGCCAGGCCTATCGCCGCCAGCACGGCTGCGATTTCATTTCCGCGATGCCGACCAACCTGTACGGTCCGGGCGACAATTTCTCGTTGCAAGACAGCCACGTTCTGCCGGCCCTTCTTCGCAAGATTCACGAAGCGAAGAAGACCGGTGGTCCGGTGACGATCTGGGGCAGCGGCCGCCCGCGCCGGGAGTTTCTCTATGTGGACGATCTGGCGGATGCCTGCATCTTCCTCCTTCGGCACTATTCGTCGGATGCGCCGATCAATGTCGGGACAGGGGAGGACGTGACCATCGCCGATCTGGCCGACATCATCGCCAGGGTAACCGGCTATACGGGCTCGTTCGTTTACGACCACGACAAGCCGGACGGAACGCCGCGCAAGCGGCTCGACGTCAGCAAGCTGCGGGCGCTAGGTTGGGAGGCGAGGACACCGCTGTGCGACGGGATTCGCCTCACCTATCGGTGGTATCTCGAGAATCGCGGGTCCCTTCGGGACTGATCGCGATCGCGGCCGAAGGAACGCCTCGCCGGGCGGAGAAGCGGTTCAGTTAGCCCCCTTCGCGACCAAGACCACCCAGACGGTCCGGGCCAGAATCTTGAGATCCAGCGCGAGCGAGCATCGCATCGCGTAGAGACGATCGAGGGCGACGCGGCGGTCGTAAGAGATGCTGTTGCGACCGCTGACCTGCCACAGCCCGGTGATCCCGGGCCGGCAGCGAAAATAGTGGCGGACGCTGCTGCGGTAGCGTGTCAATTCCTCCGCGACGATCGGCCGGGGGCCGACCAGGCTCATGTCTCCGGCGATCACATTGAAGAGCTGCGGCAGTTCGTCGAGGCTGCTCTTTCTCAGCAGCCACCCGAGCCGGGTGATGCGCGGATCGTCGGTCAGCTTGCGGTCGCGGCGCCACTCCCGGCGCGCCTGCTCGCTCGTTGCCAGGATCTGCTGCAGCACGCGCTCGGAATCCACGACCATGCTGCGGAACTTGATGCAGCGGAACGGCCGCCCGCTTCGCCCGATCCGCTCGTGGAAGAACAGGCCCGGGCCGCCGTCGAGGCGTACGAGAACATAGATCAGGAGCATGATCGGCGCGAACACGACAAGGGCCAGACACGCCAGAGTGAGATCGAACGCGCGCTTGCCGCGCACTTCGTCGCGGCGTGCCTCGTCCGGACGAGCCGTGCGGCTGCGCGCACCCGCGACCGACGCGGTCGCCGGGATGCCGGGGTCGACGCTCGACGATTCGGGAACAGCCATGGCCTCGGGCCGGCTCATCTAGCCTCTCCCGCTTCTTTTCACGATACCGGGCGGGTTAGTTCGAGCGAGCGGTCGGCCGCAGCGGGCGGATCCGACGCCGGGACGACGGTCGGTACCGTTTCGCAGGCAGCCGCGAGGATGCCGATCAGCCGGTCGCCGAACGCGTCCCAGTTCAGAAGTCGACGGAACCGCAGCCACGCCGCCATCGACATGGCTTCGTAGCCGGCAGGGTCGTCGATCAGTCGAGCGATGCTTTCGGCATAGGCGGCCGGGTTGGCGTCCGGCGGATGGAGAATGCCGGTGACGCCATGTTCGACGATGGTCGGGATCCCGCCGACGCGGGTCGATATGGCCGGAAGGCCGAACGCCGCGGCCTCGCAGAAGGCCATGCCGTAATTCTCTGCGCGCGAAGGCACGAAGAACAGGTCCGATTCCCGCAGAAGCATCTCGAGCCGGGCGCGCTGCTCGGTGGCGTTCTTGTTCAGCAATCCGTGCCGGACTACGAAATCGGGCAGATCCGCCGGTGCGCTTGCGAGCCCGACCAGATGCAGTTGGACGGGAAAGCCGCTCCTGACCAGCTGCGTACACGCTTCCAGCACGATATCGGCGCCCTTGCGGTGCCATTTACGGCCGACGAACAGGATCCGGACGGCGCCGTCGCGCCGGCGTCGCGTCCTGGCCAGGACCGCTTCCTCCGGTGGCGCGACCACATTGGCGCCGAATGGAACCACATGAACCTTGTCCGGATCGGCTCCGTAGACCCGGCGCGCCGTGTCCGCCGCCCATTCCGTCGGATAGATCGCCGCGGCACAGCCGGCGAGAGCATTTCGATCGAGCGCGTGGCCGGCGCGAACGAAGCCGGCCGAGCAGTCAGCGAAATCGTCGTACGTTTCGAGGACGTTGGCGAAGGTCGCGTCCGCGCAGAAGACCTTCGGCACCGGCAGATCGAGCGCGGCGACCGCGTGGGAGCCGGGCGCGAACACGCAATCGACGCGCAACTCCCGCACGCGCCTTTCGATCTGCCGAGCCAGGGACCGGATGTAGATCCACTCGCGGTCGGGCCGGTATGTGCGGCCGATTGCCTTGTTGATCAGGTACTTGGCCGCGAAGAGGTATTGCAGCCGGTTATCGAGCGGAAACACGGCCGCGACGTCGACCCCGCGGCGGTGCAGCTGGTCGAGAATGGCCCTGGGCCGCCCCGACTGGGTGTTCCGGTCATTTGCGTCCCATTCGTACGCATAGGCCACACGCATCCTGCTTGCCTCGCCCGCTTACGGCAGTTCCGCGGTGCCGAGCACCCTCCGGAACGGTCAGGGATCCGTTCGCCAACCTTGGGCCCCATCAATTAATCGCCTGCAGGAAAGAAAAAAGCTTGCCTCAACAAACGCTTAGATGATCCTTGCCGAAGATTGGGCAGGGGATGTTTGTGCATCTGTTGAACGGCTCGAACTTATGGGAACGGAAATGCTTTATCCGACGCTCGAAGATTACGCAGACGTGGCGGAGAAACGCCGAAATGACCAATTGAATGAGACTTGCGGTTCTCCCAGCCCGCGGGTGAGCGTTGTCACGGCGGTATTTAACGGCGCTTCGACGATCGAGAGGACGATCGCCAGTGTTCAGTCGCAGACATTCGGGGACATCGAGCACGTCGTGGTCGATGGCGGTTCCAGCGACGATACGCTGGCGATCGTCAAGGCAAGGCTGCGCCCCTGCGACTTCTGGATTAGCGAGCCTGATCGCGGGATCAGCGACGCCTTCAACAAAGGGATCGCTCTGGCTCGAGGGCGCTACATCCTCTTCCTGAATGCAGACGACTGGGCTGCGCCGGAACAGATCGAGCGCGCGGTCGGCCATATCGAGGCCAGCGGCGCCGATTTCGTATTCGGTGACCTGGAGTTCCACGAGGCGGACGGCAGCCGCTTTCTCTACACCGGTGACCCGGACTATGCGGCAAATCTGCACAGGCGCATGCCTGCGATCAATCATCCGACCGCCCTGATTCGGCGAAGCGCGTTCGAGCGCGTCGGGCTGTTCGACCTGCGCTATCGTTGCGCGATGGATTATGACTGGTTCTACCGCCTCCACCGTGCCGGTGGGCGCGGCGTCCACCGGTCGGACATCGTGGCATTCATGACCCATGACGGCGTCAGCAACCGCCAGTTCCGGACGACGATCCGGGAGGTCAAGGAAATCGCGGTGGCGTTCGGTCGACCGCGCCTGCTTGCGGAGATCGAGGCAGCCGCCCGGATCGCCAAGACCTCGGCCGCGCGTCCGATCAAGCGCTATGCCCACCCGGTCTACCGGATGGTAAGGCGGCGATTGAACGCTGCCTTCCATCCGCTGCCGCCCGACCGTCGACAGGCGGCGTAGTAGACGCCGAGCGTGCGCTCGATCATACGATCGATGCCGTAGAGCTTGCCGATGCCGGCGGCGCGTCGCGCTAGGGCGCGGACCTCGTCGGGGCGACTAGCGAACTGCCGGACTATGGCCGCAAGGCCGGCCGCGTCCTCCGGGTCCATCAGGAACCCGTTCTCGCCCGGTCGGATCAGGGAGGCCGCGGCGCCGACACGGGTACTGACGACGGGAACCCCGGCGAGCAGCGCCTCGATCAGGGTGTAGGAGAAGCCTTCGTACCGGCTCGGCATCGCCAGCAGGTCGAAGGCGGGCAGCAATTCGCGGGCGTCCCGCGGACCGGCCCAGAGAAATTGCCGCTCGAGGCCGGCCTTCCGGACCTGCTCGCGCAGCGCCGGCCCCATCGGCCCGTCGCCGACCGCAACGAACTGGACGGGTGGGACGGTCAGGTCGAACAGGCTTGCCGCCCGCACCAGGATGTCGGGGCCCTTTTGCCGCGACAGCCGGCCGACGAAGCCGACGACGAACGCCTCCGGCGCCGCGCCGACGGCGCGCCGCGCTGAGTCCCGGTCGAGCATTGCGAAGCGATCGATGCCGTGCTCGACCACGATTGTGCGCCGTCCCGAGATCCCGAGGTGGTGCGCGTGGTCCTGCTCGAACGGCGAGCAGCAGACGATACGATCCGTCAGCCCCGCGAGCGCCCGCTCGGCGGCTCCATAGACCAGCCGCTCCGGGCGCGAGAGCTGCGGGTCGAGAGTCACGAAGGCGTGCGGCGTATAGACGACCGCTGCACCCAGCGGGCGGCCCAGGATACGCGCAAACGCGCCGCCCTTGGAGCTGTGGCCGTGGATGACGTCGAAGGGACCGTGGGCCCGCAGGTACCGGAGCAACCGGTAAAGCGTTACCCCGTCGCTCGGATGCGGGGCGCGCCGCATCGCAAAGGCATGCCGCCGCACGTTCGGAACGTGGTCGAGCGCGGTCGCGAGCCCCGGATCGCAACGGTTCGCCGAATGGAGCACATGGACGGCGTGACCGCCGCCGGCGAGCCCGCGCGCGAGATCAACGACATGACGGCCGACCCCGGTGGCCAGCGTTTCCGTAACCAGGCAGATGCGGAGTGTCGACACCGGGCGGCCGCGCGCTCAGGACGAGTAATATTTGTCGGCATAGTCGGCCGGGTAGTCGTCGTATCCGTAGTAGGACTGCTTCCGGACATTGACCCGGGTCAACAGCATGCCGGCCAGGTACACGTTGGCAGCATTCAGCTTCTTCACGGCGTTCGCGACGAGCCCCTGGGGAGTGGAGCCCCAGCGCACCAGCAGCACGGTGGCGTCCGCGTGACGCGCGAGCACTACCGCATCCGACACGATGGTGACCGGCGGCGTGTCGAGGATGATGACGTCGAAGCGTTGCTTCAGAAGCTCGAGCAGCTCCGGCAGCCGTTCGGACTGCAGCATTCCGCTCGCCCGCACTTCGCGCCGACGCACGCCGACCAGGACCGGCTGACCCGCGCGCATCGGCTCCAGTTCCATGTCCATCAGCGCGCGCGGGTTGGCCAACAGCTCCTCGAGGTCGAGCGGCGGATAGGGCAGCCTCAGCTTCCCGAGCGTCGGCCGGCGGAAATCGCATTCGACGAGCGCGGTCCGAAAGCCGGAGTCCGCGGCGATGAAGGCCGCGGAGAGCGCGGTGGTGGACTTGCCTTCGTCGGGTACGGCCGAGGTGAAGAGGATGACCCGGGCGGCGCCACCCGCCCGCGGCGCGGCACGGATCGCGGTGAGGGCAGACCGGACGTTCTCGGTGAACGGGTCGAACGGGCGTTCGAGCACATACTCCAAGGGTTGCGGTGAATGAGCTGGGCCGAGCCGCGCCGTCGGGATCAGGCCGAGCACTGGCACTCGGAAGCGCCGTTCGAGCTGCTCGGCGCCACGGACGCCGCGATCCATGTATTCCAGCAGCAGCACCAGCGTGATCGCGATCCCGAGCCCGGCGGCGAAGGACAGGCCCAGCAGGATCTGGCGCGGCGGATAGGAAGGCCAGAGCGGCGGATCCGCGAGCGCTACGATCTGGGCGTCCGGCCGCAGATTGTCGGTCTGGGTGGCGATCCTGCCCAGGCCGGACAGGAAGGTCTCAAAAAGCGTGCGGGCGCTCGCGGCTTCGGATTCGAGCTGCCGCAGCGTCGCCATCGCGCGGTCGTCCCGGTCCTTCTCGCTCCGCGTCTGACCGAGGCGGGCCTGCAGGCTGGCGACCCGGCTCGCGGCCGCGGCCGCCTCGGCGCGCAGGGCGGCGTGGGTTCGCTCGACCTCGCGCCGCAGCCTTTGCCGGATCGAGGCCAGCTCGGTCCGCGTATTGACGACGTCCGGATGCCGCTCGCCGAACCGCGAGCGCAGTTCGGCAAGCTTCGCACTGAGGCTGATCTCCTGGTTGCGCAGGCTCTGGACCAGCGGCGAGCCCATCGATACCGGGGCCGACGCACCTCGATCCGGTGACCCGCGGAGGCGCTCGAGCTCTTGCAGTTGTGCGGTGACCGCGGCGTGGTCCGCCTTGGCCTCGAGAACCTGCCGGTTGATGACGGCGAGCTGTTCGGTGGACAGCGTCGTCTCGCCGAGACCGACGAGCCCCTGTTCTTCGCGGAACTTCTGGACGGCGGCCTCGGCCGCCTCGACCTTCTTCCGTAGCCCGGCAATCTTTTCGTTGAGCCAGGCCGATGCCTGGTCGGTGACCTGGGCCTTCATCTCGAGCTGACGGGCGAGATAGCTCTCGGCATAGGCATTGGCGATGGTGGCCGCCTTGTCCGGATCGGTCGAGGTGAAGGAGACCAGGATCGTGTAGGACCGCCCATCGTTGAACACGTTGAGGCGGCTGCGGACCCGCTCGATCACCAGCGTTCGCGTCGCCGCGCTGCCGGTCTGCGGCACCGGTTCCGGATCCGTCGCGTCGGCAGCCGCGAGTCCTTGCAGCGGCTCGGGCAGGCCCTCGATCAGCGCCGGCAGCGAGATGCGCTCGGCGAACCAGGCGCCCAGCGTCTCGAGTTGCCTTCCGATCCAGTCAGCGACGGAGAACGCCTTGTCCTCGACGAGGTCCGGATTGAATTCGGGATCATTGATCAGATCGAGGCTGTCGACGACGCGGCCGGCAAGGGCGCGGGACCGCAGGACATCGACCTCGCTGCGAATGGCGGCGTCGGTGGCCGACAGGCCGGAAACAACGCCGTCGATGTCGACGATCCGGCGCTCGCGGAAATCCAGGACGATCGTCGCATCCGCCGTGTAGCGGGCGGTCAGCAACGATACCACGTAGGCTCCCAGGGCTACGGTGAGTGCCGTGGTGGCCGCGATGAGCCACTTGCGCCGCCAGAAGGTGAGGAAGATTCGGCGGAGCGTGATCTCGTCATCCGAGGAGGATGGCGAGCCGCCAAGCTCGCGGCTGACGACGAGCGGGCGCACTTCCATGGCGAAGTCCTGTTCTTGCGGCAATATCACTCGCCGGCGGCCGGTCGGCTGGCCGTTCCGCGAATGCGATCCCAGTCTTCAGCGATGGAAGTTACGCGTCGCCGCAAGCGAAAACAGGTCCGATCGCCGGCTTTCGATCGGCTGCACGATGGTGCGCATATGAAAGAAAACGTCCGGACGAAGCAAAGCCACCGGCCTGGAGCCGCTTCATGCGTCGTCCGGGCAGTTTCCCCGGTCTCAGAAGCGGAGGCGGGTCGAGACGATGGCGATGAAACGGTCGAATTCGTCGATGTCGCGATCGCCAAAACGCTCAGAATAGCGCAAGGAAAGCACGAAGGACACTTGGCCGTTCAGGAAATATTCACCGGATGCCGCCAGTGAGGCAGTGAGAATATCCCGGTCGCCACCCTCGTACTCCACGGTGCGAATCTCGCCGCCGATCGCTCCCACGATATTGTGGCGGATCTCCTGCTCCAGTTGGAGTGCGACGCGCGTGTCGATCCGGCTCGAACTGTCGACGTCGTCGGTCGGAACGATGTCACGCCCGAGGTCCGCCCGGAGGCCGGTGCGTTCGCTGATGCTCCATAGGAACGAGCCGCGTGCGCCCAACCCGACCACGTCGTCGAATGCGGAGTCGTCGAAGTTCGCGTGGAAGACGCCTGCCGCCAGCTCCCCGACCCACTTGCCGCCGCCGAAATTGCCGCCGAGGAAGAGTCCGGCGACGTCGAAATCGCGATCGAAGCCTCGGCGGTCGGTGGTGACGTCCGCTTCGTTGCGCCGGTAGTACGGCTCGATGAACGTCTCGAGCCCGGCCCCAAGCACCAGCGAGCTGCGCAACGCGGCGAGGAAGTTCCAGCGGTCGCGGTCGTTCTCGTCGGTTTCCAGAAAGTCGGTCCGCTCCACCGCGACGCGCGGCGTGAAGGCGAGCCGGTTACGGCGATAGCGATAGGCCAGCTCGGTGCTAAAGCGGTCGACCTCGGTCGGTTTGTCAGCGGCGCGGTCGGCGTCCGGATCCTCACGGCTTTCGGTGGCGCGGACGTATGAAACCCGGCCCCGCACCGAGTGGGCGCGATTGATCTCGTACGATCCTCCGAGGCTGCCGCCGAACGCGGATGCGTCCTCCTCCGACCGCTTGGCATACGCGTTGTAGGTGGCGTAGAGGTCCGAATCGAGCTGCAGCTTTCCGGCCCGGGTCTCGATGCCCACCCGCGGCGTCACCTGGAACAGAACATCGTCCTCCACGTCCGCGGAGTCTGCCCGCACATTGCTGTCATAGCCCATCGACAGCAACAGCTCCGGCGAGATGACGGTCTGGCCGAAACGCAGCCGCTTCGGCTCGTAGCCGGGGCGCGGCAGCCCTGACGGCATGGTGATGCTTGGCCGATCCTGTGCCCACGCGACGCCGCAGCTGCCGCCGGCCGCGGTCCCGATGCCTGTCGCCGCAATCAGAACTGCGCGCGCAAGGCGGGTCCGCCAGGGCGGTCGTTGTATGCGCATTGCGACCCGCAGCCGGACCGTCAGAACCAACTCTCGTAAACGTAGACGGTATCGCCGGGCAGGACCGGTGTCTTCGGCGATGCCTGTCCCTCGACGACCTCCTCATCTTGGCTGCGCACGATCTGCACACGATCGGTTTCGGCGCGAAACGTGTAGCCGCCGGCCAAAGACACCGCGGTCAGCACCGTCATGCCGGGCACGTAAGCATAGGCTCCCGGGCTTCTCACCTCACCCAGAATGAAGAACGGCCGGTACTTCTCGACCTGTGCGCTGACGCTCGGATCCCGCACGACTTCCGCCGAGCGGAGCTTGGCAGCGACAGCACTCTCCAGTTCCTTCGTGGTCTTGCCGCTCGCCGGGACTTCCCCGATCAACGGCATCGAGATGCTTCCGCCGTCGCCGACGATGTAGCGGTTCGACAGGGCGTCCACGCCGAAGACGGTCAGCCGGACCTCGTCGCCCGTGCCGAGACGATAAGGGGTGAGTGCGCGCGGTTCCAGGACCGGAAGGTCCGCGCCCGGCGACGAGCACCCGGTGGCTGCGACCGCAAGAGTAAGTAGAACGGCAAAACGGGCGAGCATTCGACGTCCCCCACGTGTTCAGCCCCATCAGACTTCTACCCTCTTGTGCCACGACAGGCAACGACTGCATTGCGCCGGTCGAAGATCCTCGTGCTCGATTTGTCATGCCAAGCAGCACACGGCGCTGGAATTCCGGCGCCGCGACAGCGCCCGATCAATTCCCTTTTTCATTCTTGGCCGGCGTCGTTCCGGTCCTGCCAAAGCAAGCTATTGAAAAGTTGTTCCTTTCTCCCCGGGGCCTAGCGTCGGTGTTCGAGCTGCCGCCTGCGAGCGCGGCGTTCACCGGGCGTCCCGACCCGCACGGCAGGTCTTCTGCCTGCGCGCGGGTGCCCCGAGCGATAATCGAGCTCCGGGAGCGAGGCCTTGGCGCGAACGACGATCCTTGTAACCGGCGGTGCCGGCTATATCGGCAGCCATGCCGTGCTGGCGCTGCAGGAGGCCGGCTACCAGCCCGTCGTCATCGACAATCTTTCGACGGGAGATCGCCGGCTGATCCCCGCAGGCGTACCCTTCGTGCATGCCGACGTCGCCGATACCGAGCGTGTCCTGAAAGTACTGCACGAACATGAGGTGGATGCCGTCCTGCATTTTGCAGGCAGCATCGTCGTGGCCGATTCGGTCCGAGAGCCGCTCGACTACTACGCCAACAATACCTGTGCGAGTCGCAGCCTGATCGAAGCCTGCGTGCGGGCGGGCGTCGGTCGATTCGTGTTTTCCTCGACGGCGGCGGTCTACGGCGCGGCCCGGGTTACGCCGATTCCCGAGGATACGCCGACCGAGCCGGCCAACCCCTACGGCGCGTCCAAGCTGATGACGGAATGGATTCTCCGCGACGTGGCGCACGCGGAGAACTTCTCCTATGTCGCCCTGCGCTATTTCAACGTCGCCGGGGCCGATCCCGCGGGGCGCGCCGGGCAGAGCACTCCGGTGGCGACGCATCTCATCAAGTGCGCGTGCCAGGCGGCGGTCGGCCGGCGACCGCAGCTGGTGATCAACGGTACCGACTACGCGACGCCGGACGGTACCTGCATCCGCGACTACATCCACGTCAGCGATCTCGCCGATGCGCATGTGCTGGCGGTGGACCATCTGCTGTCCGGCGGCGAGAGCGCGGTGATGAACTGCGGTTACGGCCGCGGCTACTCGGTTCGGCAGATCGCGGAGATGGTCGAGCGCGTTGCCGGCCGGCCGCTCAATCTGGTGCTCGGCCCACGCCGCCCGGGCGACGTCCCCGAACTGGTGGCGGACCCCAGCCGCATCCGCGCGATCTTGGGCTGGCGCCCGCGGCACGACCGGATCGAGGCCATCATCCGGTCGGCGCTGAACTGGGAGCAGCGGCTGGTTGAGGAGACGCCGTTGGTGCCGGCCTGAGCCGGAACGGTCAGCAGCCTGCCTCCACCGGCTGCGCCCGGCCGGTATAGAGCGCCATGAGATCGGCCGCGTGGGTCGCCGGCGTCGGCGGAGCGCGCCAGAAGGCGGCGTAGCAGTTCGCGCCGAGCGCTTCCGCCCGGTCGTCGTCGGCGACGGTGGCGAGGGCGCGCATCAGGCCCTCGGCGTTGCCGGAGGCAAAGGTCAGGACCGACCGGTCCGGCTCCAGGCCAAGGTCGCGATACGCGCCGACCGTGTCGGCCACGATGGCCGGCACGCCCCGGGCGGCCGCCTCCGCCACCACGAGGCCGCTGGTCTCGTACCAGAGCGATGGCATGACCAGCGCCCGCGCCGACCGGAGCAGCGCCGCAACCTCCGCCTCATCGCCCCAGGGGAGCAGCTCCGCTCCCGGGTTCGCGGCCCGGATCGCGCCCTTCTCGGGACCGTCCCCCATGAAGGTGATCGGCAGGCCGGCCGTCCTCGCCGCCGTCGCGGCGGCCACGGCCCCCTTCTCGGGCGTGAAGCGGCCGAGAAAGACCACCCGGCGATTGTTCCGCACCGGGACCGGCGGCTCCAGCCCGACGGGGACCGGATTCCGCACCACGAAGTTCCGACTGCCTTGCGGCAGGAATGGCCTCGCGGTCTCGAATGCGAACCGGGACACGTGGACGAGGTCCAGTGCCGGGTGCCCGCCGAGGGCGGCCCGGGTGGGCGCCTGCCGCAGCAGCCGGACCAGCTTGTGGCCGTAGCTCCGGCGGTCGCAGTTCGCCAGAAGGCAGGCCCTGGACAGCGGCCGCAGGTCGCAGGGGCGGTTCTCCCGATAGCGGTAGTAGGCGCCGTTCGGGCAGATCGCGAAATAATCGTGCATGGTCAGGACCGTGCGCAGCCCTTGGCGTCGCAGCAATGCGAGCACGCTTGGGCTCAGCGTCTTGGTCCACTGATGGACGTGCACCACCGGCGCATCACCCCCGACGCCGGCCAGCACGTCACGCAAGCGGCGAAGCGCGGTCGCGTTCCAGACGCCGTTTCGAAGGCCGCAGACGGGCGATTGCTCCCAAACGCTCTCCAGGCCGAGCCCGATCGTCTCCACCCCCGCCGACACCAGGCGCGGATCGAGCGAGCCGCCCCCGTAGACGAAGCACACCCGGGCACCGGCTTCGGCGAGGGCGAGCGCCGAGGTGATCGCCACCTTGGCGGCGCCGCCGTTCACGACCCCGAAGTCCGACAGCAACAGCACCCGCATAACGGTCCCAATCCGCGTGATTCCCGCCTGGCAGTCTCCCCCAGCGCCGCGGCGGGCCTGGTCTTATGGCGGTTTTCCGGAACCCGCAATCCGGCCGGCCGGCACCCCGGCCTGCGGGAGGCGTCGAAATCCGGTGGGGCGGGCGCGCTATCCCGACAGCGGGCGGATAGGGTCCATGCGGTTCGGACAGCGGCCCGAGGGACGCGAAAGCAGGAACAAGGACCGGCCGATAGAGCGGATCAGGAACAGATACGCCGATGCGGACGGCCTGCCGTCCCGTCCGGCCGGGTGCCCCCATGCCAACCCGGGCGCTTCGTCTGCGGCCGTGGTGCGGCCATGGTGACCCTATTGCACCCGATTTGGTTCACTGTGGCGCACGAGGGTGCAAGCGTAATCACTCGGGGTCCACGTCGGGCCATGCGGGTCCACGAATGGTCCGGACATTAGCTCCCCGTGAGTCCCAACCGGGCGAGAATCCGTCGAAAGGGGTATTTCCATATGAACCTTTGCACTCGCGGAGAAGCTCGGGAAAGGTTGGTGCGGTCTTGGGGGGAGACGATCGAATGTCCCGATCCATGATGAGGCCGAGCGATGGCATGGGTGCCGGTTCGACGACACAATCATACGGGTAGCCGACGGGTGTCGCTGGCGGTGCAGCGCCGGCGATTGCGCAGCGGCCGTTCGGTTCTGCTGGTCCGGCTTCGGCTGAGCGAGGACGTGCTCTCCGAGCTCGGCGCGCGTATCGGCGGCAGCGTCGAGATCATGCGCGGCGTCGGCGCCGACGCGGGCCGTGTGCGCCTGCGCAAGACCAACTCCCAGGCGGACGGCTTTCGCATCACCCGCTACGGCGGCGGGCGCCGGCCGGGCGGGCAGATCTCGCTGCCCATGGACCTGCTCGCGGTCCAGGCGGCGGACCTGGTGCCGACGCAGTCGCTCCCCTTCCGCGCGGAGGACGACCTGCTCGAGATCACCCTGCCGGAGGGGCTGCAGGTCGTCGACAAGACCGCCCCCGGCGCACCGCCCGGCACGACCGAAGCGAATGGCTCCTCCTCGTCGCACGCGGACGAAGACAAGGACAGCGGGCGGGGCATCGGCTTGTGGCCGACGGGGCAGGACGGCGCCGCCGCGGCGCGACCGAAGGCGCCCCTCCCGACCCCGCCGATGTACGGCAGCAAGCGCCGCTGGAACAAGGACGAGGACGCACAGATGCGTCAGCTCTACGCGTCCGGCGGAACTCCGGCGGAGATCGCGGCCCGGCTCGGGCGGACGATCACGGCGGTGCAGGTGCGCCTCTCCAAGATGGGCATCTCCAACCGCTCCGACCGCGCCGCGGCCAAGTTCAGCAGCGTCAGCGCCAAGCCGGGGGCCGTCGGGCCCGGCAACCCGCACTTCGAGGCCGCCGCACGCTGGCTGCGTGAGCAGGGCGTCGACGTCGAGCATATCGGCGAAAGCAAGTACCTGCTCGAAGGCGAGATGGTGACCGGATTGCGGCTCATTCAGATCGCCAACGACCGCCGCATCCGCACCCGCTCAACGCTGCCGCGCCTGCCGCTGCCGTCTCCGGACGCGCAGACGGAGTTTCATTGAACTTTCGTCCCCGGGCCGGCCGGCACGAGGCGGCTCGCGCCGGCACGGGCTCGTCTTTCCGACCCGAAATCGCATCCTCCCCCTCCGAAAAGAGGAGGGGCGCAACGACGGTCACAGCCCGAGGGCGCGCTTGGCGATGATGTTGCGCTGGATCTCATTGGAGCCGCCGGAAATCGACGCTTTCCGCCAAAAGAAATAAAACGGGTTCACGGTAGCCGCATAGTCCGGGCCGATCGGCGGCTCATTCCAGCCGTCCTTCAGCACGTGACCGTCATAGGGATGGCCGTACCAGGCGATCGCCTCGGACATCAGCTCGCTGATTCGCTGCTCGACCTCCGTTCCGCGGATTTTCAGCAGCGACGCCTCGGGGCCGACTTCCCGGTCGGCGGATAGCGCGGCCAGCACCCGCAGCCCCGTCGTCTGCAGCGACGTCAGCTCGATCTCGATCTCGGCGACCTTGCGGCGGAACGCATCGGTTTCGATCAGCGGCCGGCCCGCATCGCGTTCCGCCGCCGCGATTTTCTTGAGGCGCGCGAGCAGCTTGCGTGCCCGGGCGAACGAGGCGACCCCGACCCGCTCGTGCCCGAGAATGTATTTGGCGATTTTCCAGCCGTCGCCCTCCTCGCCGACCAGATCCGTGGCGGGGACCTCGACATTGTCGAAGAACACCTGGTTGAGGTAGTGCAGGCCATCCAGTCCGATGATCGGACGGATCGTGACGCCGGGCCGCTCGAGGTCGATCAGCAGCACCGAGACGCCGTCCTGCTTCCTGGCGCCTCTGGCGGTGCGGACAAGGCAGAAGCAGCGGTTGGCGTAATGAGCGTAGCTGGTCCAGATCTTGGTGCCGTTGACGACGTAGCGGTCGCCGCGGCGCTCCGCCCGGGTCTGCAGGCCGGCCAGATCCGAGCCGGCGCCGGGCTCGGAATAGCCCTGGCACCAGAGATCCTCCGCGCTGAGGATGCGCGGCAGATAGAACGCCTTCTGCTCCGGGGTCCCGAAGCGGATCAGCATCGAGCCGCACATCACCGGCCCGTAGGGCAGCGGCCGCGGCGCATAGGCCTCTCCGAGCTCCTCCTCGAAGATGAAGCGCTGCGTCACCGTCCAGCCGGGACCGCCATACTCCTTCGGCCATGTCGGCGCTACCCAGCCGCGCTCGTACAGGATCCGGTGCCACTGGACGTACTCGTCGCGGCTGAGCGCGATTCCGAGTCTTTCCTTTTCGCGAAGGCGCGGCGGCAGATAATCCTTTAGAAAGCTCCGGACCTCCTGTTGGAACGCGCGGTCCTCGGCGCTGAAGCTCAACTGCATGGCGGCGTCATCCTCCGATTGCGGCCGGTTGCCGGTCGTGCGGGAGTGTAGCGCGACGGTCGCCGCCCGTGCCCCGGGAAAGCGGGTGCCAGCGTCCCGCGCCGCCGGCCGGTCGACACGATCCGCGCGAAACGCTGGCGTCGGCGGGCCGGGCGCGGCACGGTAAACGAAAGTCGCCGACAGCGAACACGGAGATCGCCGATGCCCCTCGACCCCGATGCGCAGCGGATCCTCGATCTTGTTGCACAGTCCGGGAAGCCGCCCTACGAGGAGCTCAGTCCCGAGGCGGCGCGCCGCCTGTATCGGGACGGGCGCCGCGTGCTCGCCCCGGACCCGATGCCCATCGCCGAAGCACGGGACCTGACGGCGCCGGGACCGCACGGTCCGGTGCCGCTGCGCCTCTACCGCCCCGAGGCGGCCGCGCGGCCGCTGCCGGCGCTGGTCTATTTTCACGGCGGCGGCTGGGTGATCGGCGACATCGAGACGCATGACGGGGTGTGCCGGCACCTGGCCAATGCGGCGCGCTGCGCCGTCCTCTCGGTCGACTACCGGCTCGGGCCCGAGCACCGCTTTCCCGCGGCGGTCGACGACGCCTTCGCCGCGACACGCTGGGTGGCGGGGCAGGCCGAGGCGCTCGGCCTCGACCCGCGGCGGCTCGCCGTCGGCGGCGAAGGCGCCGGCGGCAACCTTGCGGCGGTTGTCAGCCTGCTTGCCCGCGACGCCGGCTCGCCCCCGCTGTGCTGTCAGCTCCTGTTCTATCCGGCGACCGATCTGGGCATGAGCTTCCCGTCGCAGGAGCGCTTCGCCGAAGGGTATCTGCTGACCCGCGCTAACCAGCTCTGGTTCCATGGACACTATCTCCGCGGGCCGGAAGACCGCGAGGACTGGCGGGCCTCGCCCTTCAAGGCGCGCAGCCTGGAGGGGCTGCCACCGGCCTATGTGCTGACCGCGGGTTTCGACCCGCTGCGCGACGAGGGCGAAGCCTATGCGCGACGGCTGGTGGAGGCCGGCGTGCGCGTCACCAGCCGCCGCTTCCCCGGTCAGATCCACGGCTTCCTGACCATGGGCCGGATCATCGCGGCATCGGCGGCGGCCCTGGACGAGGCCGGCGTGATTCTGGCGCATGCCTTCGCCGGCGGCGGCCAAGCGGCGGCGCCGGCGCCAGCCGCGGGCGCATGAGGGGCCGAGCCATGCAGGACCGCATCACGCTCTACGGCAGCTTCACCTCGAGCTCGACCTACAAGCCCATGCTGTTCCTCGCGCTGGCGCAGCTGCCGTTCTCGTTCCGAACGGTCAATCTGAAGCTCGGGGCGCAGCACTCTCCGGATTACCGGGCGATCAACCGCTACGGCCAGGTCCCTGCATTGCGCCACCGAGGGCTGACCATCGTGCAGTCCAACGTGATCCTCGACTATCTCGCCCGCACCACCGGCCGCTTCGACGGCGCGGGCGAGCAGGAGCGATGGCGGGCGCGGGAGTGGCTGTCCTGGGAGGCGGATGCCATCGTCAACGTTGCCCGGGTCCGCCATTTCAGCCGGTTCCGCGAGGTGGATCCGGCGGTGATGGCGCATTTCCGGCCGCTCGCCGAGGCCGCGCTGGACTTCGTCGACGCGGCCCTCGCCGGCCGGCGCTGGCTGGTCGGCGAGTCCTGCACCATCGCCGACATCGGCTGCTGGGGCCGCATGGTGTTCATGGCGGAAGGCGGGCTCGATATCGATCGCTGGCCCAACCTCGCCGCCTGGCGCGATCGGCTGGCGGCGATGCCGGGCTTCGCGTTGCCCTACGACCTCATTCCGAAGAAGGACCGGGAGATCGATCCGGGGTGAGCCGCACCCTGCCGGCAGCGGCCGGAGCGGGGTTGCGGTGGGGTGGTGCCGGAGGGATGGGGGTTCATGGGGTTCCATGGGGGTATCCTGGGGGTCTATGGGGGTACGATGGGGCCGAGCGCTCTGCCGCTTGCCGACCGGTCGGGCCGGTCCTGGCCGGCGGCCAGGGCGAAATGGCTATCATAGAATGATTTTCCTATAGAGGCAAGCAGGCGGTCGGGCGACGGGGTCGCTTCGCGCTCGGCGCTGCGGCCGGAGCGCCCGACGGTGAGGAGGATCGGATGGTCGACGACATAGGCCCGCTGGCTGCGGACCTGCTGCCGGCAGGGGTACGGGCACGCTTCGTGGAGGGCGTGAACGGCCTGCGGATGCACGTGCTGGAGGCCGGGTTCGAGGGCAGGGGGCCGGGCAGGTCAGGACGGCCCTGCCTGCTGCTGCTGCACGGCTTTCCGGAGCTCGCCTACAGCTGGCGCAAAGTGATGCCGGCGCTGGCGGCGGCCGGGTTTCATGTGGTGGCGCCGGACCAGCGGGGCTATGGGCGCACCACCGGCTGGGACGGCGATTATGACGGGGATCTCGCCGCGTTCCGCATGTTCAACCTGGTGCGCGATGCGCTCGGGCTGACCGCGGCACTGGGCCACCGCCGGGTCGCGGCCGTGGTCGGGCACGATTTCGGCGCTTCGGTCGCGGCCTGGTGCGCGTTGCTGCGACCGGACGTGTTCCGGTCGGTCGTGCTGATGAGCGCGCCCTTCGCCGGGCCGCCGTCGCTGCCCTTCGACACGGCGGACGGGCAACCGGCGCCGACGCCGGCGGGCCCGTCGATCCACGAGGAGCTGGCGGCCCTGGAGCGGCCGCGCAAGCACTATCAATGGTATTATTCGACGCGCGAGGCGGATCCCGACATGCGCAACGCGTCGCAGGGCATCCATGCCTTCCTGCGCGCCTATTTCCACTACAAGAGCGCCGACTGGAAGGCGAACCAGCCGTTCCCGCTGAAGGCCTGGACGGCGGCCGAACTGGCGCAGCTCCCGACCTATTACGTCATGGACCGGGACAAGACGATGGCCGAGACCGTGGCGGCGGAGATGCCGTCGCCTGCGGAGATCGCCGCCTGCCGCTGGCTTCCCGAGGCGGAGCTGCGCGTCTACAGCGGCGAGTACGCCCGAACCGGCTTCCAGGGCGGGCTGCAATGGTACCGCTGCCGCACGACCGGGCGCTTCAATGCCGAGCAGGAGATCTTCGCTGGGCGCACGATCGACGTGCCCTCCTGCTTCATCGCAGGCCGCGCCGACTGGGGCGTTCACCAGACGCCGGGGGCGTTCGACAGGATGCGGACCAGCGTCTGCACGCGCATGCTCGGCTGCCATCTCGTCCCCGGGGCGGGCCACTGGGTGCAGCAGGAGCAGCCGGAAGAGACCACGCGGTTGCTGCTGCGGTTCCTGCGCGACGCGGAGGCGGGGTGACGCGAGAGCGAACGGCGCTCGGGTTCGCTCTCTTCCTCGGCGGCTGTGCGACGGGGATCGTGCCCCCGCCGGAGCCGCTGCGTCCGGCGGGGGTCGGGGTGCTCGATCACGGGCGGCATTCGAGCCTCGTGGTCGAACTGCCCGGCGAGGGGATGCTGCGCTACAGCTACGGCGATTGGGGCTGGTACGCCCTCGGCCGGACGGGCGTGGCCGAGGGCAGTGCTGCGCTGCTGTGGCCGACGCAGGGCGCGCTGGGACGGCGGCAGCTGCCGGGACCGTTCGCGCCCGAGGTGGTCGTGGCGCAGGTCAGGGTTCCGAGCGAGCATGCCGTCTGGTTCGCGGCGGAGGAGGCGGCGGTGCGACGGCTGGCGGCACGGCTCGATTCGATCTTCGAAGCGAACCGCGGCACGCTGATCTACAATCCGGGAGCAGACCTGGAATTCGTGCACCATCCCGAGCCCTATTGGGCCCTGCACAATTCCAACCAGCGCGTGGCCGAATGGGTGACAGCGCTGGGCGCCCGAGTCGAGGGGCCGGCGGTCCTGTCCGTCTGGGAGCTGCGGGGGCCGGCGGCCCCGGAATAGGGGGGCAGGCCCCCGGCGGGCGTGCGCCGCGCCGCGTCCCGGCCTATGACGTTCGCCCGTTCCCGGTCGCACCGCCTGCGCGCCGCCGCGCGCGGCGGCCGCCGATGCGGCCGATCGTGGTCGCGCCCGCGGCTTCGGCGGCCGCCGGCGCATCCTCGGCCGCGGCTGACACCGGCAGCAGCGCCAGACCGCGGCCGTGCACCGCAAGCGCCAGCCGGCCGTGCTTGAGGGCGAGCGCGTCCGCGCCGAACACCTCGCGCCGCCAGCCATGCAGCGCGGGCACATCGGCCGCGTCGTCGGCGGCGATCGCCTCCAGATCAGCCGAACTGGCGACCAGCTTCTGCGCCACGCCGTGGCGGTCGCACTTTGCCTTCAGCAGCACCTTCAGCAGGTCGACGACCGGACCGAGGCCCGGCGGAAGCTCCGGCTTCACCGGCAGCCGCGGCCGCTCGTCCGGAGGCACGGCGAGACCGGCCGCCACCGCCTCGAGCACCGCCCGACCGAGTCGTCCGTCGGCGAACCCCTTCGGGATGCCGCGGCTGCGGGCGAGCTCGGCCGGCGTGGCCGGCGCCTGCGCGGCGATATCGAGCAGTGCGTCGTCGCGCACCACCCATTGCCGCGGCACGTCACGCTGGCGTGCCTCGCGCTCGCGCCAAGCGGCGACGGCACGCAGCACCGACAGGAAGCGCGGATTGTCGCTGCGCGGCTTCAGTCGCAGCCAAGCCCGGTCCGGGTCCAGATCGTAGGTCGAAGGATCGGTCAGCGCCGCATCCTCCTCCTCGACCCAGGCCGTGCGGCCGGTCGCCTCCAGCCGCTCGCGCAGGCGCTCGTAAACGCCGCGCAGATGAATCACATCGGAGAGTGCGTAGTCGAGCTGCGCCGGCGTCAGCGGCCGCTGCGCCCAATTGGTAAAACGCGATGCCTTGTCGATGCGGGCGCCGGTCAGCGAGACCACCAGCGTCTCGTAGCCGACCGATTCGCCGTAGCCGCAGACCATCGCCGCCACCTGCGTGTCGAACACCGGCTTCGGCATGATGCGACCCTGATGGACGAAGATCTCCAGATCCTGCCGGGCGGCATGGAAGACCTTCAGGACCCGTTCGTCCGCCAGCAGTCTATAGAAAGGCGCCAGGTCGATGCCGGGCGCGAGCGGGTCGATGGCCGCGGCCCGCATCGGGCCGGCGGCTTGCACCAGACACAATCGCGGCCAGTAGGTGCTCTCGCGCAGGAACTCGGTGTCGACGGTGACGTAGTCGGCTTCGGCCAGCTCGCGGCAGAACGCGACCAGCTCGTCCTGGGTCGTGATCAGCGTCATGGCGGGCCTATACACGAAAAGCGGCACGACAGGAAAGAGATCCGCCGAGAGGGCCGGATCCGGCGCCGCCCGCGGTGCGCCGGGCCGCCTTGGCTTGACATCCGGGTTGCGCCGTGGCCTTTGCCGCCGAGCGCCCTCTCCGGAGTCGACGATGCACGCCTACCGCACCCATACTTGCGGCCAACTCCGCGCCGGCCATGTCGGCGAGACCGTCCGGCTGTCGGGGTGGGTCCATCGCAAGCGGGACCACGGCCACCTGCTCTTCATCGATCTTCGCGACCATTACGGTCTGACTCAGATAGTGATCGACAGCGCGCGCGGCCAGGCGTTCGCGGCCGCCGATGCGGTGCGGCTGGAGAGCGTGATCACCGTGACCGGCAAGTGCGTGGCCCGTTCGCCCGAGACCGTGAACCCGAAGCTGGCGACCGGCGAAATCGAGGTCGCTGCCGAATCGGTGACGGTGATCTCGGCGGCCGAGCAGGTGCCGCTGCAGGTGAACTCCGATGAAGATGCCGGGGAGGAGGTGCGGCTGCGTCACCGCTACCTCGACCTGCGGCGCGAGAAGATGCACCGCAACATCGTCCTCCGCAGCGATGTGATCGCGAGCATTCGCCGCCGCATGATCGAGCAGGGCTTCCGCGAGTTCCAGACGCCGATCCTGACCGCGACCTCGCCGGAGGGCGCGCGCGACTATCTGGTGCCATCGCGCCTTCATCCGGGCAAGTTCTACGCCCTGCCGCAGGCACCGCAGCAGTTCAAGCAGCTGCTGATGGTGGCGGGCTTCGACCGCTATTTCCAGATCGCGCCCTGCTTCCGCGACGAGGACGCGCGCGCCGACCGCTCGCCGGGGGAGTTCTATCAGCTCGATTTCGAGATGTCGTTCGTGACGCAGGAGGATGTCTTCGCCGCGATCGAGCCGGTCCTGTCGGGCGTGTTCGAGGAGTTCGCCGGCGGCCGCACGGTGACGCCGCCGCCCTTCCCGCGCATCGCCTTCGAGGAGGCGATGCTGCGCTATGGCACCGACAAGCCGGATCTCCGCAACCCGCTCCTGATCGCCGATGTGAGCGACGTGTTCCGCGACTCCGGCTTCTCGGTGTTCGCCAAGCTGGTCGCCCAGGGCGGAGCGGTGCGGGCGATCCCGGCGCCGGGCACGGCGGGGCGACCGCGCAGCTTCTTCGACCGGATGAACGATTGGGCGCGCGATCAGGGCGCGCCAGGTTTGGGCTATATCGTGCTCGGAGAGAGCGAGGCGCGCGGACCGATCGCCAAGTTCCTCGATGCGGACCGGCTGGCCCGGCTGAAGCATCTCGCGGGGGTCGGGCCCGGCGATGCGGTGTTCTTCGCCGCCGGCAAGGCCGCCGCGGCGGCAAAGCTGGCGGGCCAGGCGCGCGACCGTCTGGGGCACGAGCTGGAGCTGATCGAGCCGAACGCCTTCCGCTTCTGCTGGATCGTCGATTTCCCGATGTTCGAGTGGAACGAGGACG
>CAZVAR010000011.1:0-46484 GCA_964625225.1 uncultured Alphaproteobacteria bacterium | reverse complement strand
CGATGTGGGGCATACTTCGAGCGAGTTTGTCGAAGAGTCCTCTCCCTCCGCCATTATCCAAGTGTCCGGCCCGGACGCATAGGTAACGGTTCGTACCTAAGACACGGGTGACACCCCTGGGCCGAAGGGGTTGTCGAGGGGTTGCAGGGTTCTCTGCTCCAGGTCGATGTATCCCAGATCGTAGTGCATGAAGCTGACGAGCCAAATGCCGTCGTCGACCTCCTTGCGTCCGAGGCGCTGGCCGGCCAGGACGGTGGAGAGGTTGAGCCTCTTCCGATAGATGCAGATGCGGCCGCAGGCGGTGACCAGCACCTCGCGATCGTGCAGGGGATAGGCGAGCTCGGGCAGGCCCTGGTAGGGCCTGGGGGAGGCTGAATAGGCCTCGGCCGGGCACTTCATGGCGAGCGCCTCATGGGGTCGTTCGTGGTTGAACTCCGCCACGAACTCGTCGAAGCGGGCCTGCTGCTGCAGGGCGTTCATGCCGGGCGGTCGGGTGGTTTCCTTCTTAAGGGTCAGGTGCATGCGCTCGGCCCGCCGCGCGTCTGGTGCAAGGAGGCGGGCAAGGGGCGGGTGCGGCAAGGGTTGCGGTCACTTCGGTGAAGACGCTGGCCGTCGCCGGCGACGGTACGCGGCATGCGTTCCGGGGACCCGCGGGGATGCGGCTGCTGCGGCTCCGGCAGGCAGACGGTTCACGGCGCGGAAGTCGATTGCTAAGATCGCGGCGCCAAAAACGATGACGGTACGGAAGGTGAGGAAACGATGCGACTGCCGCGCCTTGAATTCGCCGCGGGAATGGCTGCCGTCCTGGGCCTGCTGGCGGCCCCGGCCCTGGCCGAGTATCCCGAGAAGCCGGTCACGATCCTGGTTGCCTGGTCCGCCGGGGGCGCCACCGACCTGATCGCCCGCAACATGCAGCCGGCCGTCGCCGCGGCGCTCGGGGGCGAGGTCGTCGTGAAGAACGTCTCCGGTGCCGCAGGCACGATCGGAACCGCGGAGGCCGCCTCCGCGAAGCCCGACGGGTACACCGTCCTGCACACGCCCGCCGGGCCGATGACATTGCAGCCGCACCTGCGCAAGATTCCGTATGACCTGGATTCGTTCGCGCCGGTCTGCCGCATCAGCAGCGCGCCGCTCGCCTTGATGGTACCGACGACTTCGAAGTACCGGACCATCAAGGACATCGTCGAGGGTGCCAAGGCCGCCCCCGGCGCGATCACCTACGGCTCGGCCGGGGTCGGAACGTTGCCGCATGTCAGCATGGTGGGCCTCGAGCAGGCGGCGGGCATCCGCATGAAGCATGTGCCCTTCCGCGGTTCGGCGGAGGAGATGAAGGCGCTGATCGGCGGCACCGTCGACCTCGTCACCGAGCAGTCCAACCTGGTGCCCCGCTACGAGCTGCATGCGGTCGCGATCTGGTCGGACGAGCGCAGCCCGGAATTTCCCGACACGCCGACCGTGAAGGAGCAGGGATACGACCTGACCTTCTCCAACTGGAACGCCTGGTTCGTGCCGAAGGACACACCGGCGGAGATCGTGCGGAAGCTGGCCGAGGTCTGCAGGACGGCGCTCGAGGATCCCGCCGTCAAGGACGGCATGCAGAAGATGCAGACCCCGATCGCCTATCTCGGGCCGGAGGACGCGGGTGCGTTCTTCCAGGCCGAATACGCGAAGAACGGGACCATCGCGGCGGCCGCCGGGTTGGTGAAGAAGTAGCGGCGGAGCGGCAGGTCCGGGAGCCGGCGGGATGCCGCCTCTTCGCGAGGGTGCCCAGGATGCCTGGTTCGGCGGCGTGATGCTGCTGATCGCGGCGGGTCTGTTCGCCGCCACCTTCGGGCCGGAATTCGCCGAGGGCACGGTCGGGCACACGTTCGGCCCTGCCTTCTACCCCCGCATCGTCCTCGCGGTCTGGATCGCTCTCTGCCTGATCCTGATCGTCCGCGGGATCGGGCGGCGGGCCTCCGTGTTCGTGCCGCCGCAGGCCTGGGGGCCGGTCGGCGCCTATGCGGTGCTGACCGGCCTCTATATCTGGCTGATCGGCGTCATCGGCTTTCTGTTCGCCAGTATCCTGCTCAGCCTCGGCGGGATGCTCGGCCTCGACGAGCGGCGCCCGTTGCTGTTGCTGCTCGCGGGCGTGCTGTTCCCGGTGCTGATCTGGTGCGTCTTCACCTTCGGAATCGGAATTCCGCTGCCGTCTTCCCCCTGGTTCGACCGGGTTTGAGAGCGTTCCATGGAGCATGTCCTGCCCGCGCTGGAGATGCTGGCCGACCCGGCCGCGATCGTCGCGATCCTGGTCGGCACCGTCGTCGGCATCGTCGTCGGCGCGCTGCCGGGGCTGGGCTCGGTGGTGGCGATCACCATCGTGCTGCCCTTCACCTTCAGCATGGGGCAGGTCCCCGCCGTGATGCTGGTGCTGGCGGTCTATTGCGCGTCGGTCTATGGCGGCTCGATCTCGGCGATCCTGATCAACACGCCGGGCACGCCGCAATCCGCGGCGACCGTGCTCGACGGCTTTCCTATGGCCAAGCGCGGCGAGGCCGATCTGGCCCTCGGCTGGGCGACGATGTCGTCGCTGATCGGCGGCCTGTTCTCGATCGTGGTGCTGGTGCTGGCGGCCCCGCAGCTCGCGGCCTTCGCGCTCAGCTTCGGGCCGATCGAGACCTTCGCCCTGATCTGCCTCGCCCTCACCTGCATCGCCGGCGTCTCGCGCGGCAGCCTCGTCAAGGGACTGCTGGCGGGCGCGCTCGGCCTGTTCCTCGCCACGGTGGGCACCGACCCCATGGCCGGAGACGTGCGCTTCACCTTCGGCTGGTTCCCGCTGTCCGCGGGGATCGAACTCATCCCCGTCCTCGTCGGGCTGTTCGCCTTTTCCGAGGTGTTCGCCCGGATCGCCGAGCGGGGAGGGGCGACGACGGTCCCGGAGGTCCGCGTCGGCTTCCGCCTTGCGCCGCTGCGCGAATGGGTGGCGCGCTGGCGCACCCTGCTGAAGAGCTGCGTGATCGGCTCCCTGATCGGCGTCCTACCCGGTACCGGCGCCGCCACCGCCTCCTTCATCGCCTATGCCGAGGCGAAGCGCACGGGCCGGTTTCGCGACAAGCTCGGCACGGGCGAACCGGAGGGCCTCGTCGCGAGCGAGTCCTCGAACAACGCCGTCACGGGCGGCGCGCTGGTGCCGACGCTGGCGCTCGGCATTCCCGGCGACGCGGTGACGGCGGTGATGATGTCGACCCTGATCCTCCAGGGCATCCAACCCGGCGTGCGGCTGCTGGTCGACAATCCGGGCATCGTCTACGCCTGCTTCGTCGGGCTGGTGTTCATCAATCTGGCGATGTTCGCGATCGGTGCCGCCGGGGCGCCGCTGTTCACCCGGATCCTGCGGCTGCCGGAACCGGCGCTGCTCGGCATGGTCATCCTCCTCTCGGTGCTCGGTGCCTACGGCGTGCGCGGCAACATGCTGGATCTGGGAGTGGCATTCATCGCCGGGATCGTCGGCTTCTTCCTGCGCTGGTGCGCGGTGCCGACGGCACCGATCGTGATCGGCATGGTGCTGGGGCCGATGCTCGAGGAGAATCTGCGCCAGGGACTGATCCTGACCGATGGCAGCTTCGCTGCCTTCTTCGGTCATCCGATTGCGGCGGTGCTGCTGGCAGTCACGATGCTGGTTCTGCTGTGGCCGATAACCGTGGCACTCCTGCGGCGGCGTCGCGCCGACAGCACGGTTGCGGGGGCGTCACTGCGATAATCCGACACACCGCGAAGGAGGCCGTGCGCGACCCGCGGACCTTCCCGGCACGAGGCGCGCTTGGCGCTGCTGCTCCGCCGACCATTCGACCGGCTGCCGCGTTCCGCCCACCGCTGCCGCAGTTTCGCCGCGGCGCAGCCGCACACCGCCTCCGGGCGCGGCGTACGGCCGAGCGGAGCGTGGGCGTCTCACTCGCGCGGGGATGCGCGCTCGTCGGGACCGTCGTGCCGCTCACTCACAGGGTGGAAGCGGATCGATCCTTTATCGGGAAGGGCCGGTAATCGGCGTCGGTAGAGCCGCGGCCGCATCTTCGCCGCGCCGTCGAGTGCAGACCCGGCATCACTCGAACGCGACGACATGCCGCCCGCGGGTGCGCCCCTCGATCATTCCGATCATCAGATCGGGGAGCTCCTGCAGCGCGATCGTGGTGACGATGTCCGACAGATGGCGGGGCTTCAGGTCCGTGGCCAGGCGCTCCCAGATGGCCCGGCGGTACGGCATCTCGGTATCGGCGTTGATACCCAGCAGCCGCACGCCGCGCAGGATGAGCGGCAGGACGGTCGTGTGCAGGTCCACGCCGGCCGCATTGCCGAAGCTGGCGACCGTGCCGTTCGGCGCCATGGTCCTGAGCAGCCAGCCGAGCACATGGCCCCCGGCCGAATCGACCGCTCCTGCCCAGATGGCCCTTTCGAGCGGCTTGGCGGGCGCGGCCGGCTCGGGCGTCGGCATGACCTGCCGGGCGCCGAGCTTGCGCAGATACTCGTCTGCGTCCGGTTTCCGGGAAACGGCGGTCACCTCGTAGCCGAGCCCGTCGAGCATGTCGATGGCGAGGCTGGCGACGCCGCCGGTCCCGCCCGTCACCGCTACCGGCCCGCGATCCGGACGGAGACCGTTCACCTCCATCGCATCGATCGCGATGGCCGCCGTGTGGCCCGCCACGCCCAAGGTCGCCGCCTCGAGCATCGTCAGCCCCGTAGGCAGGGCCAGAACCCAGTCGGCAGGCACGCGCAGGTAGCTCGAGAAACCGCCGTCGTGGGCGACACCGATGCCGCGACCGTGGACGATCACCGCATCGCCTTCCCGGAATTGCCCGCTGCGCGATGCGGCGACGGTGCCGACCGCCTCGATGCCGCCGACACAGGGATAGCGCCGCAGAACCTTGGCCCGGCCCGTCCCGGCCAAGGCGTCCTTGTAATTCACGCCCGCATAGCGGGTCCTGATCAGCACGTCGCCCTGATCGAGGTCGTCCACGTCCAGCTCGACAATCCGGCCGCCGACGCGGCCGTCCTCGTCGAAAATCCGGTAGGCCGGAAAACCTGCCATTCTCTTCTCCTTCATCGTATCGCGTTCGCCTCGATCACGAGACCTCGAGTTCCTCGGAGCGGTCGCGGGGCGCGCCGCCCCGGTCGGCCCGCCGGCGCGCCAGCCGCCCCCGGATCGACGGCCAGGCCATGCAGGCCGCGGTGAGAACGAACAGCACGACGGCAATCGGTCTGTCGAAGAAAGCGAGGAAGCTCTCGTCGGTCAGGATCAGGCCCTGCCGGAGGCTCTGTTCGATCATCGGCCCAAGCACGAAGCCGATCACCACGGGGGCGAGCGGGACGTTGTTATAGCGCAACGCGAACCCTGCCAGCCCGGAGACGAGGACGATTAGGAGGTCGAAGGGATTCGCGTTGACGCTGTAGGTGCCGAGTCCGATCAGGGCGACGATGCAGCCCATCAGGATCGGCTCCGGAACCCGCAGGATCCGCGAGAACAGCGGGGCCATCAGGGCGCCCATGGCGAACATGGCGAGATTGGCCACGATCAGGGCGACATAGACGAAGACCACCAGCTCGCCGCTCTCGGTGAAAAGGCGCGGGCCCGGCGTGACGCCCTGAATGACCAGGGCCCCAAGCATGACCGCCGTGATCGGATCGCCGGGCACGCCGAGCGACAAGGTCGGCACCAGCGCCCCGCCCGTGACGGCATTGTTCGCGGCCTCCGATGCGACCACCCCGTCGGGCTCGCCGGTCCCGAACTTCTCGCGCCGGGGCGAGCTCCGCTTCGCCTCGGCGTAGCTCACCAGCGATGCCGTGGTGGCGCCGATGCCGGGCAGGGCGCCGATCCAGGTGCCGATCAAAGCGGACTTCAGGAGGACGCCGGCCCGCAGACGAAGTTCGGATAAGGCAGGCAGCTTGAAGCCGGCCCGCATCACGGTCTCGGTGTCGCGTACCGGCTCGGCGACCCGCCAGAACACCTCGGAGAGCGCGAACAGGCCGACCACGAACGGGACCAGCCCGATCCCCGCAGACAGCTCGAACGACCCGAACTCGAACCGCAGGTTCCCGGTGACCGGGTCCTGGCCGACGACCGCGACGAACAGACCTGCAAGCCCGGCCAGCAGCCCTTTTATCAGGTCGTCCCGGGAGACGCTGGCGATGCAGGTCAGCGCGAACAGCCCCAGCGCGAAATACTCGATCGGTCCGAACTTGAGCCCCAGGGCGGCCAGCAGGGGGGCGGCGAAGATCAGAATGACCGTCGAAAACAGGCCGCCGATGGCGGAGGCCGTCGTTGCCCAGCCGAGCGCCAGGTCGGCACGACCGCCCCGCGCCATCGGATAGCCGTCGAAGATGGTCGCCGCGGATTGCGGTGTGCCGGGCGTGTTGATCAGGATCGCCGAGACCGAGCCGCCGTACACGGAGCCGCAGTAGAGGCCAAGCAAAAGGGCGATGCTGGCCTCCTGCGCGAGCACGAAGGTCAGCGGCAGGGCCGTCGTGATCGCCAGAACCGAGCCCAGCCCCGGCAGCGCGCCGACGACGATGCCGATCGCCGTCCCGGCCAGAACGGCGAGCAGCGCATCGAGAGAGGCCATCATGCCGACGGCGGCGATGAGAACGTCCAAGGCCTCGCTCCTCCCCTGACGGATGCCGGGATCGTCAGCCGCCGTGGACCAGCGAAGGCAGGCCGGGACCGGGCGGCGTCATATTGAACAGGTCGTTGAAGCCGTACCACACGGCCACGGTGAACCCGATCGTGACGACGGCGATGGCGGCCGGTCTCCGAAACCCCAGCATCCAGCTCATCAGCGGGAGCAGGAGGAGTGTCGCCGGCAGGAATCCGACGTCCTGGAGGGAGGCGAGATAGACCCCCGTCAACGCCGTGGCGGCCGCCAGCGGGCGCCAGCGGACGCCGGGGAGGGCGGCCTGCGCTCCGGCAAGCAGCCCCCGCCCGATCAGCAGGATCGACAGGGTGGCCATCAGGACGAGCAGAATTCGCGGATACCACACGGCGTTTCCGGACACCGGCTGGCCCGGCACCTCATCCGCGTAGCTGGACAGGTACAGCAAGCCGGCTGCCGCAAGCAGCACGGCCCCGTAGACCGCATCCAGCGCCCGCGGAGTCACGGCTTGGCCGGCTTCTGTGGGTCGAGCAGCTTGCGCACCAAACGGCCGTTCGTGCTCGATACCTCGTCGACCAGCTTCCGGAAATCTGCGGGTCCGCGATACTGCACCGACGTGCCGAGCTTCTCCAGCGCCTCCCGGAAGCGGTCGGCCTCGGCGGCGGTGCGGCAGGCATCGTTCAGGCGCGCGGTCACCTGCTCCGGCACCCCCTTCGGGGCGACGACGCCGCCCCACCACGCCGCGATCATGTCGTAGCCCTGTTCGGCGGCCGTCGGGACGTCCGCGAAGGCCCGGTTCCTCTTGTCGTCGAATACGGCGATCGCCTTGACCCCCTTGTCCGCGGCCGCGTTGACGATCGCCATGTAGAGATCGACATGCCCGCCTAGCAGCGCCGTCAGACCGGGACCGTCGCCGGCGAACGGCACGTGCTTGATCTCGATGCCCGCCATCTCCAGGAACCGCTCCATGTCGAGATGCGGCAGAGATCCGGGGCCCGGGCTGCCATAGGACAGCTTGCCCGGGTTGGCCTTCGCGAACTCGACCAGGTCCTCCAGCGTGGCGAAGGGCGAGTCCGGCTTGACAGCCAGCGCCTGAGGGCTGTGGAAGAGCTGGCAGACATATTCGAAGGAGTCCAGGTTGTACGGCGTCTCCCGCATGTGCGGCTGGTTTACGAGCGGCGCCGCCGGGACGATGCCGATGGCGTAGCCGTCGGGCCGTGCCCGGGCGATCGCCGCCGTCCCGACCGTGCCGGCGCCGCCCGCGACGTTGGTCACCACGACGTTCTTGCCGAAGAAATCGGAGAACTCTCTGGCGGTTGCCCGTGCCATCAGGTCGGTGCTGCCGCCGGCGGGGAACGGGACCGTGACCGTGATCACCCGCGCCGGGTACTGGTCGGCCATTGCCGCCGAAAGGCCAAGCAAGGCGGCCGCCGCGACCGAGAGCCCGACGAGCATCGGTTTTCCGAAGAACTGGTACATTTCACTCCCTCCGTCTGTTGTTGCGGTCTGTCGAACGCTCGCGCCCTGTTGCGGCTGCTTCGCCCGGCGGCGTTCTCTCGGCGCGCGCCACCGTGCCGGACCCGGCATGCGCCGCATGACGAAGCGGCTCAGGCGGCCGTCGCCTTCAACGTGAGCTTGGCGATGTTGAGCTGATGGATCTGACTGGTCCCCTCATAGAGTCGGAACAGGCGCACGTCGCGGTACAGCCGTTCGATGCAGCTGTAATCGGCGACATACCCCGATCCCCCGAAGATCTGCACGGCGCGGTCCGCGACCCGACCGCACATCTCCGAGGCGAAGTACTTGCAGATCGACGCTTCGAGGCTGACGTCCTCGCCGCGATCCCGTTTCCGCGCCGTTTCCAGGATGAGGGCGCGGGCGGCATGAATCTCGGTTTGGCAGTCCGCGATCATCGCCTGCACCAGCTGGAAGTCGGCGATCGGCCGACCCCATTGGCGGCGCGAGGTCGCATGCCCGATAGCCTCGGCCAGCATGCGGATGGCGGGACCGGTGCACAGGGCACTGAGATGAAGCCTCTGCTTGTTCAGCACCTTCATCGCGGTCTTGAAGCCCATGCCCTCGACGCTGCCGATCAGGCTGTTCGCCGGCACCCGGCATTCGTCGAAGTAAACCTCGGAGACGGGCGATCCTGCCTGCCCCATCTTCCGGTACGGCTTGCCGACGCTGAGCCCCGGCGTTCCGCGCTCGACGATGAAGGCGCTGATGCCTCGCGCTCCCGGCGCGTCCGGGTCCGTGCGGGCCAGAACGGTGAAGACATCGGCGCGTTCGTGATGAAGCACTTCTTGCCGTTCAGGACATAGGAGGATCCGTCCCGGGTCGCCGTCGTCCTCAGTGCCGTTGCGTCCGAGCCTGCCTCGGGCTCGGTCAGGGCGAAGCAGCCGACGAACTCGCCGGACGCCAGTTTCGGGAGGTAGCGGGCCTTCTGCTCGGCGGTGCCGTCGACGACCAGCGCCTCCGAGCCGATTCCGGTGTTCGTTCCGACCCTGGCACGGAACGCGGCCGAACATTGTGACAGTTCCATGGCCGCGAGGACCAGTTCCTCCGCGGTCAGCCCGGCGCCGCCATACTCCTCCGGTATGCTCCAGCCGAAATAGCCGCGTCGCTTCATGTCCGCCACGATATCGGCCGGAACTTCGTCGAGTTCCTCGACCCGATCCTCGTTCGGGACCGCGACGTCCCGAACCCAGGTGCGCACATCCGCGAGCAGCGCCTCCAACCGGGACCGATCACGTATCACTCTCTCCTCCCAAGATCGGGATCCGACGATGTGGACTGGGCATCCGCGGGCCCGACTGCGGCGGAGTCGAGGGGCGCGATGCGGACCGAAGCGAGTTCCCGGACCAGGATCTCGCCCAAGGCGGTCAGTCCTTCGGGCGTCGTCCTGAAGGTGGGCATCATCAGGCTGGCGACGGCTCGGACCTGTCCGGCGGTGTCGCGAACGGGGGCGGCGATCGCGGTCGCGCCTTCGATCCGTTCACCGGACGAGAGGGCATAGCCCCGCTTCCGGATCCGCGCGATCTCCGCGAGCAGCGTTTCGCGATCGGGGGCGAAGCTCGTGAGCTGCGTCAGCTCCAGCCGGTCGAGCAGCGGCACGAGTTCGGCATCGTCCAGCGCCGCGAGGGCCGCCTTGCCTGCGGCCCCGAGATGCAGCGGAAAGCTCGTCCCGACATCCAGGACGTAGCGCACGGGATGGCGGCTGGGGACGACGACGGCAACGACCTGGCGCATGCCGGAACGGAAGAACAAGGACGCCGTCTCGCCCGTCCGGTCACGCAACCGTTCCATCACCGGATGGATCGTCGGCATCAAATCGCCGCCCCGCAGGAGCGGCTGCACGATTTCCAGCAGAGCGCTGGAGAGCCGCCATCTTCGGGGGTCGCCGACCGTTTCGAGGACACCCTCGGCGGCGATCGCCTCGATCAGTTCTTCGGTGACCCGCTCGTCGAGGCCTGCCCGGCGGCTCAGGTCCGAGATGGTCGCGCCCTGGGGCGAGTAAACGGCTGCGGCCGCGCGGAGGACGGATATCGTCTGACCGATCGCAATCGCTCTGCCGACGCCTCCCGCGGGGAGATAGCGCTTGTCCGAGGGGCGGCGCAGCACGTAGCCCCTGGCTTCCAGCGTATGCAGGATGCGAAAGACGATCGGCATCGCTTCGCCCAGCCTGCCGGCGATCTCCGTCAGCGACAGCGGCGAGGGCGACGCCTGGATCGTCTCCAGCACGTCGAGCGCGCGGGACAGGGTCTGGAGCTGATAGCGCGGGTTCGGCATAGAGTTTACGTTGTCCGTAGGCATTTTCTGTAGGCGGAACTATCCTCGGGGTCAAGGCGACCGATCGCCGGTCCGGTCGCTGCTCGCGACATGCGGACCGAGACGCCGGTCAGATCGGTCGAGGTGCGGAGCGCGTGCACGCAAGCAACGCCGGACGCCCTACCGCGACCCGGGCCGGCACCGGTGGGTCGGCGCGCGATTGCGGCATCCATTCGGCGCGCCGTCGCGCTACGGCAAGGTTCGTCCGGATTCGCCGTTGCGAGGCGGGAACGGGCAAGCGCGGAAACTTCGGGTCTCCGCCGCATCCGACTCAGAAGACGATCAGCGCGATCGCGATGATGACGCAGACGATCGTCGTCACCGCCGAGACCGTGGGCCAGGCGGTCCCCCCGTCCTTCTTGACGGAACGGTTTCCAGCGGGGCGGTGCCGGTCTGGTCCGGGCCTTAGGGGGTGTCGTGGACCGTCTTGAGCGCGGGACTGAGGACCGGATCTTCGGGTGCGCCTTGCGGCGGTCGGGCCGGCGGGCGGCTGTTCATCGTCTGCTCCTCACCTCTCTGCCGGGGTGTCGTCCGCGCCGTGGAGCGCGGAAAGCCGCCAACGCACCATGACGGCCAGACAAGCCACCGGCGGATCCTCGTCGGTGAGCAACAGGAAGAGATGCCCGTCACCGGCAGTCCGGCCGCCCAGATCTGCGCGACGGCCTACCAGCCGGCCGCGACCATGACGAACGGCGCCGGGAGATGGGTCACGGCGGCACCGACATTGCCGGCGCCGAAGATGCCGAGGACGGTGCCCTGCCGTTCTTGCGGATAGAATTTGGAGACATAGGCGATGCCGACGGAAAAGCTGCCGCCGGTCAGCCCTGCACCGAGCGCCGCGACCAGCATCCCGATGCAGCTGTCGGCCCCGGCGCGCAAAGGTCGCGGCCGCGGCGAGCACCGAAAGCAGCGCAAGGATCCGCCGGCCGCCCCATACTGATCGGCCCAGGCGCCGAGGACGATCCGGGCAAGGGAACCCGGTCAGGATCGGCGTCCCGACCGGCAGACCGAATTCGGTCTCGGAGAGGGCGAGCTCCTCCTTGATGCCCAAGCCGATGATGGAGAATATCGTCCAGACGGCGAAGCAGACGGTGAAGCGACCGTGGTCGCCCAGAGAGCCCTGCCGGCGCCCCCAGCGGGATGGCGGTCAGGCGCGGCCATGCGCTCTGTCCCAGCGACAGATACGGCACCGGAACGCCCGGGCCGGCGCACCTATTTTCCCCTCGGCAATCCGGTCACCCGATCCCTGTCGTCGCTCTGTCCATCCCGCAAGACACGTCGACCCTCTTCCGGTGCGAACGACACACCCGGCCGAAAGATCCCGAGTGCCGGGCATCCCGGGCGACCCGGACCGGGCGATATGTCCGGTCAGGCGGTGCACGCACCGGCCGCGTCGTCCCGCCCGTCTCCCGCCGCACTGGAGCATGCCGTCGGCATGCGGGACGATCGGCTTTCCGCCCTTGCCCCCGCCCCGTCCGGAAACTGCCCGGACGCCGCGCCGGTCGTTCCGGACGCCTTCCGATCGCGCTTGACGCCTCCCCGACGGGTCCTCAGCATCGTCGTAATCGATCCGGGCGAGGAATTCGTCCGGAGGCCGGATCCGCCGCACCTGCACCGCATGCGGACGACGTGAGGCGACCGCGCATGGGACAGAGGCGCGCAAGCGGGCCGATGCACTATGGCCGACGCGACGGGGGAGGGGCTCCATGGCGACGAACGACGATTGGCTGGCGCTTACCGTCGAGGAGACGTTGGAGCCCGAATTGCCGGTCTGCGACCCGCACCATCATCTCTGGGATTTTCGCACGGCTTATGTCGAGCCCCGCTATCTGCTCGACGAGTTCCTCAGGGACCTGAACAGCGGCCACAATGTCGTGTCGACCGTCTTTATCGAGTGCGGCGCGATGTTCAAGGCGGACGGGCCCGAGGCCATGCGGCCGATCGGCGAAACCGAGTTCGTGAACGGCATCGCCGCCATGAGCGCCTCCGGCATGTACGGCCCCACGCGTGTCGCCGCCGGCATCGTCGGCACGGCCGATCTGAGACTCGGCGACGCTGCCGCTGCGGTACTCGACGCGCAGATCGCCGCCGGCGGCGGACGCTTTCGCGGCATCCGGGTGGGCGCGACCTGGCACGCCAGCCCCGACGTGCCGAATCACCGCACCGGACCGCCGCCGGGCCTTTATGCCGACCCGGAGTTCCGCAGGGGCTTCGCCCATCTTGCGCCGCGCCGGCTCAGCTTCGAGGGATGGTGCTACCATACGCAGATCCCGGAGTTGACCGAGCTTGCCCGGGCGTTCCCGGACACGGCGATCGTTCTTGACCATTTCGGTGGCCCGATCGGGGTGGGACCCTATGCCGGCAAGCGCGACGAGGTGTTCGGCGCGTGGCGTAAGGCGATCGAGGCCCTGGCCGACTGTCCGAACGTCTTCGCGAAGCTCGGCGGCATTGCTATGGAGGTAAACGGCTTCGGCTGGCACGAGCGACCGCGCCCGCCGGGCAGTCGGGAGCTGATGGAGGCGACGCGCCCCTATTATGAACAGACGATCGAGCTGTTCGGCGTCGATCGCTGCATGTTCGAGTCCAATTTCCCGGTAGACAAGGTCAGTTGCAGCTATAACGTTCTTTGGAATTCGTTCAAGCGGCTGACCTCCGGTTATTCTGCCGAGGAGAAGGCAAAGCTTTTCCACGACACCGCGGCGCGGGTGTACCGGATCGGCGCCTGCGGCGGTTGACGGCGTCACACAAGCCCCGGCAATCGACCCACCGAACGGGAACCGAGATCGGTGGCGGGGGTGCAGCGCTGGCCATGGCCGTTCCCCGACCCGGCCTTTCAAGTCGGCCCGGCGCGATGTGCCTGGCTCTGCCGTCGGTCGATCGGCCCGAGTGCCCGCAGGAGTATCCGGCCCGATGGCCGGTAGTGGGACTGCTCCGTCCGCCCAAGGCTCGGATGCTTTCGCGCTTGGCTGGTCTATCGCTCCGCGCCGGCCGTGATCCGACGGACCGATGCCGTGAGTTCGAGCGCGGTTGCCGGGTCGACCTTTCCAGGACAGAGGAATGACGTTAACCTCGCCCGAATCAAACGGCGCACGGACAGACAGAATGCGCGAAGGGGAAACACCATGCCGCAGGCTCGCACCTTCTTCGAGAAGGTGTGGAACGACCATGTCATCGCCGATCTCGGCGATGAGACCTTCCTGCTCCAAATCGACCGGCTTTTCCTGCATGAGCTGAGCGGAAGCGAAGCGCTTCGGCGCCTCGAGCGCTCCGGGCGGGCGCCGCAATGTCCCGAGCTCGTGTTCGCAGTGATCGACCACGTGGTCGACACCGTTCCCGGTCGCGGTGACGAGACGCGCATTCCGGGCGGCGCCGAGCGTATCCGCGCGACGCGTTCCGCGGCACGGCGTTACGGACTGCACTTCTTCGACGTGGGCGACGATCGCCAGGGGATTGTGCATGTGGTCTCGCCGGAGCTGGGGGTGGCGCTGCCCGGCCTTACCCTGGTCTGCGGCGACAGCCATACTTGCACGGTGGGTGGGATCGGTGCGCTCGCCTTCGGAATCGGGTCGAGCGAGGTCGAGCATGTGCTGGCGACGCAGACGTTGCCGCAAGTGAAGCCGAAGACGATGCGGGTGCGCTTCGAGGGACGGTGCGCTGCCGGCGTCGTCGCGAAGGACCTGATTCTCGCCCTGATCGGTCGCATCGGTGCCAACGGGGGAATCGGTCACGCGGTCGAGTTCGCCGGGTCGGCGGTGCGGGCCCTGCCGGTCGACGGTCGTCTCACCCTTTGCAACATGGCTATCGAATTCTCGGCGAAATACGGCTTCGTGGCTCCCGACGATGTGACCTACGACTATCTGGCCGGCCGTGAGTTCGCCCCCAAGGGTGCGGCCTGGGAGCGCGCCCTTTCATACTGGCGGACGCTTCCGGGCGACCCCGATGCGGCGTTCGACGCGGAGGTGGAAATCGACTGCACCGTGCTGGCGCCGCAGATCACCTGGGGTACCAGCCCGGAACATACCGTCCCGGTCGACGGGCGGGTCCCGGACCCGGCCACGGCACCCGACGCGGTCCGTCGCGAGGCCTGGTCGCGCGCCGCGGCCTATACCGGACTGACGCCGGGCACGCCGCTGGAGGGCGTGCCGATCACCGCTGCATTCATCGGCTCCTGCACCAACAGCCGGCTGTCCGATTTGCGGGCGGCGGCGGAAGTGCTGCGCGGGCGCAAAGTCGCCGCAGGCGTGCGCGCGATCTGTGTTCCCGGCTCGACCCGGGTCAAGCGCGAGGCGGAGGCCGAGGGCCTCGACCGCGTCTTCACGGAGGCCGGGTTCGAGTGGCGGGAATCGGGCTGCTCGCTCTGTGCGTTCATGGGCGGCGAGACCTTTGCAGGAGAACGGGTGGTCAGCACGACCAACCGCAATTTCGAGGGACGGCAGGGCCCCGGCGCCCGCACCCACCTTGCCAGCCCCGCCACGGTCGCCGCCTCGGCGGTGGCCGGCAGCATCGCGGATGCCCGCAAGATGGCGCATTGAAGGCAGGCACGATGGAGCAGTTTGTTCGCGTCACCGGTACCGCCGCGGTCCTCCTGCGGCCGAACATCGACACCGACCAGATCATTCCCGCCGGCGAGTTGATTCGCGCCGGACGCGAGGGGCATGCGGCGAGCCTGTTCGCCGGCTGGCGCTATTTTGAGGGGCGCCGCGAGAATCTCGAGTTCCTGCTGAACCGGGAGCCCTGGCGCCATGCGACGATCCTGCTGGCCGGCCCCAATTTCGGCTGCGGCAGCTCGCGCGAGGCCGCGGTCTGGGCGCTGCGGCAATACGGCTTCCGCAGCGTGATCGCGCCGAGCTTCGGCGGGATCTTCTACAACAACTGTTTCCGCAACGGCGTGCTGCCGGTGGAACTCGATCTCCCGACGGTGCGGCGGCTGGCCGGGCAGGTCGAGACGAGCCAGGGCCGGGCGGCGATCACGGTCGATCTGGAGGCCGGCATCGTGCTGGCGCCGGACGGCGAGCGTATCCCCTTCCGGGTCTCGCGTCCGAACCGTGAGATGCTGCTGTCCGGACTCGACCAGGTCGATCTGACGCTGCGCCATGCTGACGCGATCGCCGCCTTCCGGGTTGCGGACCATGCCCGCCGCCCCTGGGCCTACCAGACCGGTGAGAGCGGCACGACAGTGCGACGAGGCGACCAACGAAGCTGAGGGAAGGATTACGGGATCATGGCGAAGAACGGTAAGCCCGGGATCAAGGAACTGATCCGCACGAAGGAATTCATCGTCGCGCCCGGCGTGTTCGATGGCATCTCGGCGCGGATCGCCGACCGGATGGGCTTCAAGGCCCTGTACATGACCGGCTACGGCACGACGGCCTCGCATCTCGGGCTGCCCGACGCCGGGCTGGCCACCTACACCGACATGGTCGGCCGTGCGCGGATGATCGCCGAGATGTGCGACACGCCGCTGATCGCCGACGCCGATACCGGCTATGGCGGCCTGCTGAACGTGCGCCACACGGTGCGCGGCTACGAGGCGGCGGGCGTGGCGGCGATCCAGATCGAAGATCAGGAGATGCCGAAGAAATGCGGCCACACGCCCGGCCGGCGCGTGATCCCGATCGAAGACATGGTGCTGAAGCTGCGCGTCGCGACCGAGGCGCGCCGCAGCGACGAGACGCTGATCATCGCTCGCACCGACGCGCGCACCAGCCTCGGCTTGGACGAGGCGCTACGTCGGGCCGAAGCCTATCGGCAGGCCGGAGCGGACATCATCTTCGTGGAATCGCCGGAATCCGAAGCCGAGATCGAGCGGATCGGCCGGACCATCGATGCGCCGTTGCTCGCCAACATGGTGCAATCCGGCCGCACGCCGGTGGTCGCGGCCGAGAAGCTGAAGGAATGGGGCTTCGCGATCGCGATCTATCCCGGGATCGGCTTCGGCGCCGCTGCGGAAGCGATGCGTCGCGCCTACGACTATCTGCTCCGGCACGGCAGCACGCTGGGCGCCGATATCCCGACCCTGCAGCTCGAGGGCGGGATGCACGCCTTGATGGGCTTCCCGGAGGTCTGGGATTTCGAGGCGAAGTGGGCGAAACAGGCGGCGGAGTAAGGCGCGATGCCCGAGAAGGCCAGGCACGGCCGCACGCTCTTCGACAAGATTTGGGACGCGCATGTCGTCGCCGACCTCGGCGACGACACGGCGCTGCTCCACGTCGACCGCCACATCATGCACGATCTCGGCGGCGGCATGGGCCTGCGGCGTATCGGGGAGATGGGCTACCGCGTGCGTAACCCGGAGCTCACTTTCGCGACCCCCGATCACGCGGTATCGAGCGCGCCCGGGCGGACCGCCGACACTTCGCCCCTGAGCGCCCAATATATGCGGGCACTGCGCGAGCAGACGCGGCGGCACGGCGTCCGCCTGTTCGATCTCGGTGAGGACGGCCAGGGTATCGTCCATGTGGTCGGGCCGGAAATGGGCATCAGCTTGCCGGGCACGACCATCGTCTGCGGCGACAGCCACACCTGTACCCACGGCGCGCTCGGCGCCATGGCCTGGGGGATCGGTTCCTCCGAGCTGCTGCACGTCCTGGCCACCCAGACCATTCAGCAGCGCCGGCCGAAGCGGATGCGGGTCACCTTCACCGGAACGCCGGGCGAGTGGGTCCGACCGAAGGACCTGATTCTCCATCTGATCGGAACGCTTGGCGCGGCCGCCGGGACGGGCCATGCGGTCGAGTATGCCGGGCCGGCGATCCGGGCGCTGTCGATGGAGGGGCGGCTGACGCTCTGCAATCTCTCGATCGAAATGGGCGCCCGGTTCGGCATGATCGCGCCCGACGATACGACGATCGAGTATTTGTCGGGACGGCCGTTCGCACCGAAGGGAGAGGTCTGGGACAAGGCCGTCGCTGCGTGGCGCCGGCTGCCGAGCGATCCGGATGCGGTGTTCGACCGCGAGGAGCATGTCGACATCGGCAGCCTGGCGCCGCAGATCACCTGGGGCACCAGCCCGCAGGACGTGGTGGGCGTGGACGGAGTCATTCCCGATCCGGCGAGCCTGCCGGACGCCAGCCGGCGCAACGCCGCCACCGACGCCCTGCGCTATATGGGCCTGGAGCCCGGGCGGCCGATCGCCGGCACGCCGATAGACCGCGTGTTCATCGGCTCCTGCACCAACAGTCGGATCGAGGATCTGCGCGACGCGGCACGGGTCGTACGCGGCCGGCGTGTCGCCGCGGGCGTCACCGCCTGGGTGGTGCCCGGCTCAGTCCGGGTGAAGCAGGAGGCCGAGAGCGAGGGGTTGGACCGGGTCTTCCGGGACGCCGGCTTCGACTGGCGCGAGCCGGGCTGCTCGCAATGCGTAGCGGCCAATGGCGAGGTCGTCCCGCCGGGCCAGCGTTGCGTCTCGACCTCGAATCGTAATTTCGTCGGCCGTCAAGGCCCCGGCGCGCGCACTCACCTCGCGAGTCCGGCTCTGGCCGCGGCGGCGGCGGTGGCGGGCTCTATCGCCGATGTGCGCCGGTTGGGACTCTGAGCCATGGGACAGGACAGAACCAATGAGCGCCAGTTCACGGTGCTGGAGGGCGTGGCGGCACCGTTCATGCGGGAGAACGTCGATACCGATGTGGTGATCCGGATCGAGCGGTTGGTTGGGCCGGACCGGGAGAATCTCGGACCGTGGGCCTTCGAATCGCTGCGCTATCGCCCGGACGGCTCGGAGAACCCGGATTTCGTGCTCAATCACCCGCACTACCGCGGCGCCAGGATCCTGCTGGCCGGCCGAAATTTCGGCTGCGGCAGCTCGCGCGAAGGCGCGGTCTGGGCGATCCGGGGCATGGGCATCCGCTGCGTCATCGCACCCAGCTTCGGCGACATTTTCTTCAACAACTGCTTCCAGAACGGCGTGCTGCCGATTGTCCTGCCGCAGGCGGAGGTGGAGGCGCTGGCCGAAGAGGCGCGTGCCGCCGCCGAGGCCGGGGCAACCTTCACCATCGACTTGGAAGCCCAGGAGGTCCGCACACCCGGCAAGCGGGTGGTCGCCTTCACGGTGGATCCCAATCGCCGCCAGGCTCTGCTGCAAGGGCTCGATCCGATCGGCGCGACGCTGCTGCGAGACGCGGAGATAGCCGCCTTCCAGGCGCGCGACCGGCAAGAGCGCCCATGGGTGTATGCATGAGCGCCGGCGCACCGGTCGCAGGAGGCCGGCTGGGACCGGATCGCGGAACGGGAGCAGCGATGCAGATGACGGAGCAGGCCGACGGCGCCGCCGCGCCGATCATCGAGATCCGCAATCTGCGGAAATGGTACGCGGTGCGACGGAGCTTTCTCGGCTCGCTGCTGGGCCTGGGCGAAGAGCGCTGGCTGAAGGCGGTCGACGATGTGAGCTTCGCGATCCGGCCGGGCGAGGTGCTGGGCCTCGCCGGCGAGAGCGGCTGCGGCAAATCGACAACCGGGATGACGGCCCTGAAGCTGCATTCGCCGTCCGGCGGGGAAATCATCTTCGACGGCGAGAATCTCGCGGCGCTCACCGGGCGGGAGCGGCTCAAGCGGTTTCGGCGCAGTGCCCAGATCGTGTTCCAGAACCCGTACGAGGCGCTGAACCCGCGCTTCACCGTGTATCAGAGCATCCTGGAGCCCATCGCGATCCACTTCCCGCGCGAGCGCAAGCGGCATGAGGAAATGGTCCACCGCGCACTGTCGCGCGCCGGCCTGGTCCCGATCGAGAACTTCGTCGGCCGCTACCCGCACGAGATGAGTGGCGGGCAATTGCAGCGCGTCGCAATCGCCCGCGCCATCGCCATCGAGCCGCGCTTCCTGGTCGCCGATGAGCCGGTTTCGATGCTCGATGTCTCGATCCGTGCGGGCATCCTGAACCTGTTCCGGAAGTTCGCGACGGAGATGCAGATGGGCATCCTCTACATCTCCCACGACCTGTCGACGATGCGGCATATCTGCTCGCGGGTGGCGATCATGTATCTCGGCCGCATCGTCGAGATCGGCCCGGCCGACCGCGTGCTCGACGATCCGCAGCACCCCTATGCCAAGGCGCTGATCGCCGCGGCCCCGGTTATGCGGCGCGGGACCCGGCGTCGTATTCATCTGGAGGGGGCGGTACCGAATCCAGCGGACCTGCCGACCGGCTGTCGCTTCCATCCGCGCTGTCCGCAGGCTATGGCGGAATGCCGTACGGCCGAGCCGGTCGCGCGTGCGACGGCCCCGGACCGGACCGTCGCCTGCCATCTGTTCCAATAGATCGAACGCGAAGGGAGGGTACGATGTCGCTCGACATCCGGAAATTGCTTGCCGGCGGGATCGATCGCCGCACGTTCATGAAGCTCGCCGCCGTCACCGGAGGCACGCTCGCGCTCTCGCAGATGCCGTTCCGCCCGGCCAATGCGCAGGACGCTGCGAAAATCAAGTTTGCGAAGGATCGCTATCGTGACTTCTACGACAGCAAGGACGGCTATTTCCTGAAGGACCAGGGCTGGATCGACGAGACACTTCCCCGCATCACCTGGCCGAAGGACGGTGCCATCGTGCCGGAGCTCTCGGTCCTCGTCCAGAACACGCAGCCGGACTGGATCGATGCTTGGCGCCGCTGGGCGGCCGATGCCGAGAAGATCGGCTTGAAATACAAGATCGAACAAGTATCGCAGGCGCGCTGGCTTGAGGCGATTCTCAGCCACCGGCACGGCGACGTGGAAATCCATCCGGCGGTGCCGCGCCCGGAACGGCTCGACCCCTCCGAATGGTTGGTCTCACGCGCCTACGGGCTCGACCGCCGCAATTACGGCGAATGGGCGAACGAGCAATATGATGCGGCAATCGAGGCGCAGGCTGCAACCGGCGACCGCCAGGAGCGGATGAAGCATGTTCATCGCGCCCAGGAGATACTGGCCGACGACCTCTACATCACGCAGTTCGGCTGGGGTCCCGGCATCATCAACGCCTACAACGGCGCCGCCTGGTCCGACGTGGTACCGGTGACGGGCTTCGGCATCGCCGATTTCAACATCTTCCATACCTATCTGCGTATGAAGCCGAAGACGAACCGCAAGCGCGCGATCGTCGGCGTCACCGCGGTCGACAAGTCGATCAATCTCATCAGTGCCGGCAACCGCTACCGGGCGATCGGTCGCATGATCTACGATCGGCTCGCCTTCCTGGACGAGAATCTGAATGTCATTCCCTGGGCTGCGGAATCCTGGGAGCGCATCGACGATCAGACGTGGAACCTGACCCTGCGCGAAGGGATGGAGTTCCACGACGGCAAGCCGGTGACTGTCCACGACCTCAAGTTCACGCTCGACTTCCTGATGAAGTACGACCGGGGCTTCTTCTGGACGGCGAACCGCTATCTGAAGAGTTGCGAGATCCTAGACGAGGCGAAGCGTACGGTTCGGCTCCACTTCAAACAGCCTTACGGGGAATTCGAGACCTATTTCCTCGTGCTAAACGTGATCTTTCCCAAGCATGTCTGGGAGCGGCTGGCTGCGGAACAGAATCTGAAGGAAGGCGAGGACGCCCGACGGCTGGTGGTGGCGCCCAAGGACCAGATCGGCAGCGGCCCCTTCAAGTTCGGCCGTTACCGCAAGGACACGGAGCTGCAGCTCATCGCCAATAAACGGCACTTCGCTGCGCCGAACATCGACGAATTGGTGATGGTCGTGGTTCCGTCGGTGGACGGCCTGTTGGGGCGAATGCAGTCGGGCGAGGTCGATTTCACCGATGGTGTCTATCTGAAGCCATCGCAGGCGAAATCGCTCGAGGGCATCCCTCACGTCAAGCTGGAGCGCGTGAAGGACGTCAACTGGCTGCACGGCGTCACGCGCATCTCCTGGCTGCCCTGGCGCGACTACGAGTTCCGCCGCGCTTGGCACCACAGTTTCGACCGGCAGTTCCTGGTCGACGTCGTCTGGGAAGGCTCGGGCCGCATACCCGAATCGAATACCTTCCTGGTCGAGGGAAACCCCTGGCACAACCCGAACCTGCCGCCGGCGCCGGAATTCGACCTGGAAAAGGCGCGCACGATCCTGAAGGAGGCCGGCTATCGCTGGAACAGCGAGGGGCGCCTCATGTACCCGTCACCTTCGGACGAGGCCTGGAAGGAGCGGGTCCGCAAGGTCGTGAAGCCCGGCGCCGGCTATAGCTGGGGCGGCATCATGATGGTCGAAGAGACATGATCGCGGGCGGACATGCGTCCGCGTGATCCTGTCGGACGCCGCAGCGCGGGCGGCCGTTCATTGAGCGGCGACTCTGCGCTGCGGCGCTGGATCCGCAAAAGCGTACCATGGTGCGCCACCGGCTGAGGAGGGAGGCACGCCCTTGGCAGAACCGAGGACGATCTTCGATAAGATCTGGGACGATCATGTGATCCTGGAGGAGGACGACGGCCAGGTACTTCTGTTCGTTTCGCGCCATCTGGCGCACGATGGTTCCCAGCACGCCTTCCGCTTCCTGGAAAGCCGCGGCCTGAGATTGCGGCGGCCGGATCAGACATTTGCGAGTCCGGATCATGGGGTCTCGACGCTCAGTCACAGGCTCGAGGACATCCCCTTTCCCGAGCAGCGACAGGTGGTCGAGACGCTGCGGCGGAATGCGGAGAAGTACGGGTTCACCCTGTTCGGTCTTGATGATCCCCGGCAGGGCATCATCCATGTCGTCGGCCCCGAGCAGGGCCTGACTCAACCCGGTCTGCTTCTCGTCTGCGGCGACAGCCACACCTCGACCCACGGCGCGCTCGGGGCGCTCGCCTTCGGCATCGGTGCCTCTGAGGTAGCCCATGTACTCGCCACGCAGACGCTCTGGCAACGCCGTCCCAAGACAATGCGGATCACCGTCGAGGGCGACCGTCCGTTCGGCGTGACGGCCAAGGACGTGATCCTCGCCATCATCGCCAGGATCGGCGCCAACGGGGCGGCCGGGCATGCGGTCGAATATGCCGGCTCGACGATCCGGGCCATGTCGATCGAGGAGCGCCTGACGGTCTGCAACATGTCGATCGAGGCCGGCGGCAAGGCCGGGATCATCGCGCCGGACGAGACGACCTACGCCTACCTCAAGGGCAGGCCCTTCGCCCCGCAGGGGGCGGACTGGGATACCGCTCTCGCCTATTGGAAGACCTTGCCGAGCGATCCGGGCGCCGTCTTCGACGCCGAAGTGATGCTCGATGCGCGGGAGATCGCGCCCATGGTGACCTGGGGCAATAGCTCCGAGGACGCCCTCCCGGTCACCGGCGCGATTCCGGATCCGGCCGCGGTTGAGTCCGACAAGCAGCGGGAGGCGATGCTGCAGACGCTGGACTATATGGGACTGTCTCCCGGCACGAAGCTGGTCGACATCCCGATCGACCAGGTCTTCATCGGCTCCTGCACCAATGCGCGCATCGAGGATCTGCGGGCCGCCGCCGCCGTGGCCCGGCGGGGTCGCGCGGTGATCCCGGCGATGATCTCGCCCGGTTCGACCCAGGTGAAGCTCCAGGCGGAGGCCGAGGGGCTCGATCGGATCTTCAAGGAGGCCGGCTTCGAGTGGCGGGAGTCCGGCTGTTCGATGTGCTGCGGCATGAACGGCGACCTGGTCCCGGCGGGCAAGCGGTGTGCTTCGACCTCGAATCGGAACTTCCAGGGCCGGCAGGGCAAGGGCAGCCGCACGCATCTGATGAGCCCGGCGATGGCCGCGGCGGCCGCACTCTATGGCCGGATCACCGATGTCCGCGACGTCGCGACAGGACCTTGACCATGGAACCGTTCACCACGCTCACGGCGGTGGCCGCGCCGATCGATCGGCCCAACGTCGATACGGATCAGATCACGCCGATACGCTTCCTGCGCCGGCCGCGCCACGATGGCTATCAGGATGTGCTTTTTCACGATCTGCGGTTCGAGGCTCCAGGAGCGGAACGCCCCGATTTCATCCTGAACCGGGCCCCGTTTCGGAATGCCAAGATCCTTGTCGCCGATCGCAACTTCGGCGGCGGGTCGAGCCGGGAGCAGGCGGTTTGGGCGCTCGTCGATTACGGCATCCGCTGCGTGATCGCGGTCAGCTTCGGCGACATTTTCTACAACAACTCGGTGAAGCATGGGCTCTTGTTGATCCGCCAGGATGGGGAGACGGCTGCCGGGTTGCGGGCTCAGCTTCACGAGCGACCCGGTGCGACGATGTCGGTGGATCTCGCCAACCAGACGTGCACCGCGCCGGACGGCAGTTCGTTCGGGTTCGAGATCGAAGCCGGACGGAAGCGGCGACTGCTTCTCGGTCTTGACGAAATCGAATTGACGCTCCAATACGAGAACAAGATCGCTGCATTCGAGAAGAAATTTCGCGATAAAAGGACCTGGCTGTTCCGTAGAGAAGGCTTACCCATTGATTATGTAAATGAAAAAATATCGTAACAACTGACTGCAAATCGGAGGGGTGGGCCGCCGTGACTGGTGGCCCGATGTACTAGCGAGTTGGAGGAAACGCATGCACGGCCTGCGCGCCTATGTGCTGCGACGGCTCGGTCTGCTGCTGTTCGTGATCGTGTCGGTTCTCACGATCATGTTCGTCTTGTTCAAGCTGCTGCCCGGGGACCCGCTGTCCGTCTATGTCGACAGCAACTTCTCGGACGAGATGATCCGGCGGCAGAAGGAACTCTGGGGCCTCGATCAGCCGATCTGGGTCCAGTACGTCAACTACATGTGGAACATGTTGACGTTCGATTTCGGTACGTCCTTTTTCCAGATGATGCCGGTCGAGGAGATCGTCCTCGAAAAACTGCTGCACACCGCGGCGATGATCGTGCCGGCCGTGGTGATGAGTGTCATCCTCGGCGCGGCGCTCGGTGCTTGGCTCGGCTGGCGGCGTGGCAGCCGTTCCGAAGGGGCGGCGGTCGTCACGCTGCTGGCGCTGCGCTCGGCGCCGTCCTTCTTCGTCGGCATTCTGGTCTTGATGATCTTCTCTTACCAGCTCGGCTGGTTCCCGCCGGGCGGCATGGTGTCGATCGGCGGCTATCAGGAAAGCTTCTGGGCGACCGTCTTCACCTTCGACTTCTTGCACCATCTGGTGCTGCCGTGCCTCGTCCTGATCACGCGCGAGATCACGAGCCCGGCACTTCTTCTGCGCAGCACCATGCTCGAGGTAAAGGGCAGCGACTTCCTCGACATCCTACGAGCGAAGGGTCTGCCCGAGCGGCGCATTGTGGCCCACGCCACCCGCAACGCGCTGCTGCCGCTCGTGACCGATATCGCGGTAATGATGGGGTTCCTGTTCCAGGGCCAGGTGCTGCTGGAGATCATCTTCGCCTGGCCGGGCGTCGGGCGCGAACTCGTGACGGCGCTCCATGACCTCGACTATCCCGTCGCGCAGGCGTGCTTCTTCGTGATGGCACTGATCATCCTAATCTTCAATTTCATTGCGGACGTGCTCTACGGCTTCATCGATCCGCGCGTCGCCTACGACTGAGCGGGAGACCGGCATGCCAGACAGCCAGTTCGCGATCGAGACATCCGCCGATCCGACCGGAGCGGCGGTGCGGCGGCGCGGCCGTGCGGGACTCGCGGCCGGTGTGCTGCGTGCTCTGCGTGTCATCGTCAAATACCCGACCGGGACGGTCGGCCTGGCCTTCATCCTTCTATTCGTAGCGATGGCATTCCTAGGGCCGCAGATCGCGCCTTACGGCCCGTTCGAAGTGACCTATACCGAGCGCGGCGCGGTGGCGCGCCTTTCACCGCCGACGCTAGCGAACCTGCTTGGAACCACGAATCAGGGCATGGACGTCTTCAGTCAGCTCCTCTGGGGAGCGCGCGTCGCGCTGATCGTGGGAGTGATCTCGGCCGTCGGCAGCGTCGTCGTCGGCACGCTGATCGGCCTCGTCTCCGGCTATTTCGGCGGCTGGACCGACGAGGCGCTGATGCGGCTGACCGATATCGCGTTCGGCATTCCCTTCCTGCCCTTCGCGCTCGTGGTCATCTCGATCACGGCGCCCAGCCTCGCGATCGTGATCATCCTCGTCATCTTCTTTCTCTGGCGGACGACGGCGCGCGTGATCCGTGCGCAGGTGCTGTCGCTCAAATCCCGGCCGTTCGTCTGGGCCGCCAGGGCGGCGGGCGCGAGCGAGTGGAAGATCCTGTTCGTCCACATCGCGCCGAACGTTCTGCCGCTGAGCTTCCTCTACATGGCGATCGGCGTGCAGGGCGGCGTGATGCTGGAAGCCGCACTCAGCTTTCTCGGCTTCGGCGACCCGAACGTGGTGAGCTGGGGCTCGATGCTGAACGAGGCGTTCAAGGCCGGTGCCATGCGCACCGCCTGGTGGTGGGTGCTGCCGCCGGGTATCTGCCTTTCGCTCTTCGTGATCTCGGTCTTCATGGTGACCCGGGCCTATGAAGAGCTCCTCAATCCGCGTCTCCGGGAGATGTGATCGGCATGGCCGTGCTCGAGATCCGGGATCTCAGGATCGCCTATCAGACCGCCGCCGGCCCTGCCGTCGCCGTCGACGGCGTCTCGTTCGACATCACCGAAGGCGAGTATCTCGGTCTCGTCGGCGAGTCCGGTTGCGGCAAATCGACCATCGCCAAGGCAATCCTCGGCATCCTCCCGGCGAACGGGTCCGCCATCGCCGGCGAGATCCGCTTCAAGGGACGCGACCTGCTGACGTTCTCGACGGAGGAGCTAAACCGCGTCCGCTGGCGCGAGATTGCGATGGTCCCGCAGAGCGCCATGAACGGCTTCGATCCGGTCTACACGGTCGAGCGGCAGATCCTGGAGGCGATCGATAACCATGTCTCCTGGAGCGCCGAGGAGCGGCGCCGCCGAGTGGAGGAGATGTTTGACCTGGTCGGGTTGCAGCGGGGCCGGCTGCGCGACTATCCGCACCAGTTCTCGGGCGGCATGCGGCAGCGGGCGATGATCGCGATGGCGATGGTGCTCGATCCCGGCCTGGTCGTCGCGGACGAGCCGACGACCGGCCTCGACGTCATCGTCCAGGACCAGATCCTGCATCGGATCAAGGAAATCCACACGCGGCTGAACAAGACGATGCTGCTGATCACGCACGACATGGCCGTGGTTGCGGAGAACTGCGACCGGATCGCCGTGATGTATGCGGGAAAGATCGTCGAACATGGCGGCGAGGACGTGTTCGAGCGTCCGTTCCACCCCTATACGATGGGGCTCTGCAACGCCTTCCCGGATCTGGCCGATCGCGGCCGGGAGCTGATTTCGATCCCGAAGGCGCCACCCAGTCTGCTCTCGCCGCCACCCGGCTGCCGCTTCGCCGAGCGCTGCCCGTTCGCGACCACTCGCTGCACGGCCGAGGAGCCGCCCCTGCTCGCCGTGGGCGACGGTCACGTCGCCGCCTGCCACTATGTCGACCGCGCCGCCGAGTTCCGTGATCGTGCCCGGCACATCGAGACCTGGCAAGCGGGTCTTGTCGAAGCATGATCCCGGCATCGGTTGCCGACCCGCTAGATACGGTTACCGCATAGGGAGATGGAGATGACCCAAGCCAAACAGCTCCGGAAACTGCTGCGCGAGGACGGCATGGTCGTCGCTCCCGGAGCTTACGACTGCATTACGGCCCGAGCGATCGAGAGGGCGGGCTTTGCCGCGGTCTATATGACCGGCGGCGGCACGGCTGCGAGTCTGGGCTATCCCGATTACGGTCTGCTTACCATGTCGGAGATGGCCGACAACGCCGGCCGGATCGCTACGGCGGTCAACCTTCCCGTGATCGCCGATGCCGATACCGGCTACGGGAACGAGCTCAACGCCATCCGGACGGTTCGTGAGTATGAGCGGCGCGGTGTTGCCGGAATGCACATCGAGGATCAGGGCTTCCCCAAGAAGTGCGGGCATCTCGAGGACAAGGTGATCGTGCCGCTCGAGGACTATGTCGCGAAAATCCGCGCGGCCGTCAGCGCGAAGCGGGACCCGGATTTCGTCATCATCGCGCGGACCGATTCCAGGGCCGTGCTCGGATTCGAGGAGGCGGTGAAGCGCGCCAATGCCGCGCTCGAGGCCGGCGCCGACATGGCGTTCGTCGAGGCGCCGCAGACGCTCGACGAGGTTGCCGCCGTGCCGCGGCTGGTGAAGGGGCCTTGTCTGCTCAACATCGTCTGGCGCGGGAAGACGCCCGACCTGTCGCTGAGCGAGGCGGAGCAGATGGGCTACAAGCTCGCGATCCTGCCGGGAGTACTGACGCGCGCCGTGCTGGGTATCAGCGACGCCGTGCTCGCCGAAGTGAAGAGCACCGGGCGCCATCCGAAGCCGCTCGCCGACATCACCCCGCAGGAGGGGTTCCGCCGTGCCGGGGCCGACGAGTGGGACCGCTATCGCACCCTGTTCCGCACACCCGCGGAACAGGCAGCGGAATAGATCCGGCAGGATCGGAGCCGCAGCCGTATCGATACCGATTTCTGGTGCCTTGCCGGGAGGTAACGCAAATCCGCGGTGCGGCCCCATAGGCCCGCGCGACCGCACCTCGACGGAACGGGTCGGGCGACGCGAAGGCTGCGGGCCGCGTCACGATCGACGGCCGTGCGCGGCGTCGACGGCTCGGGCCGTAGCGGTCCGCCCACCGGCTCTCCGGCAGCGGCCGCGCGGAACGTCGCCGTCGGGCGGCGGCGACTACGCGCCGGCGCCGCCTCCGATGCCGGTGCCCTCGGCGAGAATGCAGCGCACCGTCCGCCTCTCGGCGATCGGCAGGTCGGCCGGCGGTTCCCTGTGGCAGCGGTCCTGCGCGTGGGCGCAGCGCGGGGCGAAGCCGCAGCCGACCGGCGGTGAGGAGAGATCGGGCGGCGCTCCGGGGATCGCCAGGAGCCTGCTGCCGCGCTCCGCCCCGCGCACCGTCGACGCCAGCAGGCCCCGCGTGTAGGGGTGCGCCGGGCTCGCCAGCATGTCGCGGGTCGGGCCGCGCTCGACGAAGCGGCCGGCATACATCACCGCCAGCTCGTCGGCGATCTCGACCGCGACCCCCATATCGTGCGTCACGAAGATCACCGCCATGCCGAGCTGCCGCTGGAGCGAGCGCAACAGCAGCAGGATCTGGATCTGCACGGTCGCGTCGAGTGCGGTGGTCGGCTCGTCCGCCAGCAGCAGGCTCGGACGGCAGGAGAGCGCCAGCGCGATCATCGCCCGCTGCCGCATGCCGCCCGACAGCTCGTGCGGATAGGCATCGAGCCGTCGCGCCGCGGACGGGATCTGGACCATCTCCAGCAGTTCAAGCGCGCGCTTCCGTGCCGCATCCCGCCCGCAGCCCTCGTGGCGGACGACCATCTCGACGATCTGCTCTCCGATCCGATAGACCGGGTCGAAGGCGACAGCGGGCTCCTGGAAGATCATCGAGACGACTGGCCCCCGCAGGTCGCCGAGCTGTCGGGCGCTCGCCCGCAGCACGTCGTGTCCGGCGATCGAAACCCGGCCGCTGACCTGCGCCCGCGCCGGCAGCAGCCGCATCAGGGCGCGCAAGGTGACGCTCTTGCCCGAGCCGGATTCGCCGATGATCGACAGCACCTCGCCCTTGCGCAGCGTGAAGGTCACGCCGTTGACCGCGTGCACGACGCGGTCGCGGCTGACGAAGCGCACTGCGAGGTCCTCGACCTCGACGAGGGGCGAAGGCGTCGCCGCGCCCCTCTCGGATGCCCGGAGTGTGCCGACGGTTACGGCCATCGCTATGCCGCCAGCGTCGGCGCGCGCCGGTGCCAGTCCGTCTCCTGCTGATAGGTGTGCCCGACGCGGAGCAGCATCGCCTCCGCAAAGGGCCGCCCGAGGAGCTGGAAAGCCATCGGCAGACCGTTGCCGGTGAAGCCGGCCGGCACCGTCAGCCCCGGAAAGCCCAGATAGTTGAGCGGCCGGGTCAGCCGCGTGAGCTCCCCGATCGCGGCATGAGCCTCGGGGGTTCCGCCTAGGTCGGTTTCGTCGATCCTGGGGACCGGGCGTGCCAGCAGCGGCGCATGCAGCACATCGGCCTTCGTGAACACGGCCTCGATCACGTCCGCGACGATGCGGGGCCGCAGATCGAGCGCCTCCAGATAGCGCGTCGCCGGGTAGAACAGGCCGGCCATGATCCGTTGCCGGACCTGCGGCTGATAATCGTCGGGGCGTTCGCGCAGCCAGCGCCCGTGAATCGTTGCTGCCTCCGAGGCCATCACGACGTTGGACAGGCCGTCGAGCACGTCGAGATGCGGTATCTCGACCTCGACGATCTCGGCGCCGAGATCCCGGAACACCCGCAGGCTTTCCTCCATCCCGGCCCGGATCTCGTCCACCATCCCGTCGTAGAAGTAATTCGTGGGCACACCGATCCGCAGGCCGCGGACTCCGCCCGCCAACCGCGCTTCGTAATCGTCGACGGGGACCGTACTGCTGGTCGGATCCTTGGGGTCGTAGCCGGCGATCACGGACATGATCCGGGCGCAGTCGCGGACGGACAGCGCGAGCGGGCCGACCTGGTCCAGCGAGAACGAAAGCGGCATCACGCCGTAGCGGCTGACCCGCCCCTGCGTCGGCTTCAGCCCGGCGAGGCCGCAGAGGCCCGAGGGCAGGCGGATCGAGCCGCCGGTGTCCGATCCGAGCGCCCCGAGGACGAGCCGTGCCGCCGTCGCGGAGGCCGATCCGCTGGACGAGCCGCCGGTGATGTGGTCGGGGTTCCAGGGATTGCGGCAGTGCCCCCAATGCGCGTTGTGCCCGGTCGGGCCGAAGGCGAACTCGGCCATGTTCAAGGTTCCGAGATCGAGCGCCCCGGCCGCCTCCAGCCGCAGATGGACGGTGGCGGTGTAGCTCGGCACGAAGTCCTTGCGGATCTTCGAGCCGCAGGTCGTGACCTTGCCGGCCCGATAGAGCATGTCCTTGTGGGCGAGGGGGATGCCGTGCAACGGTCCGCGCACGACGCCCTTCGCCAGCTCTTCGTCCGCCCGGCGCGCGGCCGCGAGTGCCGTCTCCGCCTCCAGGGAGATGAAGCAGTTCAGCTTCGGCTGCAGCCGCTCGATGCGCCGGATGCAGGCTTCGGTCAGCTCCACTGCGGAGAACTTCCGCGTCCGAACTCCCTCGGCCGCCCCGACCAGGTCCAGGCCGAGCAGGTCGCCGTCGGTCAGGCCGCTCATCCCTTGGCCCTCTGCATCGCATCGGCATAGAGGGCGGGCTCGTCCTCGAAGGCGATCCGTGGTGCCAGCCGTGCGACCGCGGCGACGTTGCGGGCGACGGCCGGCAGCAATGCCGCGGCCTCCGCTTCGGGCAGCGCGATCTCCTGCAGGGCCGCGGCGGCGGCGCGGACGGCCTGTGTGCTGTCCTCGGTCATGGTCTTACGCTCTCCTTCGGGAGTTCGGTACGAACGGGAATCGCAGCCTCTCCGGCGGGCGCGGCGGAGTGGCCGGAGCCGCGAATCGCCATGTGGCAGGCGGCGGCATGGTCTTCCGAGCCGGGCAGGTCGGTCAGCAGCGGCTCGATTCGGCGGCACACCGGTTCGGCGAAGAGGCAGCGCGGATGGAAGCGGCAGCCGGACGGCGGGTCGATCGGCGTCGGCGGGTCGCCCGACAGCGGCGCCTCTTCCTTCCGGCGGTCGACATCCATCTCCGGCATCGCCGACAGCAGGGCCCGCGTGTAGGGGTGCTGAGGCTCCCGGTAGATGGCCTCGACCGAGCCGACCTCGACGACCTTGCCGAGATACATGACCAGCACGCGGTCGCTGACGAACTGCACGACCTCCAGGTCGTGCGAGATGAACAGATAGGTCAGCGACAGCTCGCGGCGGAGATCGAGCAGCAGGTTGAGCACCTGCGCCTGCACCGATTTGTCGAGCGCGGATACCGCCTCGTCGAGAATCAGGATGGTCGGATCCAGCGCCAGCGCCCGGGCAATGTTGACCCGTTGCCGCTGGCCGCCCGAGAGCTCGTGCGGGTAACGACGGGCATAGGTCTCCGGCGCGAGCCCGACCCTGCGCAGCAGCTCCGCCGCCTTGGCCCGCGCCTCGGTCCGGGAGACGCCGTGGACGGTCGGGCCGTAGGCGACCGTATCCAGGATCGGCAGCCGCGGGTTGAGCGAGGCGTAGGAGTCCTGGAACACCATCTGGAGCCGACGGCGCAGCGCCTTGAGGGTGAGGCCGCCCGGGCCGCCTACCGGCCGGCCGTCGATCCGGATCTCGCCGGCGTCGGGTTCGATCAGGCGGATCAGCAACCGCGCGGTGGTGGACTTGCCGCAGCCGGACTCGCCGACGATCCCGAGCGTCTCGCCGCGGCGCACCGCGAAAGAGACGCCGTCCACCGCCTGCACCGCCGCCACCGGGCGCTGCAGGAGCCCGCCCTTTACCGGAAAGTGTTTGAGAAGGCCGCGAACTTCCAGAATGGCGGGAGCGTCCGGGGCATTGGTCGTTTCCACCGTCACTGCGCGCCCCTCACATCCGGACGTCCATGGCGTGGCGCAGACCGTCGCTCAGCATGTTGAAGGACATGGAGGTGATGAAAATCACCACGCCCGGCACGATGGCCACCCACGGACTGACGAAGATCGCGTCGCGCAACGTGTTGAGCATCAGTCCCCATTCCGGCTCGGGCGGCGTCGCGCCGAGGCCGAGGAAGCTGAGGCCCGACGCCAGGATGATGCTGACGCTGATCAGGCTGCTGGCGTAGATGAGGACCGGGGCCAGGACGTTGCCGAGCACGTGCACCCGGATCACGCTGAAACTCCCGGCGCCTGTGGCGCGGGCCGCCTCGACGAAGTCGAGCCTGCGCACCCGCGTCGTGACGCTCTCCGCGATGCGGGTGATCGGCGGGATGAACACGATCGTCAGCGAGACGATGGTGTTCACCACCCCGGCCCCGAGCGCGCCGGAAATGGCGATCGCCAGCAGAACCGACGGGAACGCGTAGAACACGTCCATTGCGCGCATGATCGCCATATTGACCTTGCCGCCGAAATAGCCGGCGACCAGTCCGAGGACGCAGCCGATCACGGTCGCGTTGACGACCGGTAGAATGCCCATCAGCAGCGAGAGCCGTCCGCCGTAGAGCAGTCGGGTCAGCATGTCGCGGCCGAGCTCGTCGGCACCCAGCGGATAGCCGGGCGTGCCGATCGGCTTCAGCCGCCGCAGCATGCTGGTGGCGTAGGGGTCGGCCGGTGCCAGCCAGGGCGCGAGAAGCGCGCTCAGGAATACCAGCAGCAGGACGAACCCGAAGAACAAGGTGACTTTGTCCCGCCGGAGCCGCTTGGCGACGTTGGCCCAATAGCCTTCCGGGCCGCGGCTGTCCGCCCCGGCTCCCGAGGAGGGCGGTTCGAGGGCGAGCGTACCGGGCGTCTGGCTCATGCCGTCCGCCTCAGGTCCGCTGCATACGCGGGTCGATCATCGTCTGTAGGAGATCGACGAGCAGATTGACGGCGACGAAGAACAGCGAAAGCACGAGAATCGTCCCCTGCAGGAGCGGAAGGTCGCGGCGGAAGATCGCGGTATTCAGCAGGAAGCCCGTGCCGGGCCAGGCGAACACCACTTCGACCAGGATCGAGCCGCCGAGCAGATAGCCGAGCTGCAGGCCGATCACCGCGAGTACGGTCGGCGCGGCGTTCTTCGCGACATGGCGGATCACCTGTCGCTCGCGCATGCCCTTGGCGCGCAGCGTCTCGACGAACTCCTCGTTCATGATCTCCGCCACGGCGGCGCGCACCGTGCGCGTGACGATGCCCATCGGGATCACCGAGAGCGTGATGGCGGGCAGGATCAGATGCCGCAGATGCACCCAGTCCCAGGTCCAGGAGGCCGAGCCGCCGGGGCCCATTCCCATCGCCGGCAGCAGGTCCAGCTCGACCGAGAAGATGATCACCAGGAGCATGCCGAGCCAGTAGTGCGGCACGCTGACGCCGGTGATCGCAGTCGCGGTCGCGAGCCGGTCGATGGCCCGGCCGTTGAAGTAGCCCGCGAGGCCGCCCAGAAGGATCCCGAGCGGGAAGCCGATCAGCGACGCACAGGCGGCGAGGATCAGCGTGTTGGTGACGGCCGCGGCCAGCTCGCCGGCGACCGGTCTCCCCGTCGCGACCGAAGTGCCGAGATCGCCGCCGAGCGCGCGCCCGAGCCATAGAAGGAACTGTTCCGGCAGCGGTCGGTCCATGCCGTAGTCGCGGCGCAGCCGCTCGACCACCGAGCTCGGCGCATCGGCCGGAACCATGGCGCTCAAGGGATCGCCCGGTGCGATGTGGATCAGCGAGAAAATGATGACGGCCACACCGAGCGCGATAGGCACGGCATAGAACAGCCGCCGGAGCAGATATGCTGTCATGGGATCGGGCAGTCTCTCGCCTGGGCCCGCGGGCGGGAGGCGAGGGAACGGGGCCCCGCGCTCCCGTCCGCTGCGCTACTCGACGTAGACCGGCGTCAGGTCCTGGAACCAGTTCTGCGCCTGCACGAACCCTTTCACCTTGGGGGACAGGGCGCGCGGACCGACGTCGTGCGCGACCCACAGGAACATCGCCTGGTCGACCGCATGGGCATGCGCCTCGGCCAGGAGGCGGTCGCGTTCGGCGACGTCGAACGAGGCACGGGCGCGGGTGATCAGATCGTCCAGCTTGGGGTCGGAGATATGGCCCCAATTCGTGCCGTTCGGCGCGATCTGGTCGCTCTGGAAGAAGCGGACGAAGGCGCTGAACGGGTCGACCGTCGCATAGCTGACGTTCAGTGCGTTGGCGCCCTTGTTGACGTCGGCGGCCGCACCCGCGCGCCAGCGGCTCAGCAGGCTCTCCCATTCCATGACCTCGAACTCGACGTCGATGCCGATCGCCTTGAGGCTCTCCTGCATGAATTCGTTCATGGGAAGGGGCTGCATTTGTCCGGAGCCGCTGGGCGAGATCAGCACCTTCACCTTGAGCGGCTTGTCCGCGCCGTAGCCCACCTCCGCCATCAGGCGCTTGGCTTCCTCAGGGTTGTAGCCGATATCGAAGGAAGGCTTGCCGAACCAGGGGCTGCTCGGCAGGACATGACCCTTGGCCGGCTGCATGAAGTCGCGCAGCAGGAGCTTCATGCTTTCGCGATCGATGGCCAGATTGGCGGCCTTGCGGACCCGCAGGTCGTTCCAGGGCGAGTCCGGCAGGCGGCTGAGATGCCACGACCAGATGTGCGGGTAGGCGTTCGAGACGATTTTGAAGCCGGACGACTGCATGCGCGGGATGGCATCCGGCGCAGGGGCCTCGATCCAGTCAACTTGGCCGGACAGCAGGGCTGCCGTCCGTGCGCTTGCCTCCGGGACCGGCATCAGCACGATCTTGTCGGTTTTCGGAATGCGGTCCTTGTCCCAGTAGTCCGGGTTCGGGACCAACTCCAGCCGCTCACGCGGAACGAGGTTAGCAACCTTGAACGGTCCGGTTCCCGACGGATTCCGAGAGAACTTGCTCCAGTCGCGCCCGAGCGCCTCCCAATGCGCAGGGCTCGAATAGAGCACGTAGGTGAGCTGGTACGGGAAGAAGCTGTCCGGGTTCTTTGTCGTGATCTCGACCGTCCCGTCGTCGATCTTGCGGTACGACTTGAGCGACGTGATGCGGCCGCGGACCTGCGCCGACTGGTCGGGCGCATACTGGGGCGAAGTCTCGTCGAAAATCTTGTCGAGATTCCAGATCACCGCGTCGGCATCGAAGTCGGAGCCGTCGTGGAACTTGACACCCTGGCGCAGCTTGATCACCCAGACCGTCGGGTCGTCCGGCTTCACGGCCCACTCGGTCGCCAGCCCGGGCCGCACGTCCGATGCCTTGTCGGCCGACGACATGTCCCAGTTCACCAAAGCGTCGTAGATCGTGTAGCCGGTGAACCGGTAGCCCTCGAAACCGTTGTCGGGCTGCCCTGCGGTCAGCGGGATGTCGGCGGCTGTCATGCCGATGCGCAGGACGCCACCCGCAACGGCGGGAACCGACAGCGCCATGAGTCCGGCAGCCAGACCGGCAGCGGCCCACCCTTGCATTCGGCGCATGCGGCGAACTCTCATTTTTCCCCTCCAATGGCTGTCGGGACGGCGAACGGCAGCCTTCACTTCCTTTGGTTGATCCGACGGATCGTCTCGTCCCGGCCGCGAGCCTGTCAAACCGCGTCGCGGCCCGTCAACTACATTCCGTCACCGGAAATTTTACCTATGGCACATCTTAAAGGTGTGGAACGTTGCGGGAACATCAGCGTGGCGGCTCGCGCCCCGCGCCCGGGAATCGGCCCTGTCGCCGGATACGGCGTCCATGATCCGATCGGGGGAGGGGCCATCGTCGCGGCTCCGCGGAACGCAGTCCCGGCGCGAATGACGGCCGACGGCTCGGTGCCGACGACGGCGGTAGAACCGCCGAACGGATACCGCGTCGGAAGCAGCGGTGTGGGCGGAGAGGATATCGAGGACACCGCTCCGGGCCCGTCGCTGACAGCGGAGCGGATCGCGGCTGGTTGCGCAGTTCACGGACGGTCTCGGCGGGCCGCGCGCCGTATCCCTTCGTCGCCGGGAGAGGCCGGGCGTTTCCTTCAGTTGGGCAGGCTGAAACGCTTGGCTTGGGCGTCGTAGTCCGGATAGCCCAACGTCGCCCGCAATTCCGCGAACGGCAGCGCGTTCGCCGACTCCGCCTCTCCGGCGACCAGGGCCGCCAGCCCGGCCTTCATCCCGGCAACCGCCGGCGAGAGCAGGCCGGTGGGATAGGTCCCGATCTTGAGGCCCAGCGCGGCCGCCTCGCTGCGCGACGGCGTCGCCCGCGGCGCTCCGGGAGACAGGACGGCGAACGAGGGCCGCCCGTCTGCGGCGGCAACGGCACGGCGGATCTCCTCCTCATCGGCGGGAGAATCCAGGAACAGGATGTCGGCCCCCTCCTGCACGAACATTTCGATCCGGGCCAGCGCCTCATCGATCCCCTGGGTCGGGCGGCAGTCGGTGCGCGCCAGGATCAGGATGCCGGACTCCTTCGCCGCCTCCACCGCCGCGCGGATCTTCATGCGCGCTTCGTCGCGCGGCAGGCAAGGCTTGCCGGCTGCCGTCAGGGCACGCGGCGTCACCTTGTCCTCGATGAGGATCGCGGCGGCGCCGGCACGGCCATAGGCCCGGACCGTGCGCTGCACGTTCATGGCATTGCCGTAGCCATGATCGCCATCGGCCAGCACCAGCAGGTCCGGTGCCGCACCGCGCACCATGTTGAAGGAGTCGAACATCTCCGCGAAGGAGATCAGATCGAGATCCGGTCCCCCCAGCCGGCTCGCCGCCACGCAGGAGCCCGAGAGGAAGGCGGTCTTGAATCCCACGCCGGCGGTCAGCTTGGCGCTCAACCCGTCCCAGACGGCCGGCATCACGATGAAATCGGGCCCCGCCAGCAGGGCCCGCAGACGATCGGGGGGATTCATGACATCCTCGAACCGTAAGTGTCGCCCGGGATCATAGGCCACCGGCTCGACGGACGGCAACCGGCTGGTGCCGATCGGCCGGCCGGGACCGGGATCTCGAGGCGTGCCGCGGCTCGGAGGTCCTGCATCCTCGGGCAACGGCCGGGCGACCTGTTCGCCGCTCGATGTGCCCGGACCTCTCGCGGGAGGCGTCCGGAGCGTCGATGGCGGCCCGGACCGGAGCCCTGCACGAGCCGCCCCAGCATCACCGGGGACGGTCCGCCGCGAAGCGCGCAGGGACGGCGGGTTCCCGACCCGGACATCGCAGCGCACTGTCTCGGGCAGCTCTTGCCGTCGGGCGACAGCCCGGGGCCCGAGCGATAGCCCGTTGCGTCCCCGCGGGCACACCGTTATCAGGGGACCGTCGACGGCGCGCCCGAGGCGCGCCGCCATTCGCGAACCGTCTCCCGGAGACATCGGATCGGAATGGAGAGGTGAACGGTGCCGACGGCGCCGTGTCGTAGGCTGCGACCGGAAGAAGCCCGATCGAAGGGTTCGGGCGTCGACGACCCGAACGGCGCGACATCAACATGGCCCCGCGTGCCGCCGTCCTCGCGTCGGCGGTGCGGGTGCACGGAGGAATCGAAGATGCCCGTATCGAGACGTTCTCTCTTCGGGATGGCGCTGTCCGCCGCTGTCCTCGCCGCCGGCCTGGCGGCCGCCCCCGGCGGCGTCGCCGCGGCGGACTATCCGACCAGACCGATCACGCTGATCGTGCCATTCCCGCCCGGCGGCGGCACCGACACGCATATGCGCGTGCTCGCGGATCTCGCCAGCAAGCATCTCGGCCAGCCGATCGCGATCGAGAACAAGGGCGGCGCCGCGGGCACGCTCGGCCCCGCGACCATGGCCGCGACGGCGAAGCCGGACGGCTACACCATCTCGCAGCTGCCGGCGACGCTGTACCGGCTGCCCTTCATCCAGAAGACCTCCTTCGACCCGAAGAAGGACTTCACCTATATCATCCAGCTCACGGGGTACGCCTTCGGCGTGGCGGTGAAGGCGGACGCGCCGTGGAAGACCTGGAAGGAGTTCCTCGAATACGCCAAGGCGAACCCCGGAAAGGTCAGCTATTCCAGCTCCGGCGCCGGCGGGACCCTGCACGTGACGATGGAGCAGATCGCCAAGCATCAGGGGATCCAATGGGTCCACGTCCCGTACAAAGGCGGCGGCGAGCAGAACGCGGCGCTGCTCGGCGGTCACACGACGGCGGCCGCGGCGAGCACCGGGACGTTCGGCGCACTGGCCGACGCAGGCAAGCTGCGGCTGCTGGTGGTGTGGACACCCGAACGCCTCAAGCGCTTCCCCGACGTGCCCACCCTGCGCGAGGAAGGCATCGACCTGGTTGCGACCTCTCCCTATGGCATCGGCGGTCCGGCGGGCATGGACCCGGCGATCGTGAAGACCCTGCACGACGCCTTCCGTAAGGCGATGCAGGAGCCCGCTCACGACGAGGTCATGCAGAAGATCGGCTTCGTCGAGGACTATCTGGACACCGAGGCCTACGAGAAGTTCGTGCTCCGGTTCATGGACGAGCAGAAGGCGATGGTCGAAGAGCTGGGGCTGGCCAAGAAATAGGCGTCCCGGATCGCCCGACGGGCGTCGGCCGCTCGCCGACCCCGTCCACCCTTCCGCCGGAGAGTCCTCGATGTACGCACCCGATCTCGGCAGCGGGATCGCCGGCCTCGCGCTCGGTCTCTGGCTCGTCTACGAGGGCCGTGAGCTCGGCCTCGGCGACCTGCGCGATCCGGGCAGCGGCTTCCTCCTCTTCTGGGTCGGCGTGATCCTGGCCGTTCTCTCGGCCGCCCTCGCCGCCGCCTCGCTGCTGCGCGCCCGCCGCGCTGTCGCCCTCGAGGGCGACAGCGGAGCCAAGCCGCAGTTCGGCGAGCGCTGGCGCAACGTGCCGATCGTCATCGCCTATCTGGTCCTGTACGCCGGACTGCTCGAAACGGTCGGCTTCATTCCGCTGACCATCCTCCTGCTGATGCTGCTGTTCCGGACGGTCGAGCCGCAGCCCTGGAGGGTGGCGATCGTCTACTCGGTCCTGGCGACGCTGACCGTCTACCTGCTGTTCGGCGCCGGCTTGGGCACGCAGTTTCCGAAGGGCCTTCTCGATCCCGGTGCGATCGAGTGGAGTCTGCTCGCGCCGGGTGTGCCGGGACGCGGCTGAGCCATGGAATTGATCGACATGCTGGCGACCGGCTTTGCGGTCGCCTTGCAGCCCGCCAATCTCGCCTACTGCTTCGTCGGCGTCTTCATCGGCACGCTGATCGGCGTCCTGCCCGGTATCGGGCCGGTGGCGGCGATGTCGCTGCTGATGCCCGTCACGTTCTATGTCGCCCCGGAATCGGCCATCATCATGATGGCCGGAATCTATTACGGCTCGATGTACGGCGGATCGACGACGGCGATCCTGATCAACATCCCCGGCGAGGCCGCATCGGTCGTCACCACGCTCGACGGCTATCAGATGGCGCGCCAGGGCAGGGCGGGCGCGGCGCTCGGCGTCGCGGCGATCGGCTCGTTCATCGCCGGGACGCTTGCCGTCGTGGCCCTGATGGTGCTGGCGCCGCCGCTCGCCGCCTTCGCCGTGCGCTTCGGACCGGCCGAATATTTCAGCCTGATGGTGTTCGGTCTCGCGATCCTCAGCTATGTCACGCAAGGCTCGATTCTGAAGTCGCTGATGATGGCCTGCCTTGGCCTGACGTTCGGCCTGGTCGGCATCGACTCGATCACGGCAATGCCACGGCTGACCTTCGACCGGCTGGAGCTGGTCGACGGCGTCGGAATCGTGCCGATCGTGATGGGGCTGTTCGGCATTGCCGAGATCCTGCTCAACATTGAAGGCAAGCTGCAGCGCACCATCGTCACGACGCGGATCGGCAAGCTCCTGCCGACGGTCAGGGACTGGATCGACTGCCGCTGGGCGTTGGTCCGCGGCTCCGTGATCGGCTTCATCCTCGGCGTGCTGCCGGGCACCGGCTCGGTGATCTCGTCCTTCCTCTCCTACGCGGTCGAGAAGCGTTTCGCGAAGGATCCCGCCCGCTTCGGCAAGGGCGCCATCGAGGGTGTGGCCGGGCCGGAAGCCGCCAACAACGCGGCCGCCGGGGGCGCCTTCATCCCGTTGTTGACGCTCGGTATTCCGACCGGCGTGGTGATGGCGCTGCTGCTCGGCGCCTTCGTCATTCACGGCGTCGAGCCGGGCCCGCTGCTGATGGTCAAGCACCCGGAGCTGTTCTGGGGCGTCATCGCCAGCATGTATATCGGGAACCTCATGCTGCTTGTCCTCAACCTGCCGCTGATCGGACTGTGGGTGCAGGTCCTCAGGGTCCCGTACCGGATCCTGTTCCCGATGATCCTCCTGTTCTGCGCCATCGGGGTGTACAGCGTTAACGGCTCGACGTTCGATCTCTACCTCATGATCGGCTTCGGCGTGCTCGGCTACTTGATGAAGAAATTCGGCTTCGAGCCGGCGCCGCTCGTGCTGGCTTTCGTGCTCGGGCCGATGCTGGAGAACAATCTGCGCAAGGCGCTGATCCTGTCCCAAGGCGATATGACGACCTTCGTCACCAAGCCGATCTCGGCGGTGTGCCTCGGGCTCGCGGCATTGCTGCTGATCTCCGCGATTCTTCCGGCGCTGCGCGCCCGCCGCCGCCGCATCGCCCTCGACGAGGCCTGAAGCAGGGTGCGGTGGCCCGCAAGGACCGACGGCGCGGGAGAAAATCCGCACGTTCCACTTGCCAGGGGACGAATCGTCGCCATATCCGGCATACCAGTTTTGCTTCTGCGACTCGCTGCTCCGCCCGATCGGGCGTTCGGACGACTACTCCATGAGGCCAGAGCTGTGTGACGGCGTGCGAGCGGTTCGTATGCCGTCGATCCGATCTTTTCACAGGAGGCCATCATGGCGATCGGTACTGTCAAGTGGTTCAATGCCCAGAAGGGCTACGGCTTCATTCAGCCGGAGAGTGGCGGCGCAGACGTGTTCGTCCATATCTCGGCGGTCGAGCGGGCCGGGATGGGCAGCCTCAGCGAGGGCCAGCGGATCTCGTATGAGGAGCAGCGCGACCCCAGGCGCGGCAAGTCCGCGGCGGAAAACCTGAAGGCGGTCTGAACCGCTCGACTCAGGCTTCAGAGGAGGGGCACCGGGGACCACCCGGTGCCCCATTTCGCTTCCGACCGCTGCTGCGGCTCGACCGGAGACCGGACGGCCGGACGAGCGGCAAAGTACGAGCGGCCCTTGGCGAACCGCCGGGCCGCGCAGTAGGCGAGAATGGATCGATGGCCCGCAGGAAACAGCCCGTCAGCGGCGGCTTCGTGCTCTTCGATGTCGTTTATGAGGACGGCGCACGCAGCTCGAACCGGAAGGTGCCCAACTCCGAACTGGGCGGCCTCGACGGTGACGCGCCGGCGCGCGCGTTCATCGAGGCCCAGGATCGCAAGATCGCCGAGATGTCGGGGCACCGGCGCGGACCGATCAAATCGATCACGCGCTCGCGGCGTTGAGCCGCAAGGCGCACGGGGCCCGTTCTCGATCCCGGCGGACTGCCACGCCCTCACCTCGCCGTCCGGCACGGTCGGGCCTGCCCGGTGCCGGGACTTCCGCGACCGGGCGAACGGGGTGCCGTAGCCGGCAAGGAACGGCGTTCCAACGCGTCGGCTGCCACGGTTTCGGGCGCCGAAGCAGGGCGCGGCGTCAGCTCCGCGAGCCGGCCGGTCTCAGGGTTGCCGCGTGCGGTCGCGCTCCCGGCCGGCGCAGGCGCCACAGCAGCCAGAACGCGATCGCCATGTTCAGCAGGTTCCACATGAAGCCGTTCAGGAAGGCGGCGTCGTAGGACAGCGTCCGGTCGAAGATCGCGCCGGACATCCAGCCGCCCAGCGCCATTCCCGCCAGCGTTGCGGACAGCACGAGACCGATGCGCATGCCGGCCTCCGACGCGGGGAAATGCTCCCGCACGATCAGGGCGTAGCTCGGCACGATGCCACCCTGAAACAGGCCGAACAGAGCCGAGATCAGATAGAGCGACGCCAGTCCGTCGAAGGCGAGGTACAGCAGTAGGGAGGCCGTCTGCAGGCTGGAACCGAGCAGCAGCGTCGGCAGCGGCCCGATCCGGTCGGCCACCCAGCCCGATGCGAGGCGGCTGACGATGCCGAAGCCCAGCATCAGCGACAGCATCTCGGCACCGCGCGCGGTGCCATAGCCAAGATCGCCGCAATAGGCAACGATATGGACCTGCGGCATCGCCATCGCGACGCAGCACGAGATGCCTGCGGCAATCAGGAGCAATTGCAGCAGGTTCGGGGATACGCTCCTGGCCGATCCGGCCGGCGCTGCGAGCGGAACGGCCGCCGGCGTCGCCGCGGGCGGTGGCGGACGCCGGAGCACGAGCGACAGCGGCAGCATGGTCGCGACACAGAAGATGCCGATGGCGAGATGCGCGTCGCGCCAGCCGACCGTCTCGGTCAGATGCTGGACCACGAGCGGCCAGACCGTGCCCGCGAGATAGCTGCCGCTCGCGCAGATGGCGACGGCAAGGCCGCGGCGACGCGTGAACCAGAGCGAGATGTCGGCGATCACCGGGCCGAAGGTGGCGGAACTGCCGAGCAGGCCGATCAGCACGCCGTGCGCCAGGGCCAGTTGCCAGAGGCTCTGGGCATGTGCCGACGCGACATAGCCGAGCCCGAGCGCAAGGGTCCCGCCGACGACCGGCGGGACGATGCCGAACCGGTCGGAGAGGCGGCCCATCAGGATACCGCCCAGGACGAACCCGATCATGGTGAGCGTGTAGGGCAGCGACGCGTCGGCGCGAGCGACCCCGAACTCGGCCTGCATCGCCGGGAGCGTCACCACGATCGACCACATGCCGACGCCGCCCAGCGTGCTGAGCAGGAGCGAGGCGACGAGCCGCAGCCATGCGTACAGGCTCTCCGCCTCGCTCACGACTCCCGCCGAAGCCGAGGACTGTTCATGCGTGCTCATGGCGGGAACGCTCCGAAGCGACCGACAGGGGCGGCCGGTCGGGCGCTTGCCGCCGACCGATGCCGGAGAGATGTTACGGTCCCGGCGCCGTTCGCGGGGTCTCGGAGGCCGGATGGTAGCGCCGCGCGAGAGGTTCGGCGAGGCCCGTCATCCCGGAGCCGGCACCAGCCGACCCGAGCGGCTCCATACGCCTCGCGGGTGAGCTGTCCGTGCTGTGGCGGCCGGGCCGGCGCTCCGCTGCGTGCCGGACCCGATCGTCCCGGCGGGCCGGGTTCCGTGCCGGGGCCGCCCGCTGGCCGCAGAATGGCGTTTCGCACGATGTGCAACCGACGGGGTCAACCTTGTTCCCGAACTATCGGAAAAGCGAGCAGCGGGCTGATCGCTGCATCCACATTGTCGGCCTGATCCTCGGCGCGGCCGCCTTCGTCGTGCTCGTGCGGATTGCAGCACAGCACGGGCAGGTCCTTCCCGGCATCGGCCTGATCCTCTACGGCTGCGCTCTTCTCGGCATGCTGACCTGCTCGGCGCTCTACAACCTGACGCCGCCGTCTCCGCGCAAGGACTATCTGCGGCGCCTCGATCATGCCGCGATCTTCGTGATGATCGCCGGCACCTATACGCCGTTCCTTCTGATCCGCATGCAGAACGCGACGGGAACGGCACTGCTCCTGTCGGTGTGGGGGGCGGCGGCGGCCGGCGCGTTCCTGAAACTGGTCTACCCGCGGCGATTCGAGCGCCTGTCGATCGCGGCCTACCTGCTGCTCGGCTGGTTGTTCCTGGTCGCGGCCGACGAGATATTCGCCGCGCTGCCGTCCCCGGCCGTCCTCCTGCTGCTCGCCGGCGGCCTGGTCTACACCCTGGGCGTCGTGGTCCACCTCTGCGGTGGTCTCCCGTACCACAATGCGATCTGGCACGCCCTCGTGCTCCTCGCCGCCGCGTGCCATTACGCCGCCATCGTGGGCTATGTCGCAGCCTGATCGCCGGCCGCCGCGGCGGCACCCCGCTCGCGCCGAAGCGCCAGACGAACGGCTTCCGGGGGCGCCAGCCGCGCCGGCCCGGACCCGGAAGCCTCGCCCGGGGGGCTATGTCGTGCGTGCCGCCGCTCCCGTCACCGCTCTCAGCTGAGGTGCCTCGCCAGGTGCTTGTTCATCTCGAACATCGTGACCTTGTCCTTGCCGAAGACCTTCTTCAGCTTCTCGTCCCCGACGATCTCCCGGCGGTTGCTCGGATTCTGGAGATCATTCCGCTTGATGTAGTCCCAAACCTTCTTGACCACTTCCGGCCGCGGCAAGGGGGCATCGCCGACGATCGCCGCCAGTTCCTTCGACGGCTGTAGCGGCTTCATCAGCGCAGGGTTCACCTTCCCCGCCCTTGCGCCTTTTCCGGTGCCCTTGCTCGCTTCTGCCTTCGCCATCTGCTTGCCTCCAGCTCCGTTCTCTGGTCCGCATGCCGCCGGGCCGGCCCCGACTTCGACCCGATCACCCGATCCGGGTGGCCTTCCCCAAGCGGAAGGCGCTTCTCCGAAACGTCGCACTCCGCATGGCGACCGGCCTGCGGGACACACCCGGCAGCGCACCCGACACCTTCACACAAACCGAGTGCGGAAACCACTTCGGTGCTACGGAATATGATCCGGATCGGGTCGAACCGTTGCCAGGGCCGGCTCGGGGGGCCGGGTCGCCCCGCCCGCGGCTCAGGGAGCGCCCGGCCGAGAGGCGGGGTCGGCGTTCCCGGCGCGCCAACCCTGGCGCGGTCCGGCGCGCGCGTGGCCGGCTGCGGGCCGAACTCAGCCCTTGGGCAATGCCGGCGCGCTGCCCACATGCGTACGGTTGCAGCAGCAACGGCGACGTGCGGCGCGACGGGTCCGCGAGACGGGAGCGGCGGCACCGGGTAAGAATCCTGCCCAATCGAGCGCGCGGATGAGGTCTGGTTCGGTACGCCCGATGATGGAGGGGATCCATATGGCTGGTGGGTGGATTTCCCTTCGTGCGCGCATCGCCGCCTGCATGCTGCCGACGCTGATCTGGTGCCTGCTGCTGGCGACGTCGGGTGTCGACCCGGCCGTGGCCGCGGAGGAGACGCCGCGCGAGCCCGTGGCGGTGGTTCTGCATCTCGACGGTGCGATCGGACCTGCGACCGCCGATTATCTCGCGCGCGGCTTGGGTCGGGCCCGGGCGCGCGGTGCGGCCATCGTCGTCTTGCGCATGGACACGCCGGGTGGCCTCGACACCTCGATGCGCGACATCATTCGCGAGATCCTCGGCTCGCCGGTTCCAGTTGCGACCTATGTCGCTCCGAGCGGCGCGCGGGCGGCGAGCGCCGGCACTTACATCCTTTATGCCAGCCACGTGGCCGCGATGGCGCCCGGGACCAATCTCGGCGCGGCGACGCCGGTCGCGATCGGCGGGGGGCTGCCGCAGCGGGATCGCGACGGGGATCGCCCGGAGCGCGATCCGAACGGCGGCGACGGCGCCGACGCGGGGGAGGAGACGGCGGGCGGCGAACGCGGGCGCGGCCGGGTGCCCGAGAACGCGATGGAAGCGAAGGCCGTCAACGATGCGGTCGCCTATATCCGTGCGCTGGCCGATCTGCGCGGGCGGAATGCCGACTGGGCGGAACAGGCGGTGCGCTATGCGGCGAGCCTGAGCGCGCGCGAGGCCGAGAGGCGCGATGTCATCGACTTCATCGCGCCGACCATCGAGGATGTCCTGACCCGGGCCGACGGCCGGACGGTCACCGTCAATGGCGCCGATGTCACGCTGCGCACACGGGATCTCCCCATCGAGCATATGGAGCCGGACTGGCGCAATCGGTTTCTGGCTGCCATCACGAACCCGAACATAGCGCTGATTCTGATGATCGTCGGCGTCTATGGCTTGATCTTCGAGTTCATGAATCCGGGGGCGCTCGTCCCCGGCATCGTCGGCGCCATCTGCCTGCTCGTGGGCCTCTACGGGCTGGCGGCGCTGCCGGTCAATTATGCCGGCTTGGCCCTGATGGTTCTCGGCCTGGCACTGATGGTGGCGGAGGCCTTCTCACCCTCGTTCGGCATCCTGGGGATCGGCGGCGCTGTCGCCTTCGTTCTCGGCTCGATGATCTTGATCGACACCGAGGTGCCCGAATTCGAGCTGTCGTTGCCGCTGGTGGCCGGCTTGGCCACCGTGAGCCTGGCCCTGATCCTCATCATCTTGCGTCTGGCGGTGCGAGCGCATCGTCGGAAGGTGGTCAGCGGCCGCGAGGCGATGGTGGGCAGCCGCGCCATCGTCCAGGACTGGAGCGACGGCGAGGGCCACGTCTTCGCGCACAGTGAGCGCTGGCGCGCAGTTTCCGATGCGCCGCTCGCAGCCGGTGACCGGGTGCGGATCCTGGCGGTCGAGGGGCTGACGCTCAAGGTTGCGCCGGATACGGATCGTCACCCGTCATAGCGGAGGATACTGGCATGCTGACCGACTTCGCCTTCTTCGTTCCGATTCTCGTCGTCCTGGTCGCCTTCTTCGCCACGGCGATCAAGATCCTCCGAGAATACGAGCGCGGCGTCGTTTTCACCCTGGGCCGTTTCACCAGCGTGCGGGGACCGGGACTCATCATCCTGATCCCCTTCGTGCAGCAGATGGTGCGCGTCGATCTGCGGACGCTGGTACTGGACGTGCCGAGCCAGGACGTGATCTCGCGCGACAATGTCTCCGTGAAGGTCAATGCGGTGATCTAT
>CAZVAR010000010.1:53886-55673 GCA_964625225.1 uncultured Alphaproteobacteria bacterium | reverse complement strand
GCCGGGGTCGGCACGGCGCGGTGCCTGATTGGTGGAGGATTTGTAGTGCGCGTTGCCGAAGCCGCCGTCGCCGCCCCGGGCCAGCAGCACCCGCTGACCCGGCTCGGTCAGGTCGGCGAGCAGGGTCTCGCGGTCTTCGTCGAAGATCTGGGTGCCGGGCGGAACCCGCAACACGACGTCGGCACCGTCGGCTCCGGTCCGCTGCCGGCCGGCGCCGTTCTTGCCGTTGCCGGCGCGGAAATGCTGCCGGTAGCGGTAATCGATCAGCGTATTGAGATTGGCGACGCACTCGGCCACCACATCGCCGCCGCGGCCGCCGTCGCCGCCGTCGGGTCCACCGAACTCGATGAACTTCTCGCGGCGGAAGCTGACCGCACCGCGGCCGCCGTCGCCGCTCCTGATGTAGATCTTGGCCTCGTCGAGGAAGCGCATGGTTTTCGGGCACCTCTCGGATGTCGCTTCGTGCCTCCGGGTCGAGAGGAAGCGCGGCGGCCGCACCTGATCCGGCTCCGATGGACCGGACCCGGCGACCGGGGCGTCGCAACGCCGCATCCGGACACGAAAAAGGGGAACGGCAAGAACCGTTCCCCTACCTCTTCCGGCTGTGGGGCCAGCCGCTTACGACGGCGGCACCACGGCGACGAAGGTGCGGTCGCGGCTGCCGCGGACGAACCGGACCTTGCCGTCCACCAGGGCGAACAGCGTGTGGTCACGCCCCATGCCGACATTGTCGCCGGGATGGAACTTGGTGCCACGCTGGCGGACGATGATGTTGCCGGCCGTTACCGCCTCGTCGCCGAAGCGCTTCACGCCCAGCCGGCGGCCGGCCGAATCGCGCCCGTTGCGTGAGCTGCCGCCTGCCTTCTTGTGCGCCATGACGCTTTACTCCTTACCCCTCTGTCGGCCGCTTCAGGCCGAAATCCCGTCGATGCGCAGCACCGTCAAATCCTGGCGGTGACCGCGCTTGCGCCGGTAGTTCTGGCGGCGCTTCTTCTTGAAGACGATGATCTTGTCGGCTCGGGCCTGCTCGAGCACGGTCGCGGTCACGCTGGCGCCCTCGACCAACGGCGCACCGATGCGCGGTGTATCGCCGCCGACCATGAGGACCTGGTCAAGCGTCACCGTCGAACCCGGCTCCGCGGTAAGGCGCTCGACCCGGATCACGTCGTCCTTGGCAACCCGATATTGTTTGCCGCCCGTGCGAAGAACTGCGTACATGAAGGTTCCCATTCGTCAAGCGGACGCCGATATGGGGCCGGACTCCGCGCTGCGCAACGAAAATGGGCGCGCTCGCGGGACTCGACGGCGCGCGGGCTGCGGACTATATGCGGCGGGTTCGCCGTGTCAATCGCTTTCCCGGAAATCGGAGCGGTTGCAGCCCGCGGGACGTTGGTCTAGGTTCCGCGTCCTGCGCGCCTCGCGCGGCCCAGCGGAGGGGTGCCGGAGTGGTTGAACGGGGCGGTCTCGAAAACCGTTAGGGGTCTTGCGGCCCCTCGAGGGTTCGAATCCCTCCCCCTCCGCCACCAGCTAATCTGTTCCTTCAATAATTCCCGAGTTCATGCCCGACTCGGGTTCGGTACGAGTCTATCTGCGCCGGCGCGAATGGCGCGAGCCGCGGTTGTGCGCCGGCTCGGGACGACCGCCGGCGGCTCCGTGGTCCCGCCCGAAAGAACGCGGATCCGACCGCGGCACTCGCCCTCGGCGACGGGTTGCCGCCCGAGGTGATGGGTACGCATCCGGCACACAAGCGGCTTCTGCTGCCGGTCCCGTAGCACGCGGCCAGGCGG
>CAZVAR010000010.1:50605-53786 GCA_964625225.1 uncultured Alphaproteobacteria bacterium | reverse complement strand
ATTCGGGCCGCCCGGCCGAAACGGGCATCCCGGAGGCGACGAAGCGCCCCGGTCCGGTCGTCCGTGCGCGCCGGGACCGCGGCGGGCATCGGAGCGACAGCCGACATCGCCACGGGGTCATGCGCACGAATGCCGACACCGCTCCGACGCATCGCGGCCGGAGGTCGATACCGAATCGTCCGGCTGTCTCGCGCAAACCGATTGTCTTCGCTGCAAAGCGGACCCGGGTGTCCGTACCGGTGCTGCCCGCGCTTGAGGCTCAGCCGGGGCGGGCATAGGATGCATCGGACCCGCAACGGCATCGCAGAGGGAGTTGGACATGACTCTGACCCAGCAGAAACCGTCTTTGGCGGACGAACGCCGGCGGGCGATCGACGAGGCTCTCGCCAAGGTCCGGGCGATCGAGGCGGAAAAGGGCGTGAACCGCGAGGCCCTGGAAGAGATCAAGGCCGTGATGGTCGACCTGTCGCGCCGCAAGGATCTGTTCGACGAGACGACCTTCCCGCCCCCGACGGCGGAGAAGCCGAACGTGCTCTACCTGCTCAACGAGGACCCGGACGGCCGCTTCGCCCTCTACATGTCCTGCGGCTGGCCCGGCAAGCAGACTCCGCCGCACGATCACACGACCTGGGCCGTGATCGTCGGCCTCGGCGGCGAGGAGGAGAACCGCATCTACGAGCGGACCGACGACCGCTCGCAGCCCGGCAAGGGCAATGTCCGGGTGGTGAAGACCGTGGTGCTGAAGGACGGCACCGGCATCGCCTACATGCCCGACGACATCCACAGCATCCACAACCTCGGTAGCGAGCCGACCCGGCACTTCCACCTGTACGGCCGCAGCCTGCAGCAGCTCCCGAACCGGGTCCAGTACGACATCGCCGCGGGCACCTACAAGGTGTTTCCTGCGAGCCCGCACATCACCCGTGTGCCGGGCCTGTCGGCATGACGGCGATTGCCGGCCCGGGAGCGAACACGGACCGCGCATACGGGCCGGCCGCGCCCGTTTCCGCCGCCGACCTCGAGCGGATGCTCCGAGACGGCGACGAACTGGCTCTGCTCGATCTGCGCGAGGAGGGCGCGTTCTTCCGGTCGCACCTGCTGCTGGCGGTCAACTTGCCGCTCAGCCGACTGGAGCTGCGGCTGGCCGATCTCGTCCCGCGTAAGGGGACGCGCATCGTTCTGTGCGATGGCGGCGAGGGGCTCGCCGCGCGCGCGGCGGAGCGGATGGCCGGGTTCGGCTATACCGACCTGCGGATCCTCGACGGCGGCGTGGCGGCCTGGGGCGAGGCGGGGTTCGAGCTGTTCAGCGGCATCAACGTGCCCAGCAAGGCGTTCGGCGAATTCGTCGAGCATACTTACGGGACCCCCTCGGTGTCCGCCGAGGAGCTGAAGGCGATGATGGAGGCCGGCGAGAAGCTGGTGGTGCTGGACAGCCGGCCGCTCGACGAGTTCCAGGTGATGAACATCCCCAGCGGGGTTTGCTGCCCCGGGGGCGAGCTGGTCTGGCGCGTCAACGATCTCGCACCCACGCCCGACACGACGATCGTCGTCAATTGCGCCGGGCGCACCCGGAGCATCATCGGCGCCCAGTCGCTGATCAATGCCGGGGTCGAGAACCGGGTCGTGGCGCTGCGCAACGGCACCATGGGCTGGCACCTTGCCGGCTATCAGCTGGAGCACGGCAATACGCGGCTGGCGCCCGACCCCTCGCCCGAGGGGCAGGCAAAGGCCCGCGCCGCCGCGGAGGCGGTCGCGGCGCGGTTCGGGGTACGGCGGATCGATCGCGACACCCTGCGTGCCTGGCAAGGCGAGGCGGACCGACGCACCCTCTACCTCTTCGACGTGCGGTCTCCGGAGGAGTATGCCGCCGGCCATCTGCCGGGCTCGGTCTCCGCCCCCGGCGGCCAGCTCGTGCAGGCGACCGACCGTTGGGCGGCGACGCGCAATGCCCGGATCGTATTGGTCGACGACACCGGCGTGCGGGCTGCGATGACGGCGCACTGGCTTCTGCAGATGGGCTGGGATGTGGCGGTGCTGGCGGGCGGATTGCCTGGCGAACGGCTGGAGACGGGGCCGCGCCGCCCGACCGTGCTGGGGCTGGACGGCACCGAGGTGGAGGAGATTTCGCCGGAGGCGCTGCAGCGACGGCTCGAGGGTGACGGGACAGTGGTCATCGACCTTGCCGACAGCCGCCGTTACCGCAAAGGCCACATCCCGGGCGCCTGGTGGGCCGTGCGCGCCCGGCTCGACACGGCGGTCGCCCGGCTCCCGGCCGGTGAGATGTTCGTCCTGACCTCGGAGGACGGCACCCTCGCCCGTCTCGCGGCCGGCGATCTGGCCCGGCTCACGCGGACGCCGGTGCAGGTTCTTGCCGGCGGCACGGCGGCATGGCGTGAGGCCGGCCTGCCGCTCGCCGAGGGGGCCGAGAACATGGCCGACGAGGCCGACGATGTCGCGCTGCGTCCCTACGATCGCGACGAGGGGATCGAGGACGCGATGCGCGAGTACCTGTCCTGGGAGATCGATCTCGTCCAGCAGATCGCGCGGGACGGAACGCTTCGGTTTCGGGCGTTCACCTGACGGCGGCGGACGGCATGGCCGACGGGCTGCTGATCGGACCCACAGCCGCCCCGCTGCGCCGCGCCGCCACGCGGCTGCTCGATGCGCTGCTACCGCCGCGCTGCATGGGCTGTGGCGCCGCCGTGACAGGCGGCGGTGCCGTATGCGGGAGCTGCTGGGGCCGGCTGGCGCTGCTGGCGCCGCCCTGCTGCGCCCGCTGCGGGCACCCGTTCGAGACCGATCCGGGGCCGGAGGCGCTGTGCGGGGCCTGCCTGCGCCGGCCGCCGGTGTTCGGCCGGGCGCGCTCGGTGATGGCCTACGACGAGGCGAGTCGCGATCTGGTCCTGGCCTTCAAGCACCGTGACCGCACCCAGGCCGCGCCGGCCTTCGGCATTTGGATGGCCCGTGCGGGCGCGGAGCTGCTGTCCGAAGCCGAGCTCCTCGCCCCGGTGCCGCTGCACTGGACCCGGCTGTTCGCACGCCGCTACAACCAGGCGGCGCTGCTTGCCGGCGCGGTCGGACGGCTCGCCGGAGTCCCGACGGTGCCTGACCTGCTGGTCCGCCGCCGCGCCACGCCCTCGCAGGGCCAGCGCAGCCGCCGCGAGCGCGCCGACAATGTCCG
>CAZVAR010000010.1:0-50595 GCA_964625225.1 uncultured Alphaproteobacteria bacterium | reverse complement strand
CGCCGGGTCGTCCTGGTCGACGACGTCTACACCACGGGCGCGACCGCGGCCGCCTGTGCCCGGGCGCTGTTCCGGGCCGGTGCCGCCGCGGTCGACGTGCTGACCCTGGCGCGCGTGGTGCGGCCCCAGGTGTAAGGAGGAGGGCGAGCATGTCCGACGGCGGAATCCTGCGCGCCACGGTCGCCGAGATGAGCGAGCGGCTGACTCGGGAGACGGAGCGGCTTTCAGCGCTTGCCTTCACGCACGGGTCGCTCGAGGTCCGGTTCTACGCCCCGCGCGGTGAGGACCGGCAACAGCCGCATGACCGGGACGAGCTCTACGTCGTCCTGCGCGGCCGCGGCACTTACGTCGTGGATGGCCGGCGCTGCCCGTTCGGGCCGGGCGACGCGTTGTTCGCGCCGGCCGGCAGCGTGCATCGATTCGAGGATTTCGGGGAGGATCTCGCCGTCTGGGTGATGTTCTACGGACCGAAGGGCGGCGAGCCGGCCGATCCTGGTTGATCGGCTGCGGGCCGCCCATATTCCGCGGCGTTCCTCATCGCAAAGGACCGACATGGCCCAGGTCGAGATCTATTCCAGCATGTTCTGCCCGTTCTGCCATCGGGCGAAGCGGCTGCTCGCGTCCAAGGGGGTCGCCTTCACCGAGATCGACGTGGATGCCGAGCCGGCGCGCCGTGCCGAGATGATCGAGCGAGCGGGCGGCCGGCGCACGGTGCCGCAGATTTTCATCGACGGCCGCCATGTCGGTGGCTGCGACGACCTCCACGCCCTCGACCGGGCGGGTAAGCTCGATTCGATCCTGGGAGACGGGAGATGACGGAGCGCTTTACGGTCGCCTGCATCCAGAATACGGCGCAGCCGGAGATCGGCGACAGCATGCGGCAGGTCGCCGAACTGGTCCGGCGTGCGCGCGATGCCGGCGCCGATTTCATCCTGACGCCCGAGAATGTCAGCATGCTGGAGCCGCGGCGGCGCCGGGTCCTCGACAAGGCGCAGCCGGAGGACGGACACGATGCGCTGGCCGCGTTCCGGGATCTGGCGCGCGAGACGGGTGCTTGGCTCCTTGCCGGCTCGCTGACCGTCAAGGTCGAGCCGGAGCGGGTCGCGAACCGCTCCTTCCTGCTCGATCCGGCGGGCGGGATCGTCGCCCGCTACGACAAGCTGCACATGTTCGACGTCGACCTCGAGGGCGGCGAGTCCTACCGGGAATCGCGCACCTATCGGCCCGGCGACCGGGCGGTCGTCGCGCGGCTGCCGTGGGGCGTGCTGGGTCTCACTATCTGCTATGATCTTCGGTTCCCCCACCTCTATCGCAGTCTCGCGAAAGCGGGCGCGGACTTCCTGACGGTGCCGTCCGCTTTCACCCGGCCGACCGGGCGCGCGCACTGGCACGTGCTTCTGCGGGCCCGGGCGATCGAGACCGGTTGCTTCGTTTTCGCCCCTGCGCAGTGCGGCGAGCATGCCGGGGGCCGCAAGACTTACGGCCATTCCCTGATCGTCGATCCCTGGGGCGAGATCCTGGCCGACGGCGGCGAGGAACCCGGCTTCATCACCGCGCCGGTCGATACGGCGCGGATCGCCGAGGCGCGGTCCATGGTGCCGTCGCTGTCGCACGACCGTCCCTATGCGGATCCGGAGCCGATCGATCCGACCGCGCCCCGCCTGTCCGCGGCCGGTGCCTAGACGGCATCAGCCCGGCGGAAGAGGGACCGGGTTATCGCGCCGCGCGGCACAGATCCGCTGAACCACGGCCGGACGAGGCCGGTCAATCCGACCGTGCTCGTAGGCGACGACCTGCAGGTCCGGGCGAACCGCTGCGAGAAGTTCGTCCGGCTCGAGCAGGAAGGCGGGATTGCGCGGCCGGCCGAGCGCTTCGTGGCCGCGTCCGAAGGTCTCGTAGATCAGCACGCCGCCGGGTGCCACGGCATTCACCAGGCGCGGCAGGATCGGACGGTGCAGGTAGTTCGTCACGATGACGCATGCGAACCGGCGCTCGCCCAGGGGCCAAGGCGAGCCGTCCTCCAGGTCGGCTGCTATGACCTCGAGACGGGGATGGTCCGCTAGCCCCGCGAGCTGGGAGACGTCGCGGTCCACCGCGGTGACCCTGCATCCGCAGTCCAGGAACAGTCGCGTGTGCCGCCCGCCTCCGCTCGCCAAATCCAGAACGGTGGCGCCGGGCGGGACCAGCACGGCGAACCTGACAACCCAGGCGGAGGCCGCGTTCTCGACTTGGGAAGCCATTGCCGCTTAAGCCATGAACGCGCTGGCACTATCAGTCGGAGAGTGCTAACACCACTTAACAATAGGCGGTTCGTCGCCTTCGACGACACAGAACGGGACCGACTCCATCCGAGACCAGTCATGATCCTCTACAAGCTCGCCTGCAAGAACGATCACAGCTTCGACGCCTGGTTCCGGGACAGCGCGAGCTGCGACGATCAGATCAGCGCGCGTCAGGTCGTCTGTCCGACCTGCGGCAGCACCAGCGTGAGCAAGGCCCTGATGGCGCCGCGGGTGGCAAAGGGGAGGGGCGATGCCCAGGAGCCGGAGCCGTCGCGTCGGCACCAGCTGACCAACGATCCGCAGGCAGTGGCGCACGCTGACCTCATCAAGGCGCTACGGGAGCTGCGGAAGCATATCGAGACGCGGTGCGACTATGTCGGCCGGCGCTTCCCCGAGGAGGCGCGCAAGATCCATTACGGCGAGGTGGAGCACCGGGACATCTATGGCGAAGCGAGCCCGGACGAGGCCCGCCGGCTCCGCGACGAGGGCATCGAGATCTACGGCATCCCTTGGCTGCCGCGCCACGACAGCTAGCGCCGTCGCGCCGGTCTACCCCGACGGTTCGGGCTTCACCGCGAAGACGAGGTAGTTCACGTCGGTATCGCTGGAGAGGACCCACTCGTCGGCGAGCAGGCTGTAGGACAGGCCGCGGACCGTCTGGACCACGATGCCGTGCGGCCGGAGGGCCGCCGCGACCTCGTCCGGGCTCATGAACTTGCGCCAGTCGTGGGTGCCGCGCGGCAGCCAGCGCAGCAGGTATTCGGCCCCGATCTTGCCCAGCAGCAGCGACTTGGCCGTCCGGTTCAGGGTCGACAGCACGAAAGCGCCTCCCGGTCGAACCAGACGCGCGCAGCCGTGGAAGAAGAGCGGGACGTCCGCCACGTGCTCGACGATCTCGAGGGCGAGGACCGCGTCGAACTGCTCGCCGGCTGCCGCCAACTCCTCCACCGTGCCGACCCGGTAGTCGATTTCAAGCCCGGTCTGGGCGGCATGAAGCCTCGCGACGCCGATGGATTCGGCCACCGCGTCGATACCGACGACGGCTGCTCCGAGCCGCGCCATCGGCTCGCAAACCAGGCCACCGCCGCAGCCGACATCGAGCAGCCTCAACCCGTCGAGCGGCCTCGGGCTCTGCGGGTTCCGCCCGAAATGGGCCACCAGCCGGTCGCGGATGAAGCGCAGCCGCGCCGGGTTCAGCGCGTGCAGCGGCCGAAACTTTCCGCGCGGATTCCACCACTCGGCCGCGATCGCCGCGAACCGGGCGGAATCCTCGTGATCCACCGTCGAACCGTGCGGCATCGGGCCTGAGACCATCGCCACCATCCATGCTAGATCCGTGCTTACGGCCCGGTCGCTCCCATCCGGTCGGCCGGGCTTGTGGAGCCTGGGGCGACGAAGTATGGTGCGCCCGCCCTGCGGCGGCAACGGCGCGGCCCGGCTTCATTGGGCACGCGGGACGGGCGGGACGCCGGTCGGAGACGGGGACATCAACGCAGGGCCCGAGGCAGCAGGAATGGCGCGCATCGTTCAGAAGTTCGGCGGCACTTCGGTGGCCGACGTGGAGCGCATCCGTAACGTGGCGCAGCGCGTCAAGCGCGAGGTGGACGCCGGCAACCAGGTTGCGGTCGTGGTATCGGCGATGGCGGGGGTGACCAATCAGCTGGTCGACCAAGTCCGCGAAATCGCGCCGCTGCACGATGCACGGGAGTACGACGCCGTGGTCGCATCGGGCGAGCAAGTGACTGCGGGCCTCCTCGCGCTTGCTCTGCAGGGGCTCGGTGTTCCGGCGCGCTCGTTCCTCGGCTGGCAGATCCCGATCCGCACCGACAGCATGCACGGCCGGGCGCGGATCGAGCAGATCGATACTCGGGATCTCGAGCAGCGGCTCGTCCGCGGCGAGGTCGTCGTCGTCGCCGGCTTTCAGGGGGTTTCGCCGGAGGGCCGCGTCACCACCCTCGGCCGGGGCGGTTCGGATACCAGCGCCGTCGCGCTGGCGGCCGCCCTGCACGCCGACCGCTGCGACATCCACACGGATGTGGAAGGGGTCTATACCTGCGATCCCCGCATCGTCGCGAAGGCGCGTAAGCTCGACAAAATCACCTACGAAGAGATGCTGGAAATGGCGTCGCAGGGCGCCAAGGTGCTGCAGACGCGGTCCGTCGAGATGGCGATGAACCACCGTGTCCGCGTGCAGGTGCTTTCCAGTTTTGCCGATGCACCCGGCACGCTGGTCGTTGACGAGGATGAGATCGTGGAACAGGAACTGGTCAGCGGCATCGCCTATAGCCGCGACGAAGCCAAGATCACGCTGACCCGCGTGGCGGACCGGCCGGGCATCGCCGCCGGCATCTTCGGCCCGCTCGCCGAGGCCGAGATCAACGTCGATATGATCGTCCAGAACGTGGCCGCGGACGGCAAGACCACCGATCTTACGTTCACGGTCGGCAAGGCCGATCTAGACCGTACGGTCGCTCTTCTGAAAACGCGACAGGACGAGATCGGCTACGAGAAACTGCTGCCCGACCCCGGAGTCGTCAAGGTCTCGGTCATCGGCGTCGGGATGCGCAGCCATGCCGGAATCGCAAGCCGGATGTTTCAGGCGCTCGCCGAGCGAGGGATCAATATTCAGGTGATCTCGACCTCGGAAATCAAGATCAGCGTCCTGATCGCCGAGGAGTACACCGAGCTCGCTCTTCGCACGCTTCACACCGCATACGGCCTCGACCGGGCCTGACGCTCGGGCGATCGGCGATGCACGTACTCTCGGCTCGGGCAAGGCTCGACCGCCTCTGGCGCCGCGGCTGCGATTTTCTGGGGTCCCGGACCGCCATCATGGGCGGGGCGATGACTTGGGTTTCCGAGCGCAACCTCGTCGCGGCCATCTCCAACGCCGGCGGCTTCGGGGTGATCGCCTGCGGCTCGATGGGCCCCGACGCGCTCGGATTGGAAATCGCCGGCACTCAGGCGCTCACCGATCGGCCGTTCGGGGTCAATCTCATCACCATGCACCCGCAGCTCTCGGAGCTGATCGACGTCTGTGTCGAGCGCCGCGTGACCCACATAGTCCTTGCCGGTGGAGTGCCGCCGCGCGCGGCGATGCGTCGGGTCAAGGACGCGGGCGTCCGGCTGATCTGCTTTGCGCCCGCCCTCGGGCTCGCCCGCAAGCTGGTGCGAGACGGCGCCGATGCACTGGTCATCGAGGGTAGCGAGGCTGGCGGGCACATCGGGCCGGTCGCGACCAGCGTACTGGCCCAGGAAATCCTGCCGTGGATCCGAGAGGTTCCTATCTTCGTCGCCGGCGGCATCGGTCGCGGTGAGGCGATCCTGTCGTATCTCGAAATGGGCGCGGCAGGCTGCCAGCTCGGGACGCGATTCGTATGTGCCCGGGAATCGATTGCCCACCCGCGCTTCAAACAAGCGTTTATCCGTGGCGAGGCGCGCGACGCCGTACCGTCCGTCCAGGTGGATCCGCGCTTTCCGGTCATTCCGGTCCGTGCGCTGCAGAATGCGGGCACGCGCCGCTTCGTGGAGTTTCAGCACGAGGTGCTCGCCCGGGTGCAGGCCGGGGAGCTGGACGCAAAGGCCGCACAGCTCGAGATCGAGCATTTCTGGGCGGGCGCGCTGCGCCGCGCGGTGATCGAGGGTGACGTCGAGAACGGCTCGCTGATGGCTGGGCAGAGCGTCGGGATGGTCACCAGGGAGCAATCGACTGCGGAAATCCTCGACGAGCTGACCGAGCAGGCCGTCCAGGCGCTCGCGGCACGCGAGCGGGCGGTGGATTGATGCCGCAGGCGCACGAGGAGTGGGAAGCCTCCCGCCGGCTGTTGCGGCGCGTGCGTGACGTCATGGCCGCCGGCGGGTCGGCCCAGGAGCGCCTCGATCGCGTGGTGCGGGTGATCGCGACCGAGATGGTTGCGGAGGTCTGTTCGATCTACATCCGCCGCGCCGGGAACGTCTTATTGTTGGTCGCGACCCAGGGGCTGAAGCAGGAGGCGATCGGCGTTACGCGACTCGGCATCGGCGAGGGCCTGGTCGGCTTGATCGCCGAGCAGGCGCAACCGGTCGCGTTGGCGGATGCCCAGGCACACCCGCATTTTGCCTATCGGCCGGAAACGGGTGAGGAGATCTATCACTCGCTGATGGGCGTCCCGATTCTGCGAGGCGGTCGGGTGATCGGTGTGCTTGTGGTGCAGAACCGGACGCGCCGCAATTACACCGACGACGAAATCGAGGCGCTCGAAACGGTGGCTATGGTGCTCGCCGAGGTGGCGGCTGGCGGCGAGCTGTTCGATCGGCCGGAGTCGCTGCCCTCGGACTCTTCGGCGCCCAAGCCGCTGCGGCTGCCCGGCGTCAGGCTCAGCGCCGGTATCGCCATCGGGGTCGCCGTACTGCACGAGCCCCGAGTGTCGATCCGCCGAATGGTCGCGGAGAATCTCGATGCCGAGCTCGACCGCTTCAATCGAGCGCTTCGCGAGATGTACAGCTCGCTCGATTCGATGTTCGCAGCTGACGATCTGGCTGAGGCCGGCGAGCATCGGGACGTGCTCGAGACCTACCTGATGTTCGCGCAGGATCGGGGGTGGCTCGAACGGATCCGCGAAGCCATGCGGGGCGGCCTGACCGCTGAGGCAGCCGTCCGAAAGGTCCAGGACGACATGCAGGCCCGCATGCGTCAGGCCCGGGACCCCTATATCCGCGAAAGGCTTCACGACCTCGATGATCTCAGCAATCGACTCCTGCAGCATCTCGCCGGGCCGGGCGAGATCGACCAGCCGGCCGAGCTGCCGGAGAATGCGATTCTTGTGGCGAGGTCGATGGGTCCGGCGGAGCTGCTCGATTATCCGCGCGACCGGGTCAAGGCGGTCGTGCTCGAGGAGGGTGGGCCTAATGCCCACGTGGCCATCGTCGCGCGGGCTCTCGATGTCCCGATGGTCGGGGCGGTGGAGGATGCGCTCGGCAACATTCAGCCGAATGACCCGGTGATCGTGGATGGCGATCACGGCCAAGTGTTTCTCAGACCCCGGGAGGAAGTCCACCAGGTCTTTGTCGAAAGCCTCCGGCTGCGCGAAGTGCGGCGGGCGCTGTACGCCGCTATTCGTGATGCGCCGTCGGTCACGCTCGACGGGGTGGAGATCACCCTGCTGATCAATGCCGGGCTGCCGATCGATGTCGAGCATCTCCAGGATAGCGGCGCGGCCGGAGTCGGTCTGTACCGGACGGAAGTCCCGTTCATGGTGCGGGACCGGTTCCCGGACGTGAAAGACCAGGCGGAGTTGTATCGCCATATTCTCGATCTTGCAGGCGACCGCCCAGTCGTGTTCCGAACGCTCGATATCGGGGGCGACAAGCTGTTGCCCTATTGGCGCGCCGCGCGCGACGAGAACCCGGCCATGGGATGGCGCGCACTACGGGTCGCGCTCGACCGGCCCTTCATGCTGCGCGAACAGCTTCGAGCCTTGCTGATGGCCACGGCCGGGCGAGAGCTGCGGGTGATGTTCCCGATGGTTACCACGATCGCCGAGCTGGAGGAGGCCCGCGCCATTCTCGAAGCCGAGATGCGCCGGGAGGCACGACAAGGCCATACGCTGCCCCGGACCGTCCGGGTGGGCGCCATGTTAGAGGTCCCGGCCCTGTACTGGCAGCTGCCGGCCCTACTGCGGCGAATCGATTTCCTCTCCGTCGGCAGCAACGACCTGCTGCAGTTCATGTTGGCGGCCGATCGCGGGAATCCCCGACTCGCAGGTCGCTACGACGTTCTTTCACCACCGATCCTCGCCTTCCTGCGGCAGTTGACAAAGCGCTGCGACAGCGCCGGAGTCCCCGTGACCCTCTGCGGTGAGATGGCCGGTCAGCCGCTCGAGGCAATGGCGCTGATCGGCCTCGGCTTCCGGGCGATCTCGATGCCGCCGCCAGCGGTCGGCGAGATCAAGATGATGGTGCGCAGCCTCCGATTGGGACCGTTGCGTGCGTACATGCAGCGGCTGGAGGAGTTGCCGGATCGAAGCGTTCGGGAAAGGCTCCGCACTTATGCAACGGATCATGGCGTCGCGATCTGAAATCCGCCACACAATACGTTGATCGTTAACGTCTCTGTCGCTAAAACCGAACTGTCCGAACCGCCTTGGGGGGCTGATCCGGCGGCGCTCCGAAAGGGGAACCGCGCTGCGTGGGGGTTTGTTCGATACGCGGATGGCGGAATCACACCACACTCTGAACAAGATCTGGACCGTGGACGAGCGTCGTGCATCCTTCAGCAGCGCGCCGTTAGAGGGTGAGAGGGTAGGCTCATTCCTGCGACGCTGGCGCGAGGGGCGAGGCTGGAGCCTGGCCCAGGTTTCCGGAGCATTGCGTATTCGTCTGGCCTATTTGGAGGCGATCGAGAGCGGGCAGTTCGATAGTCTACCAGGCAGGCCCTATGTCCTCGGCTTCGTCCGCTCCTATGCCGAGCTGCTGGAGGTGAACGTCGAGGCGGTATTGGGGCGGCTACGGGCAGAAATGGCCCATGTGCCCGATCAGCCGGTGTTGGTTTTCCCGGAGCCGCCGGCGGAGCGGAGTATCCCAGGAGGTGCACTCGTCTCCTTCTCCGTTTGCGCCCTGATTGCCGTCTATGGCGTCTGGTACTTTCAGACGGCGCAACATCATGTTCGGCGCGAAGCGGTAACCGGCGCGCCGCCGATCGTGGAGACCGTCGAGACATCGGCCTCTAAGCCGGTGGAGCTGGCGGCCCTGCCTGCACCGCAACCGCCTGCCCCGATGGCGCTGGTCACCGTACCCGCTGCCCCGGCTACGGCTGCTTTGCAACGAGCAACGATCCCGGGCAACGCGGCCGAGCCGCATCAACAGCAGCGCGACCCACGGGCCGAGACCACCGTTTCGAGTCCCGTCGCCCGCCCCATGGCATCCGGTCCCGCTACTGGTGCGCCGGCCAGTCCAGGTCATGCCACCGAGCGGGCGCCGTCGGCCGGGAATTCGCGGTTCAGTGATCAGGAACCCGGGCCGGCAAGGCCGCAGGCGGACCGGGAGAACAGCATCGCGCATACGGCACCGCCGCCGCTGCCCTCGGCCGCTATGATCGGCAGCTTCCGGAGCCGCATGCCGGTGGACTTGGCGCTTCCCGCTCCGGTTATGAGAGGTGCAGCGCCGGTGCAGGCAGCGGAAGTGTCCGGACGCGGGCTCGGATGGTTGCGCGGATCCGAGGTCGCAGGGCCGATCGTGTTGCGTGCCGTGGAGCCAAGCTGGATCGAGATACGCTCGGCCGACGGTGAGGTCGTTCACGGCCGGCTGCTGAAGGCGGGCGACAGCTACACGGTCCCGCAGCGTCCCGAATTGCGGCTGACGACCGGGAATGCGGGCGGGCTCGAAGTGATGGTCGGCGGCGCCATCGCCCCACGGCTGGGGCCACGCGGCGCCGTTATCCGGGACATTGCCCTGGACGCTTCGCGGCTGATTGCGGGCACGGCCACGGCCCGCAATTGACCGGAAGCGGTCGGCTTCGGGGGAGTGGCCTTCATATCCGCTCCGGGCCCCGCTATATCAGCGGAACCGACCGGACGAGGTGACAATGAGCCTGCGCCCCTATCGCGAGATACAGCGTCGTAAGTGCCGGCAGATCCAGGTTGGCCGCGTCGCTGTCGGCGGCGGTTCGCCGATCAGCGTACAGACCATGACCAACACGCTGACCGAGGATGTCGAGGCGACCATCCGGCAGATCCGCGCCGCTGCGGAGGCCGGGGCCGACATCGTGCGCGTCTCGTGCCCCGACGAAGCTTCGACGCGGGCCCTGAAGTCGATCGTGCGAGCGGTACCGGTGCCGATCGTTGCCGATATCCACTTCCACTATCGTCGGGCGATCGAGGCCGCAGAAGCCGGCGCGGCGTGTCTGCGCATCAACCCCGGTAATATCGGCTCGGCGGATCGGGTGCGCGAAGTGATCAAGGCGGCCAAGGATCATGGTTGCTCGATGCGGATCGGCGTGAATGCCGGCAGCCTGGAGCGCGACCTGCTGGAGCGGTATGGGGAACCTTGTCCCGAGGCCATGGTCGAAAGCGCGCTCAACCATGCCCGGATTCTCGAGGACAACGACTTCTTCGAGTTCAAGATCAGCGTCAAGGCGTCCGATGTGTTCCTCGCGGTGGCGGCCTATCAAGGGCTGGCCGAGGCGTGCGATTATCCGCTGCATATCGGAGTGACCGAGGCGGGCGGATTGCGCACCGGCACGGTGAAGTCGTCGGTGGGACTCGGCATGCTGCTCTGGTCGGGCATCGGCGACACGATCCGCGTATCCCTTTCGGCCGACCCTGTCGAGGAGGTCAGGGTCGGATTCGAGCTGCTGAAGGCGCTCAACCTGCGTCATCGGGGCGTCAACGTGATTTCCTGTCCCTCCTGCGCACGACAGCAATTCGACGTGATCCGCACGGTGGAGCTGTTGGAGCGGCGGCTTGCCCACATCACGACGCCGATGACGGTGTCGGTGATCGGCTGCGTCGTCAACGGGCCGGGCGAGGCGCGCGAGACCGACGTCGGGCTGACCGGCGGCGGTAAGGGCACCCACATGATCTACGTCGCCGGCCTGCCCGACCATAAGATCCGGGACGAGAAGCTGGTCGACCACCTGGTATCGGTCATCGAGCGCAGGGCCGCCGAGCTCGACGCCGAGCGCGCCGCGTCCGGTGGTGGCGCGCTCGCCGCCGAACCCGCTCTCGTTTCCTAATTCTCGGAGCCTTCATTGGCCGCCTTACAGCCCGTCCGCGGGACCCGCGATCTGCTGCCCGACGAGGCGCGCCGGCACCGGCGGGTAATCGAGACCGCGCGCGAAATCGCCGAGCGCTATGGCTATGGCGAGATCATAACCCCGATTTTCGAGTTCACCGAGGTATTCGCCCGAACTCTCGGTGATACTTCAGACATCGTTACCAAGGAGATGTATAGTTTCGAGGACAAGGGGGGTGAATCGATTACCTTGCGGCCGGAAGGGACTGCCGGGGTGGCCCGTGCCTTCATCTCTGGTGGACTGGCACAGAGCTTGCCGCTCAAGTTCTTTTATTCAGGTCCCATGTTCCGATACGAGCGACCCCAGAAGGGGCGGCAACGCCAGTTCCACCAGATCGGAATCGAATTGCTGGGTGTCGCCGGGCCGCAAGCCGATATCGAGGTGATCGCTCTCGGCGCACATATTTTGGAGACGCTGGGGCTCTCAGGGCGAATCACGCTCGAGCTCAACACGCTGGGTGACTTACCGAGCCGGCAGGCGTATCGAGCGGCGTTGGTAACCTATTTCTCCGCCCATCGGGACGAATTGTCGGAGGACAGCCGGCAACGCCTGGAGCGCAATCCCCTGCGCATCCTCGATAGCAAAGACGAGGGCGATCGTCGGCTGGTGGCTGAAGCTCCGCAATTCTCCGACTATCTCAATGCGGAATCACAGGATTTCTTCGCCGCGGTGCGCGCCGGGCTCGACAATCTCGGCGTCGCCTACGTCGTCAACGAGCGTCTGGTGCGTGGGCTCGACTACTACACGCATACGGCGTTCGAGTTCACGACCGATGCGCTCGGGGCCCAGGGTACCGTGCTGGCGGGCGGCCGCTATGACGGGCTGATCGGGTCGATGGGCGGCCCGGATACGCCCGGCATTGGCTGGGCCGCCGGCATCGAGCGGCTAGCGATGCTGCTGACCGATGCTCCTGCGCCACCACGGCCGATTGCCGTGATCCCGGTAGGCCAGTCCGCCGAGAGCGCGGCACAGCGGCTGGCGCACCGATTGCGGCGCAAGGGGTTCACGGTCGAGTTCGGCTTCGGCGGGAATCTGAAACGACGCATGACCCGCGCCGCCCGCGCCAACGCCCGTGCCGCATTGATCCTCGGCGAGGAAGAACTCGCGCGCGATATGGCGACGCTTCGCGACATGGATAGCGGCACGCAGGAAGAGGTGCCGCTGGAGCGGGTAGAGGAGCGCATGGCGGCATTCCAACAGCAGCCTTGTTCCTGCAACCCGTCCGGGCTTGACGCCGAGTGTTAGACTTCCCTTAGGAAATCATCCGTCCCGTTGCTACGGCCACCTTCAATCGCTACATGTTCGACGATCGCAAGATGCAACGTTCCGTACCGGCGCAGCGGCGGGCCGGCGCGCTGCATATGTGGACATCGGAACGACTTCGGCCGGTGGGACGGTCGGGGCGTGATCCGGGTAGATCGGTTCGAGTGGTTCGCCGCGTTGCGTTGCATCGCGCAACGCGGAATAGCCATCGAACGCCAGAATCGGACATGAGCGATCAAGTTTATCAAGCTGGAGAGCAGGACGGATCTGTTCGCGGAGCTTCCCTGATCAAGCATCGATGACCGGGTAAACCGGGCCGTTATCGCCGCAAGAGTCTTCTTAACCTGTCCATGAACCTCGACGCCAAGCTCGCCACCGTCCTCGACCGCTATCACGAGCTGCGCGATCGGCTCGGTAGCGAGTCGCTGAAGCCGGCGGAGCTTGCCAAGATGTCTAAGGAGCTCTCCGAGATCACGCCGGTCGCGGAGGGCGTGCAGAGTCTGCGTAAGATGCAGGCGGAGATCGCCGAGGTCGAGGCGATGATGCACGATGCGGCCATCGATCCGGACATGCGTGGACTCGCCGAGGACGAGTACGAGCAGCTTCGTAGGAAGTTGCGGACGCTCGAGCGTGAGCTCAGGATCATGTTGCTGCCCCGGGACGAAGCGGACGCGAAGAACGCCATCCTGGAAGTGCGGGCCGGCACCGGTGGTGAGGAGGCGGCACTGTTCGCTGCCGAACTGTTCCGCATGTATCAGCGCTACGCGGAGCTCCAGGGCTGGCGCTTCGAGATCTTGAACATCGCCGAAACCGACCTCGGCGGCTGCAAGGAGGCGAGCGCCAGCATCAGCGGGCGCAACGTGTTCGCCCGGCTGAAGTTCGAGTCCGGCGTTCACCGCGTGCAGCGGGTGCCGCAGACCGAGACCGGCGGGCGCATTCACACCTCGGCCGCAACCGTTGCGGTCCTGCCGGAGGCGGAAGAGGTGGACGTGAACATCGAAGAAAAGGACCTGCGTATCGACGTATTCCGCTCGAGCGGCGCCGGGGGGCAGCACGTCAACACGACCGACAGCGCGGTGCGCATTACCCATATCCCGACCGGGATCGTTGTCAGCCAGCAGGACGAAAAGTCGCAACACAAGAATAAGGCGAAGGCCCTCAAGGTGCTGCGTGCACGCCTCTACGACCTGCAGCGCGGCGCCCAGGCCGCGGAGCGCGCTGCAGCACGTCGGAGTCAGGTAGGTAGCGGGGACCGGTCCGAGCGAATCCGCACATACAACTTTCCCCAGGGCCGGGTCACCGATCACCGCATCAACCTCACTCTTTACAAGATCGAGAAGGTCATGACGGGTGAGGCGCTCGACGAGATCATCGAAGCGCTGATGGCCGAGGATCAGGCGGCGGCGCTCGCCTCCATGGAGTGAACGCTGCCGGGTCCGTCATGACACTTGGCGAGGCGACGATGCGGGCGGCGGAGCGACTGGCGGCGGCGGGGCTGCCGGCGGCCCGCCGCGAGGCGCGTCTGCTGGTGGGGGTGGCAGCGGGGATTCAGCCCGAGACGATCGTCGGCTGGCCCGAGCGGTCATTGCAGGCCGATGCCGAGGCCCGACTCGAGGAGCTCGTCACGCGGCGTTGCCGCGGTGAGCCGGCTTCGCGCCTCATCGGTTGGCGCGAGTTCTGGAGCCTTCCGTTCCGGCTGTCGCCGGAAACGCTCGACCCCCGGCCAGACAGTGAAACGCTGGTAGAAGCGGCACTGGGCACGATCGCTGACCGGCAGGCGCCGTTGCGGCTGCTCGACCTCGGTACCGGTACGGGCTGTCTCTTGCTTTCGCTGCTTTTCGAGCTTCCGGCCGCGTTCGGTATCGGGGTCGATGCGAGCGAGGGTGCCTGCCGTACGGCACGGAGCAACGCCGTTGCGCTGGGGCTCGGAGATCGCGCCGGGTTCGTTGTGGCCGATTGGGCGGCGCCGCTCGGTTCCGGCTACGATCTGGTGCTGTCGAACCCACCCTATGTACGGGACGACGACATCGACCGGCTGCCCCCGGAGGTGGCCCGTTACGATCCGCGTCTGGCGTTGGGCGGCGGACCGGATGGTCTTGATGCCTATCGGATATTGATACCGCAGATTTCCCGATTGCTGCGGCCCGGCGGAGTAGCCGTCGTGGAGGTCGGTGCCGGACAGGCGGATGCGGTGCGGCGACTATTCGAAGAGGGTTTGTGGGTGCACGAGACTCACCGCGATCTCGGCGGGATCGAGCGGTGCGTCCTTGCGCGTGCCGCGCAAAAGTTCGAACGGCCCTGAAAAAAGGGGTTTCCAAGGCCCGAGTTAGCCACTAGGTTTTAGCTCGGCTGTGCGTCCTGCAGCAAGCGGGCGGGAGCGCCTTGGGCCACTCCCTACAAGGCTGCGAACTCTTAGATCGGCATCCGCGGCGCATCACTCCGGGTCATCCGGAGACGGCGGGAGTCTAGGACCACGCAACGACAACAGTGCTGAATGAGGCAAGGTTTGAACACGCGTCGATCGCGCGGCCGCGGTAATCCGCGGGGCCGCCATCCTCAGTTCCGGAACCAGCAACTCGACAGCAATGGGCCGGAGGGTCGAATTCGCGGAACAGCCAGCCAGATTTACGAACGGTATCTTGCCTTGGCTCGCGATGCTCAGGCTTCTGGAGATACAGTACTCGGCGAAAACCTGCTCCAGCATGCTGAGCACTATTTCAGAGTCATGAATGTCAACGGAGGGGCGGCGCAGCATCAGCAGCAGAACCGCCCGAGAATGCCGGGTGAGGACGAAATCCGCGACGGGGACGACGGCGTCGATTCCGGGCAGCGTCGCGAAGCGACATCCTCCGAACATGAGGTGCCGTTCGCCGGTGGGCCGCGGCCGGACAGCGGCCCGGGATCGCGCCGCGAAGGCGGTGATCGGGCCAATGGGGAACCGTCCTACGTGCGGCGCGAATTCGGCAATGGCAGCCCGGATGTGATGCCGCGCCGGTTTCGCGACGGGAGCGGGGATGCCGTCGGGTCGACTCTCCCGCGCGAGTCGGTGAATGCATTGCCTAATTTTCTCGGGCTGCCATCGAGCGGGAGTAGCGCGCGTCCGCAGGACGGCAACGGCAATGGTGCCGAGGCCGTTGTCGACGCGCCGCGGCCGGAGACGCGCGCGATTCCCCCTGCAGCGGAAGCGCCGGCTGCTCCGACCGCGGCCGTCAGCCCCGAGGCATCCACCGAAGGTGCCGATCAGGCGCCCGTCCGGACGCGCCGCCGCCGCGACCCTGCAGAAGGTGGCGAGCCGCGTCCGCGGACCCGGCGACGTCGTGCTAGCGCGGATGCCGGCGAGGCGACGACCGAAGGTGGTTCCACCGGAGGGACCGAGCAGACGCCGATTTGAACGAGGTTATTGCTCCTCGGCGCCCGAACGGGCCGGCACCGATGCAGCGGGCCGGCCCGTTCGCCTATTCGACGCAATTCGAGTAAAGGGCTAGGCGGTTGCAGCCCGGTGCGCCGGCCGACTAGGATGCGGCTCCTCCGGTCGGCAAATGGCGGCTGCACTGTCGTTCGCCGACCCGCCCAATTCCTAATACCGAGACACGGCAGGAAGGAAGCCATTCCATGAAGCATCGGCCCTTAGCATCGCTCCTCGTTGCAGGGGCGCTCGCCTTTTCGGCCGGGGCTGCGCAGGCAGCAACCGAATTGAAGGCGAGCAACTGGTTGCCGCCGAAGTTTCCGAACAGTGTCGGTTACAAGACCTTTGCCGAGGTGGCCGAGAAAGAGTCCGGCGGCTCCCTGAAATTCAGGGTGTTCTACGGTGGTGCCCTGCTGGGGGCCAAAGCGACACTCGATGGTGTTCGTGACGGGGTGGCGGATGTCGGCCATATCGTCCTGACTTACTTCCCGGCGCAGTTTCCGTATGCGCAGCTTTTGAACGACCTGTCGATGGTCGGGACCAACAATGCTGCCGCGTCGTTTGCGCTGACTGAGCTGCAGATGCTGCACTGCCCGCCTTGCCAGGAGGAGGTACGGAAGTCCGGTCTCGTTTATCTTGGCGGGTACAGCACGCCCCCTTACGTGCTGCACAGCAAAGAGGACATCAATTCGCCGGAGGCTCTCAAGGGTAAGAAGTTTCGCAGCGGTGGACCCATTTGGGACCGCTGGACGGAGTTCGTGGGCGGCGTGCCGGTGAACGTTCCGTCCTCCGACATCTACGAGGCCCTGGAGCGGGGGCAGATCGATATCGCGATCTATGCTGCGGGCGGTCTCAAGACTCACGGGCTCAGCGACGTGGCCAAGCACACGGTGTTGCTGCCGCTCGGCTCCTTCCGTGCAGTCAATCTCTTCGCCTTCAATCGCGGTCGGTGGCAGGGGCTGACAACCGAGGAGCGACATGCTCTCATGAAGGCGGCGGTTGCCGGGATCGTGGTTACCAACCGGGAGTATGTCGAAGGCGATAAGGAAGGCCTGGAGCTTGGGCGCAAGAAGGGCGTCACGATATCGGAGCCGAGCCCTGCCTTGCAGCAGCTTCTCAATGAATTCATCGAGAAGGATCTGGCCCAGACCGTCGAGAACGCCAAGGCCGACTATGGCATCGACGATGCGCAGCCGATCATCGATAAGTACAAGGAGCTTTATGGCAAGTACGAATCGCTGTTGGAGCCGGTCGGTGACGACCAGGAAAAAATGATGGCGATTCTCTGGGACGAAGTCTTCGCAAAAGTCGATCCCGCCACTTACTCGATGCAGGATTAACCCCGGATGGCCGCCTTTCCCTCTTCAGGAAGGCGGCCATCTACTTCAGCGCAATCATTTCGATGCCGCGGTTCGGAGGCGGTCTGCAGGTCATGGGCCCGTCTCGCACCGATTACGGCTTTGCTTGCCCGCCGCCAGCCTGATCGGCCATGATGTCGCGGCGTTCGTGTTCGGGCCAATCGATGCCACACCCCGATGCCGGGTGATGGCTAGCTGACCGCGGATATCCCATCGCCCCCTTGACGCGCAGTTGATGCGCGACGCATCATAATGCCGTGTCAGCCCCATATAAGCGATGCATTGTGCATGGGGCGAGAGAGGCGCATGATGATCACTGCGGCCCAACTACGCGCCGCGCGGGCGCTGCTCGGCCTCGATCAGCGGAGGCTTGCCGAGCTGTCGGGGCTCTCGGTGCCGACGATCCAGCGCATGGAAGCCAGTGACGGAGTAATCCGCGGCAATGTCGATTCCCTGGTGAAGCTGACGTCAGCGCTCGATGCCGCCGGTGTCGAGCTGATCGCCGATGGCGCGGTCAGCCAAGGTCTGGGGCGTGGGGTGCGGTTGAAAGCGCCCGCAGCCACCACAGGGACCGATCAAGAGGCGGCCGAACGGCAGTGACGGTGAAGGGCATAGCGATCGCGACGAACCGGGTTGCATAAAGGCGCGACGAGATGCCGTTCGTCGTCCTCCTGTGGTGTATTGGCGCTCTACTTGGATGCGCCACGTTCGCGGCCGTCGTAAGCCGGAGGCGGGCAACGCATTCCCTCGTATATGGCGCATGCCTGCTCGTCTGTACGGCTGGCTTCATCGCGTCCGCTGTGCATTTGCTGTCAAATGGGGGCGCCGCGCCAGCGCTGATTCTTCCGCTCGGCTTGCCGTGGTTGGGAGTGCATTTTCGGCTGGACGCGCTGGCGGCCTTCTTCCTCCTCGTCGTCAACCTCGGCGGTGCGGTGTCAAGCCTTTTCGCCCTGGGCTACGGCCGCCACGAGCCGGCTCCGCATCGGGTGCTGCCGTTTGTCCCGGCGTTCCTCGCCGGGATGAATCTGGTGGTGCTTGCGGACGATGCGTTCACCTTCCTGGTGTCCTGGGAGTCCATGTCGCTCGCCTCATGGGCGCTCGTGATGACGCATCATCGCGACCGCGACAACATGCGGGCCGGCTACATCTATCTCATTATGGCGGGCTTCGGCACATTTGCGCTTCTACTCGCCTTCGGCCTGCTCGCCGGACCCGAAGGCCGATTCGCCTTCGGTGAAATGCGCATAGCAGAACAATCGCCATTCACTGCCGCCCTGGTGTTTGCGCTCGTTCTGCTCGGCGCCGGTTCCAAGGCCGGTCTCGTCCCGCTGCATGTGTGGCTGCCGCTTGCCCATCCGGCTGCACCGAGCCACGTTTCCGCGCTGATGAGCGGCGTCATGACCAAGGTCGCCGTGTACGGCTTCGTGCGTATCATCTTCGACCTGCTCAGCGGAATTGCCTGGTGGTCGAGCATGGTCGTGCTCCTCGTCGGCGGTGTCACCGCGGTGCTCGGCGTCCTCTACGCGCTCATGCAGCACGACCTCAAGCGCCTGCTTGCCTATTCCACGGTAGAGAATATCGGCATCATCTTTATCGGTCTCGGGCTAACGCTCGCCTTCCAGACGAATGGGATGGAATTGGCGGCGACGTTGGCGCTCACGGCAGCACTTTTCCACGTCTTCAATCATTCGGTTTTCAAGAGTCTGCTGTTCTTCGGCGCTGGAGCCGTTCTGACGGCCACGGGTGAACGGAACATGGATCACCTCGGCGGCCTCATCCACCCGATGCCGCTCACCAGCGTCGCGTTCCTTGTGGGCTGCGTGGCCATCTCGGCGCTTCCGCCCTTGAACGGCTTCGTCTCGGAATGGCTGATGTTCCAGGCCATCCTACAGAGCCCTGACCTGCCGCAATGGGGGCTCAAGATCATGGTGCCGGCGATCGGCGGTCTCCTTGCCCTTTCGGCAGCACTCGCCGCGGCTTGTTTCGTGAAGGCCTTCGGCGTGACGTTCCTCGGGCGACCGCGAACATCGGCAGCCGAGGCGGCACAGGAAGTGGACCGCTTCTCGCTCGCGGCGATGTTCATCTTCGCTGCCCTCTGCGTGTTCGCAGGCATTCTTCCTGGCTTTGCGATAGACGGGCTCGCGCCGGTGACACAAGCGCTCGTCGATGCTCGCATGCCGGTGCAAACGAGCACCCCGTGGCTGTCGATCGTGCCGGTCGCCGATACTCGCAGCTCCTACAACGGACTGCTCGTACTGCTGTTCATCGCGGTCTCGGCGGCGCTCACGGTTTACCTTATCCACCGGTTTGCCTCGCGCGCGCTGCGTCGGGCGCCGGCCTGGGATTGCGGCTTTCCCGACCCGAGCCCGGTGACACAATACACGGCCGGTAGCTTTGCGCAGCCGCTCCGCCGGGTCTTAGGTACCTTGATCTTTCGCGCCACGGAACGGGTCGAGATGCCGCCGCCGGGCGATACCCGACCGGCACGCCTCACCGGCGAACTGCGCGACCTCATTTGGGACGGCCTCTATGCGCCGGTCACCGGCGCCATCAGCTTCGCTACCGAACGTCTCAATCATCTCCAGTTCCTGACCATCCGGCGTTACCTGAGCCTCGTCTTCCTCGCGCTTGTGACGCTGCTGTTGGTTCTCGCAATATGGCCGTGATTTCCGACCTCGTCGTCCAAGGCGTCCAGATGGCGCTGGTGCTATTGCTCGCGCCGCTCCTGACCGGCTTCGTGCGCAAGGTCAAGGCACGGCTGCTGCGCCGCCGAGGACCATCGGTCATCCAGCCTTATCGCGATCTGCTCCGGCTTTTCCGAAAGGAAGTCGTCCTGGCAGAGAACGCCTCCTGGTTGTTTCGCGTGGCGCCGTATCTGGTCTTTGCCGCCACCTGGGTCGCCTCCGCGCTGATCCCGACCTTCGCTACCGGCCTGATATTCAGCTGGACCGCCGACCTTATCGCCCTCATCGCCCTGCTCGGCAGTGCTCGCTTCTTCCTGGCGCTCGCCGGAATGGACGTTGGCACTAGCTTCGGCGGCATTGGCTCCAGCCGCGAGGTCATGATCGCTTCGCTCGCGGAGCCGGCCATGCTACTCGTCGTGTTCACCTTGGCGCTCGTCGTCGGCTCGACCCAGCTTTCCACGATCGCCGCCGTGATGGTCTCACCGGAGGTGGGGCTGCGCGTGTCGCTCGGCTTGGCACTCATTGCGCTCGTCATGGTGGCAATCGCCGAGAACGCGCGCATTCCAGTCGACAATCCGGCGACACATCTGGAGCTGACCATGGTGCATGAGGCCATGGTGCTCGAATATTCCGGCCGTCATCTCGCGATGATCGAGTTCGCGGCCGCGCTCAAGCTGCTGCTGTACATGTCGCTGATCGCCTGCGTGTTCGCGCCTTGGGGACTGGCGGTCGCAGGCGCCGGGCCGCTGGCCTATCTCGTCGGCGCAGCGGCCTATGTTGCCAAGCTCGCGGTCGGGGGCGTCCTGCTCGCGTTATTCGAGACCGCAATTGCCAAAATGCGGGTCTTCCGCGTGCCTGAATTCCTGGGCGCTGCACTCATGTTCGGTCTGCTCGGCACCCTCCTGCTGTTCGTCTCGCGGAGCCTCTAATGGACGGTCTCGTCTTCGATATCGCCCACCTGCTCGCCGGCGGACTGGTCGTCATCAGCTTCCTTATGCTCTATCAGGATCGCCTTTACGGGCTCCTGAACATCTTCGCCCTCCATGCCGCGGTGCTCGCTCTTTCCGTCGCTTGGCAGGCCTTCATACAGGAGGCTCCCCATCTCTACGTGACGGCGGCGATCGCCCTCGCTTTCAAGGCGATCGTCATCCCCGTTGCGCTTCACCGCATCATCCAGCGACTCGGTATCCATCGTGACATCGAGACGGTGGTCGGCATCGGTCCCACAATGCTCGCCGGCATGGGGCTGGTCGCTCTTTCCATGGTGGTCATGCTGCGTGTGACCGCCGAGGCCGATCCGCTGGCCCGCCAGGATCTCGCCTTCGCGCTTTCCGTCGTGCTGCTCGGGCTGTTGATGATGGTGACGCGCCGCAATGCCGTAAGCCAGGTCGTCGGCTTCATGTCGCTGGAAAATGGTCTCGTTCTGGCTGCAGCCGGTGCCAACGGCATGCCGTTGGTCGTCGAAATCAGCGTCGCCTTCTCGATTCTGATCGCCTTCATCGTCATTGGCATCTTCCTCTTCCGCATTCGCGAGCGCTTCGACACGGTGGATGTGAGTGCACTCGACCGTTACAGCGGAGAGCGGCGATGAATGCGGTCACTGCAATTCTCCTGATTCCGCTCGGTGCCGCGGCACTGCTCGCGCTTCTGCCCGGCTATCGGACCACCGCCCGCATCAACGTCGCCGCGACGTTTCTCACATTACTCGCCGCACTGTCGCTCTTCGTATTCGACCGGCCCGATCCGGGGCTGTATTTTCTGGTCGACGACCTCAATATCGTATTCATTGCGATCAACACGTTCGTCGGCTTTACCACGAGCGTATTCAGCGCCAGCTACATTGCACACGAGCTTGCCATCGGCAGATTGACGCCGAACTATCTGCGTTTTTACCACGCCATGTACCAGGTACTGATGTTCGCGATGAACCTGGCCCTGGTTACGAACAATATCGGCGTCATGTGGGTAGCGGTGGAGCTCGCCACGCTAACCACCGTGGTGATGGTCGGCATATACCGCACTCATGAGGCGCTTGAGGCGGCCTGGAAGTATTTCATCTTGGGAAGCGTCGGCATTGCGCTCGCACTCTTCGGGACCATCCTCGTCTACATGGCTGCGCGCCCGGTCGTCGGGGACGGCCTGCATGCCATGGTTTGGACGGTGCTGGTCGCGCAAGTCGCCGCCTTCGATCCGGCGCTCCTCAACGTTGCCTTCGTCTTCCTACTGCTCGGTTACGGCACCAAGGTGGGTCTTGCCCCCCTGCATGCTTGGCTGCCGGACGCACATGCGGAGGGTCCGACGCCGATCTCGGCCGTGTTATCGGGCCTTCTATTGAATGTCGCGCTATACGCGGTGCTGCGTTTCAAGCTTCTGCTTGCGGCAAACCCGGACGCGATCGCCCCCGGGCCGCTGATGGTAATGATGGGGCTTACTTCGCTCATCTTTGCCGCGTTCATGCTCTATCGCCGGCGCGATATCAAGCGCATGTTCGCTTACTCCTCGATCGAACATATGGGCATCATCACTTTCGCGTTCGGCATGGGTGGGCCGCTTGCCAATTTCGCTGGACTATTGCACATGGTGATGCACAGCCTGACCAAGTCTGCAATATTCTTCGCGGTCGGGCATATAGCCCAGATCAAGGGCACGCAGAAGATCGCCGACATCCGCGGTCTCACCGAGACTCATCCCTGGCTCGGCTGGGGGCTTGTCCTCGGGGTCGTCGCCATAGCGGGCCTGCCGCCGCTCGGCATCTTCATGAGCGAGTTCCTCGTGGTGAGCTCCACCTTCGCCCGTGAGCCGCTACTCGCCGTCCTGCTCGTGTTCGGGCTGCTCGTCGCCTTCGGTGCGCTTCTCCTGCGCGTCCAGGGGCTCGCCTTCGGCGAGCCCCGCGGCAGCACGGCTCCGGCCGAGGCCTCCTACGTGCCGATGTACGCCCACCTCGTCCTGGTTCTCGTCGCCGGCCTATACCTGCCGCCGTCGCTGGTCGCCTGGTTCCAGAACGTCGCCAGCCTTCTCGGATGATGGGAGGATACGGGCAGTGTCGGCGCTGACAGAGTCGATCATGGCAGGCAACCGCGTTCGGCACCATGGCCCCTGGCCGCGGGCCATCGTGGACCCGGCGGTCTGGGATTTCGCCGCCGGGCAACTCGCCGACGGCCACTGGACCCTGCTCGGTCTCTGGGGCGAGACGGATGCCGTGCACATGGCAGTCCTCGACGAGCGGTCCGGGGATATTGGTGTGATCAGCCTCGAGTGTCCGGAAGGCCGCTACCCCTCGGTGGGGCGGAGGCACCCGCCGGCACTGCGCCTGGAGCGCAGCATACGCGATCTGTTCGGGCTCGAGCCGGAAGGTCTCCCAGACCCGCGTCCTTGGCTCGATCACGGCCGCTGGGGTGTGCGTCGACCTTTGGGCAAGCGGCAGGACCCGCTGCCGGATGTGCCAGGTTATGCCTTCCTGCCTGCCGAAGGTGAGAGCCTGCACCAGATCCCGGTGGGGCCCGTTCATGCCGGCATCATCGAACCGGGCCATTTCCGCTTCACAGCAAGCGGCGAGACCGTGGTTCGACTGGAGGAGCGTCTCGGCTATGTCCATAAGGGCATCGAGCATCTCATGGTGGGGACCGACCTGCGCCATGCCGCGAGGCTCGCCGGCCGCTGCTCGGGCGACAGTGCGGTGGCGTATGCGCTTGCCTTCGCCCGAGCCGTCGAATCCGCACTCGATTGCGATGTTCCACCGCGTGCGGTCTGGCTGCGTGCGCTCATGGCCGAGCTCGAGCGTCTCGCCAACCATCTCGGCGACATCGGCGCGATCTGCAACGATGCGGCCTTCGCGCTCCTGCACGCGCATTGCGGCATTTTGCGCGAACGCGTACTGCGCGCGGCAGATGCGTGCTTCGGCCATCGCCTGATGTACGACCGCATCGTTCCCGGTGGCGTCGCCGTGGATCTGAGCGTCGATGGCAGGGCGACCGTCGCGACGCTCGTCGCCGAAATTCGGCGGCGCTTCCCGGCGTTGGTCGAGCTGTACGACACCACCACGTCCCTCCAGGATCGTACTTTCGGTACGGGGATCGTAAGGCCTGCCCTCGCCTTCGAGTTCGGGGCCGGCGGCTATGTCGGCCGGGCCTCCGGCCGAAGCTTCGACGCGCGCCGCATGTGCAGCTACCCACCTTACGATACCCTTGAGTTCGACGTACCGGTGCGGCAGGCGGGCGACGTCGATGCGCGCGTATGGATTCGCATCCGGGAGGTGGAACAGAGTTTGCGGCTGGTCGATCAACTTCTGGAGCACATGCCGGAAGGTCCCGTGCGTCTCGAGCCCCCGAATACCGGCGATGTGCGGGAAGGCTTGGCTCTAGTGGAAGGTTTCCGCGGCGATGTGCTGGTCTGGCTCCGTCTCGGCGGCGACGGCCGGGTCGAGCGCTGCCATCTGCGCGATCCCTCGTGGTTTCAGTGGCCACTGTTGGAGGCCGCGATCGAGGACAACATCGTCGCCGATTTTCCGCTCTGCAATAAATCGTTCAACTGCTCTTACGCGGGCCACGATCTCTGACGGGCGCCGATCATGCGGAAGCTCCTCTTCGAAAGCTTCGTCCGGGCGCCGCTGACGGAGCCGCCACCGTTACCGGACGACGCCGAGCTGAGCCGCCTCACCGCGGCCCTTGACCGCGCCGCGCGCCGGCGTCTGGGGCGGAGTTTGTCGATCCGCCAAGTCGACGCTGGATCGTGCAACGGTTGCGAGCTGGAGATCCATGCGCTGAACAACGCCTTTTACGATCTCGAGCGCTTCGGCATCCGCTTCGTCGCTTCGCCGCGCCACGCCGACGTTCTCCTGGTCACGGGACCAGTGACCAAGAACATGCGTGACGCTCTCGAGCGGACCTACAATGCGACTCCCGGGCCCAAGTGGGTCGTCGCCGTCGGCGATTGCGCGTTCGACGGCGGCTGCTTTGCTGACAGCTATGCGATCGTCGGAGGGGTTTCGGAGGTCGTGCCCGTCGATCTTCACATCCGCGGCTGCCCCCCCAACCCGCTCCAACTGCTCACCGGCCTGCTCGCATTGCTGGAGGCGGAAGGGGCGAAATGAACGATCCTGTACGCTCGTCGATATCGACTACGTCGCAAAGGGCGGACTGCCCCGCAGTCGCCGAATGACCTGGTCGGCGATTCGCTCGCAGCGCGGACCGTCGAAAGGAAAGAGCTCGGAAAACGCCAACGATAATTGCTTGTTCAAGGCTGCACGGATCATGCGACGCGCCCGGTGAAGCCGGGTCTTGACGGTTTCCGGCTTGATGGCGAGCGACACCGCCGCATCTTCGGTGCTCATCTGTTCGATCTCGCGGAGAACGAAGACGATACGGAAGCGTTCGGGTAGCTGGTCGACTGCTTGTTCCAAAATGTCACGAACCTGGCGCCGAGCCGTTTCCGCCTCGGGGGTCGGCGACGATCGTGACAAGGGAAACATGATCAGGTTCGCTCCGTAAGGTTCCCCCTCGGAGGCGATTGTCCCGATGTCGACCGAGGGGTGCCGGCGGCGTAGCCGGCCCAGCGCCTCATTGAGGGTAATCCGGGTGAGCCAAGTCGAAAAAGCCGCTTCGCCCCGGTACGATCCGAGGTTCGTGAACGCGCGCAGATAGGTCTCCTGGACCACATCTTCGGCCTCGGCATCGTCGCGGACGACCGCGCGGGCGATCCGATAAAGGCGGCGGTTGTGGCGCTGGACGAGGGCCCGGACGGCCGCCTCGCTGCCCTTCCCGGCAAGATCCACCAGGGCCGGGTCGTCGCAATGCGCGAAATCGGCAGTGCTCTCCACTGCAGGGGGCGGCACTCCCCTCGACTTCCCGGTCGGCATGACTCCCTCGCGTTCAGTTTCGGCGGACGATACCTTCCCGCATGATCTCCTCGACCGTGGGAAAGGCGTTCAGGGCTGCCCGCGGCACCGCGCCTCCCCGATCCGCGCCGGTCGGGGCGGTCGGCCAACCGTGCCGCTGCGGCGCGCCGACGATGAGACGGCCGACCATGCCGGCATGCTCATGCGGCACGCAGTAGTAATCATAGATGCCGGGCTCTATGAGCGTGACGGCGAAGGTCTCGTCGGGCAGCAGATAGCCGGAGTCCCAAGGCGTCGCCCGTTCGGGGATCCGGCGCGGGCGACCGAAGTTCGCCGGATGATAAGCGGTGGCGGTGTGCGAATTGCCGGGATCGCGATTGACCCAACGGACCGTCTGTCCCGGCTCGAGCCGAATGCCCACCGGATCGAACCAGACATGCGATCCATCAGCCCGTCCCTGCATCCGGATCTCGATCGTGTCGCCGGCACCTGCCGCAAGGGGCGGCGTCGCGAGGGCGGCAAGCAGTCCGCCGCCCATCCGCAAGACCCGACGGCGCGTCGTTCTCACTTTGCAACCCGCATTTCGCCGGAGGTCGGGACGTGCCAGAGCACGATATGCGCGTGCGGTCTCTCGACTCCGGGATGTCCGGCGTTGAAGTAGATATCGACATGATCGACCTTGCCACCCGGCGCATCGAGATCGTCGAACCGCTTATCCGGATTCAGGTCTTCGACCGGGATCATGTAGATGGTGCTGACGAGCTTGCCGTCACGGTCATAGGCGAGGAAGGGGCCGGCCGGCAGCGACGCCGGGTCGACGAAGAGCTGGCCGAGACCGGGAATGAAATCCGGCAGCTTCACGAGCTTGCTGACCTGCTGATAGGGAGCAGCCGGCGGCGCTTCGGCAACTCGATCGGCGGCGACGGCAGACATACAACCGGCCGTGGTCAGGGCAAGTGCGACCGCGAGTGTTCTCATCCCGGAATCTCCTTTGCTTCGACAAAGTGCCAATCCGTTCGGCACCGTCGACGCGTTGGATGACGTAGCGGTCCGAAGGTTCCCGAAATTCGTCGCAGACCGGGCGGCGAGAGCGGGGCCGGTCACCGCCGGGGCATCACGGGGGTCGAAACCGCATCAAGGGCGGTGCCAGTCGCGGCGAACAACGGTTCGGACGGCTTTCCAGCGCTTATCGGCGGTACGGGGGCGTACGAACGTGCCGTCCACGCCCGTGACGATGCCCATCCGTGGCGCCGCGACCGGTCGATTCGACCCGGATCGCCGCTTCCACGACCGACGGAGCGTTGTCGCCGCCGCATGGCCCCTCACTCAGTCCGAGGTGTCGACGGGGGCCTCAGAAAGGCAGCAGCCAGGGAACCAGCGCGATGCTGACGATCATCGTGATGAAGGTGAGGGGCACGCCGACGCGAACGAAATCGGCAAAGGTGTAGTTGCCGGGGCCGACGACGAGCGTGTTCACCGGCGACGAGACCGGGGTCATGAACGCCGACGAGGCCGCAAGCGCGACGGTCATCGCGAAGGGGTAGGGAGAGGCCCCGAGCTCGTTCGCGATAGCAAGGGCAACCGGCGCCATCAGGACGGCCGTCGCCGTGTTGGAGATGAACAAGCCCGATATTGCGGTCAGGAGAAAAACGCCTGCCAGGATGATCCGGGGACTCGCATCCTCCACGAGGCCGAGCAAGGCGGCCACTCCCATCTCGACGCCGCCCGTCTTCTGAAGCGCAAAGGAGAATGGCAGCATCCCGATGATCAGCACCATGCTCTGCCAGTGAACCGACCGGTAGGCGGCGTCGAGATCGATGCAGCCGAGCACTCCCAGCAGGAGGCAGCCGATCAGGGCGGCCTGGACGTTCGGGACGACGCCCGTGACCATCAGTCCCACCATGACCGCGATCGAGAACACCGCATGCGGCGCCCGGGACGCTGCCGGGGCCACGTCGTCCAGTTCTGCCGGAAGATCGAGGATGACGAGGTCTCTCCGACCCGATTGCAGCCGGCGGATCGCCTTCCAGGGCCCGACCAGCAGCAGCGTGTCACCGGCCTTTAGAGGTTCGTGGAGCAGGCTTTCGGCGAGGGCGCCACTGCCGCGCCTGAGGCCGATCGCCGTCAGACCGTATTCCGAGCGGAAGCGCGCCTCGACCACGGTTGCGCCGACGAGCTCGGAGGTTGCCGGGATCACGGCCTCCGCCATTCCGATCTCCTGCGACCGGTCGGCGAGGTGGGAGCCCGAGAGCGGCAGCTTCTCCAGCCCGAACCGGCGACGAAACTCCTCGGCATCGATCGTGGGGGCGAGCAGGACCATGAGGAGGATGTCGTCCGCACGCAACTCCGTCTTGGCGGTCGGGTGGATGAGGTTGCGCGAGAACCGGCCCCTCCGTTCGATCGCGATGATGTTGATGCCGGCGGAACCGCGCAGGTCGAGGTCTTCCAGCATCCTGCCGACGAGCGGGGATCCCGGCCCGACACGAAACCGATGCGCTCGGCCCGCCAGTCCGTACGCCTCCACCCATTCCGACATCCGGACAGGGCGGCGCTGGACCTCGCCCTTGCGGTCTGGTCTCGTCAACCAGCGACGTGCCACGAGCATGTACACTACCGCCAGCGCCAGGACCGGTACGCCGAACGGCGTGAAGGCGAAGAAGTGGAAACCCTCGAAGCCGTTGCGGACGAGCTCGCCGTTGATCACGAGGTTCGGCGGTGTTCCGACCAGCGTCATCATTCCGCTGATCAGCCCCGCTACGCTGAGCGGCATCATGAGGCGCCCCGCCGGGATGCGCGCGCTCCGGACGATGCGCAGCACCACCGGGACGAAGATGGCGACGACGGCGGTCGAGCTCATCACCGATCCGACGAAGGCGACGATCGGCATCAGCAGGATCAGCAGTCGCGTTTCGCTGCGCCCCGCATGCGAGACGAGCCAGTCGCCGATCCGCTGGGCGATTCCCGTTCGCACCAGCCCTTCGCCGATCACGAACAGCAGCCCAATCAGGACGATGCTCGGATCGCTGAACCCCATCAGGGCTTCGTTCACGCTGATGACGCCGGTGAGCGGCAGCGCCGTCATCATGATCAGCGCCACCGCGTCCATTCGCGGGCGGTTGAGGATGAACATCAGTATCGCGGCCGCGAGGAGCGCGATGACGATGGCAAGGTCGGGGTTCATTCCATGGAGGCGTCAGCGGAAGTTCGCACTGCAGGTTCGTCGGGATACACCATTGCAGGAGATTGCAATAGGTCCGCTCCCCGATAAGCGGCGGCTCGCAGGGCACGGACAGCGTGATGCCGGGTGTGGTGAGGGCGTTGATCGGGCGATCCGGGGCGCGATGCGCTTTCGCGAGCGTGTCCGTCGAGCTCCGATTGGGCGAGCTCCGATCGGAGCAAGGACGCGAGTCCCCGCCGCGGCCCCGTTGCGGACCGATCATGCGGCCGGTCAGAGACTGCCTCGTCACATCGTGGAGCGTCCCGGTGTTACCGCGAGGTCCAAGGCCATGCCTCGGGCCACCGACAGCTCGTGTCTCCGGCTCCCGGGGTGACCGGGGCGGTCATGCTCCTCGGCAGCTATCGGGTGCAGCTGGGCGGGCGCGCGATGGATCGGCACGGCCATGACCGACGGTCCTGCGCTCCTCGGGGTTCCCCGGCGTCGGTCCTCTCAGCAAGAGATCGGCCTGCGGGTTCCTCGGGCCGGAACTTTCGGCCAGGGGCGGCTCGACCCGGCTGCAGTCGGCGGGCCGCGCTGCATCGCGACCGCGGGCCCGCAGCCAAGCCCGGCAGCATGCATTGGGGCCGTTCGTATGGCGGCAGCACCCATCCGGGGGCGTCGTTGACCCTCAATCCATCGCCAGCCGCGATTCGGGCAGGGTCTGGCCGCCATCGATCACGATGCCCTGGCCGGTTATGTAGGATGCCTCGTCGGAGGCCAGGAACAGGACGGCGTTGGCGATGTCCTCGGGATCTCCGAGGTGGCCCATGGGAATGTCGCGCTCGGTTTCACGGATGTACTCCGCCGGTTGCGCCCGCATGCCCTCCGTCATGATGTTTCCCGGCATGACGGCGTTCACCGTGACCTTGGCCTTGGCGACCTCCAGCGCGGCGGAGCGGATGAAACCGAGCAGCCCGGCCTTGGCCGCTCCGTAATGGGTCCAGCCGGGATAGCCGGTGATGGGGCCGGTAATCGATGCGGTGACGACGATGCGCCCCTTGCCGGTCTTGCGCAGATGCGGCAGCGCCGCCTTGGTCGTCAGGAACGCGCCTTTGAGGTTGATCGCCTGCACGCGATCCCACTCCGCTTCGGTCAGGTTCTCCAGGCGTGCCGACGGGAAGATGCCGGCATTGCTGCACAGGATGTGGAGCTCTCCCCAGGTCGTGACGGCGGTCGTCACCATACGCTCGACGTCGGCGGCGCGGCTCACATCCACCACCTCGGCCTTCGCCTCGCCGCCGGCCGCGACGATCTGGCAGACCGTCTCCTCCGCGACTTGCTGGTCGAGATCCGCGACGAGCACCCGCGCGCCCTCGTCCGCAAGCTTGCGGGCGATGGCCCGGCCGATTCCCCGACCCGCACCGGTCACGATCCCCACGCGTCCATTAAGCCGATTCAACCCCATGCCAATCTCCCGTTACTTGAAGCCGCAGCGGGCATGAGCGCCTTGCGGTGCCCTGATTAACTGGAAATCTCCCGCTAGGTTGCGGTCAACGCCAGAAGCGTGGCCGTCGCCCGAGCCTCGGGCAGCGGAAGGGCATACCCGATTGCCGGTTTCGCGTCAGACGCGCCGTCGTGTCTCACGGTGACCGCCACGAAGCCGTTCCCCGCACGGGACGGCAAGGCCATCCGCGATCTTGAACGATCCCGGTGCGACGAGAGGACCGCCGAATGACCAATGCGGCCAGTTTTCGAAAGTGGCGACGCCGATCCTAGAGGCTGCGGGAGCGGGGACCTCGTCCGGTCCGACGGACCACCTCGAGGCTCCACCCGGCGCCGGATCCCCGGGCCCCCCGGATGGCAGGCTTGCGGCACGCGCGGAGCGCCGCCAATCTCCGTCCTCTGCGGGCAGGCGAGGGCCGCCGACCAATGTGCAAGTCCGACCGTGAGCAGGACGTTCCGGATCCCCGCAAGGCGATTGCGCTGTTCCGGGCATGGTGGACGCCCGGCAGGTGCAAGATCGTCTTGCCTCCGTACTGCCGTCGGCCCTCACGCGTCGCGATATGGGGACGACGCCCGGTCATTGCGCAGCGAGTTCGCCAGGGCGGACCTAGGTCTCGGCCAAATGGTTCTGCAACGTCCTCTTCGTGTTGCGTCGCTCGATCCTTCCGGGGCACACCGCCGGTGGACCCGGTGCGGCTCGATCGGGCGCACGAAGTTGCCGTACCTTCGAGCATGAGGGAATACGACGTCGAGTCTTCCCCTAGGAGGGTCGCGTCGCCGTCGAGGAGCGGGATGGTCCGGATGAACCTGCCGCGCCGGCCGCGGGATCGACGAAATCGGTGGCCGGGCAGGCTCCCGGCGCTGCAGCATGATGCGCGATTGGCGACATCGGCAGATCGGAACCCGACGACGTGACCCTGCTCTCGGCAGCCGTGCTCCTGTTCTTCGTGATGGACCCTATCGGCAACGTGCCGCTGTTCCTGTCAGCGCTGCGTCATGTCGACCCTGCACGTCATGGCAGGATCATCCTTCGCGAGCTGCTTATCGCACTCGCTGTCATGGTCGCGTTCCTGTTCGCTGGCCGCCACATTCTCGGCGCGCTCGGAGTCTCGCCGGCCGCTCTCACAGTCGCCGGAGGCATCATCCTGCTGCTGATCGCCGTTCGGATGATTTTTCCGGCCCGCGAGCATTCCCTGCGGGAGGAGGTGCTCGATGAGCCGTTCGTCGTTCCGCTGGCGGTGCCGTACACGGCCGGGCCGTCGGTACTCACGACCGAACTGCTGCTGGTGAGCCGAGAGCCGGAGCGATTGCCGGTCTGGCTGGCCGCGGTGTGCCTCGCCTGGCTCGCCTCCGCTGTCATCCTCTATCTCTCCGGCAATCTGAGGAAGCTCCTCGGTCAGCGCGTAATAACCGCGCTCGAGCGGCTGATGGGAATGCTCCTTGTGCTCATAGCCGTCGAGATGCTGATGCGGGGGATCACTCAGTATATCGGCCTGCAGGGCGCTTGGTCCTGAGCTGGAGGTTCCAGGCCCGATAGCGCCTCGCTGCCGCCGCGCGTACGTCTTTTGGCCGCGGATGCAGGTTCCGCGTGTCTTGCGAGGCCCCCTGCCTCCCCCGGGCATGCAGCTCCCTGGTGCCTACGATACCGATGTCGCTGATCGTTATGGCTTCGGGTCAAGGATTGCCCAGTGGCCCGCGGCCGGTGGGCGTCATCAGCGCCGCCCGGCCGTGCCGATCGTCCGTCGCCGCCGGTCCAGACCTCCGCCCGCCCGAACACGGTCGCCCAAGCGGTTTCGTCGAAACCGACGGCTATCCGGAGTGTCATCCATCGTGGTGTAAGGCCGTTTCCGGGTCAAAATGCTCCATATGGCCCCGGAAACGGGAACCGCGTCGGCGGCTGCGGCCGACTATACATCGAGATTCGCGACTTTGAGGGCATTGGTCTGGATGAAGTCACGGCGCGGCTCGACCTGATCACCCATCAGGGTGGAAAAGATCTCGCTCGCATCCTCGACATGGTCAATCCGGACCTGAAGCAGGGAGCGCGCATTCGGGTCGAGCGTCGTTTCCCAGAGCTGCTCGGGATTCATCTCGCCCAGCCCCTTGTAGCGCTGGATCGAAAGGCCACGGCGGCCGCTCTCGGTTGCGGCATTCAACAGGCCGAGCGGACCATCCACACGCCATTCCCGGTCCTTCACGGCAAGGACGCCGTGACGGAGATAGGTTTCCTGCAGGCCAGCACTGCGCGCATCCAGCCGCACGGCCTCTTGGCTGCGCAGCAAACGTCCCTCGAGCAGGTAGCGTCGGGTCACGCCCCGCACCGAGTGCGTGAATGCCAGCCCGCCATCCTCCGCAGCGGTTCCGGTCCAGCCGCGATCGGCCTCCGCTTCCAGCTCATCGAGGCGCTGGGCGATGTATCCCGCCACCTCCGCTGCTTGTTCCGGGCTCCGCAGGCGCTCGGGATTGAGCGCGCCGGCGATCGCCGCCTGCTCGACGATGCGCTCGCTGCCCACCTTGTCGGCGAGCGGCTTGATGCGCCGTTTGATGCGACGCGCGTCCTCTACGAGCGCACGCAGATCCTCGCCTGCGCGCTGGGCACCGCTGTGCAGCCGCAGCACGGCACCCTCCAGGCCGGCATCGAGAATGAAGTTCTCGAGCTCACGATCGTCCTTCAGGTAGCGGCTGCTGTTGCCCCGCTTTACCCGGTAGAGCGGCGGCTGGGCGATGTAGAGATATCCCTTCTCGATCAGCGCCGGCATTTGGCGATAGAAGAAGGTCAGCAGAAGCGCACGGATATGGCTGCCGTCCACGTCCGCGTCGGTCATGATGATGATCTTGTGATAGCGGACCTTCTCCGGGTCGAAGCCCCCGTTCCCCTCTTCCGAAGGCCGGCCGATCCCCCCGCCGATCGCCGTGATCAGTGTCGCGATCTCGCCGGAGCTCAGCATTTTCTCGAAGCGTACGCGTTCGACGTTCAGAATCTTGCCGCGCAACGGGAGAATGGCCTGGGTGCTACGATCGCGGCCCTGCTTGGCTGAGCCGCCGGCCGAGTCGCCCTCGACGAGAAAGAGCTCGGCCCGTGCCGGATCCCGTTCCTGGCAGTCGGCCAGCTTGCCGGGGAGCGACGCATTCTCCAGCGGCCCTTTGCGGCGCGTCATCTCCCGCGCTTTGCGAGCCGCCTCGCGCGCCGCCGCCGCTTCTGCCGCCTTGGCGACGATCTTCTTTGCATCCGCCGGATGCTCCTCGAACCAGCGGTCGAGTACATCGTTGACGACGCTCTCGACGACCGGTCGCACTTCCGAAGAGACGAGCTTGTCCTTGGTTTGCGAGGAGAATTTCGGGTCCGGCACCTTGACCGACAGAACGCAGGTCAGGCCTTCGCGGGCATCGTCGCCGGTGAGCTGCACCCGCTCCTTCTTGGCGATGCCGGAGGATTCGGCATAGGCCGTCACGCGCCGCGTCAGCGCCGCCCGGAATCCGGCCAAGTGGGTTCCGCCGTCACGCTGCGGGATGTTGTTGGTAAAACACAACATCGTCTCGTGATAGCTGTCGTTCCACTGCAGGGCGAACTCGACCGTGATACCGTCGCGCTCCACTGAGGCGGTGATCGGAGCGCTCTGCAGCGACGTGCGACTCCGGTCCAGCCAGCCAGCGAAGGCGGCGAGGCCGCCCTCGTAGAACATCTCGACGCGTTTTTCCTCGACGCCGCGCGCATCGGTCAGGACCAGCCGCACGCCCGAGTTCAGGAAAGCGAGCTCGCGCAAGCGGCGCTCGAGCGTCGCGAAGTCGAACTCGACCATGCTGAAGGTGTCCCTGGACGGCAGGAATGTGACTTCCGTACCGGTACGATCGCCCGCAGGGCCGACCACCGCCAGGGGCGCTTCGGGTTCGCCATGCCGGAACCGCATGAAATGCTCATGGCCGTTACGCCAGATGCGAAGGTCAAGCCGTTCCGAAAGTGCGTTGACCACCGAGACGCCGACACCGTGCAAACCGCCGGAGACCTTGTAGGAGTTCTGGTTGAATTTGCCGCCGGCATGCAGCTGGGTCATGATGACCTGTGCCGCCGAGACGCCCTCCTCTTCGTGAATACCGACCGGGATGCCGCGGCCATTATCGCGGATCGTCACCGAACCGTCCGCATTCAGTGCCACGTCGACTTGCGTGCAATAGCCCGCGAGCGCCTCGTCGATGGCATTGTCGACGACCTCATAGACCATATGGTGCAGGCCGGTACCGTCGTCGGTATCGCCGATATACATGCCTGGACGCTTGCGCACCGCCTCCAGGCCCTTCAGCACCTGGATCGCCGATTCGTCGTAGGCAGGAGGGGTTACCAGAGCAGCGTTCACGGAAGCGTTCATCGATGGATCACGAAGAGTTGCACGGCACGAATATCCCGACGTCCGGTCCAAAGTCTGCAGTTGCCGTCATTCAACCGGCGGCATCGGGTGCCGGCGTTGAGACAGCGTTCGCCCGACCATGTCGAGCCAACGACCAGGTCATTCCGGCGGGCTCGGGAAGCAAACGGCGATTGCCTCGGCGTGCAGAACCTGGTCCGGAACATCCAGGAACCGCATAATGCCAGACTTATATAGGCATTAGTGCGCTCTCTTTCACCTCAAAGAACTGCGCGCGTGCGCCGAGCGGGGCGAATGTCTCGCGGTCGGTTCCGGTAAGCCATGCCTGGGCGCCGAGTGCGCAGATCTCCTCGTAAAGGCTGGCACGTCGCTCCGCGTCCAGATGAGCTGCAACCTCGTCCATGAGCAGGAGCGGTGCTGCACCGCGTCGGTCGGCCTGGAGCCGCGCGGCCGCGAGCACCAGCGCTATGAGCAAAGCCTTCTGCTCGCCGGTCGAGCATTCCGCTGCTGGAATGCCGCGATCGCGGTCGCTCACGGCCAGATCGCTGCGGTGTGGCCCGAGAGCGGCACCGCCGGTTTCGCCGTCACGCGGTCGGGATTGCGCCAAGGCCTCACGGAAGCGGGCTTCCGCCTCGGCCACGGACATCGATTCCGACCAATCCTCGACCACGCCGGCCGCCTTGGCCTCCCCGCATGGGAACGGGCCGATCGTTTCGGTGCAGGCGGCATTCAGGCGCGCCACGAGATCGCGGCGGGCGACGGCGATGGCGACCCCGCTGGCCGCCATCGTTTGCTCGAGAGCCCCCAGCCAAGCGGGATCGCGTGGTCCGTCGCGCAGCAGTCTCGCCCGCTGGCGCATAGCATTCTCGTATCTCGATACACGCGCGGCGTGCGCCGCATCGAACCCGTAGACGAGCCGGTCGAGAAAGCGCCTGCGCCCCGATGCGCTCTCGACGAACAGCCGATCCATCTGCGGCGTCAGCCAGACCGCACTGACATGCTCCGCGAGAACCGCCTGGCCGCGGACGGCCGCACCGTTGATGCGGACGAGGCGTCGTTCGTTCCCGTGCGAGGTCGCCGGGTCGCCGCCGGTCCCGATCTCGACCGGGCCGGTGGGCGTATCGAGCCGTGCTGCCACACCCCACGGCGCACCGCTACTGCGGCGCGGCAGGTCGGCAAGGCGCGCCTGGCGCAAGCCGCGGCCGGGGACAAGGAGCGATACCGCCTCAAGCAGATTGGTCTTGCCGGCCCCATTCGGGCCGGTGAGGACAACCGGCCGCGCGTCGATCTCCATCCGGGCGACCGGGTAGGAGCGGAACTCGGTGAGCGTAAGTCGTCGGACCGCCATCGGCGGGACGGAGGTAGGCACTCCGGCTGTTCCCGACCCTCCAGGCGGGTCAGACCCGCATCGGCATGAGCACGTACAGAGCGCTCGCGTCGGTCAAGTCACGAATCAGCGTCGGCGCAGTCGGATCCGCCAGCGCGATCTCGACCGTCTCCCCCTCGATCTGCTGGGTAATGTCCAGTAGATAGCGAGAGTTGAATCCGATCTCCATGGGCTCCGCATCGTAGCGGACTTCGATCTCCTCGGTCGCGGTGCCCGCGTCCGCGCTCGTGGCGGACAGCACCATGGTATCGCCGTTGAGGCTCAGCTTGACCGCTCGCGACTTCTCGGAGGAGATCGTGGAAACGCGGTCGACCGCCTCCCGGAAAATCCGGCAATCGACCGCGAGGATCTTGCTGTTGCTCGTCGGGATCACCCGCTCGTAGTCGGGGAAGGTGCCGTCGATGAGCTTGGAGACCAGCACCACGTCGCCGATCACGAAGCGGATTCTGGTATCCGACAGCGCGACTTCGATTTCACCCTCAGCCTCTTCCAGCAGTTTGCGTACTTCGTTGACGGTCTTTCGCGGAACGATTACCCCGGGTATGCCGGAAGCGCCTTCAGGCAGCGGAATCTCGGCGCGAGCGAGGCGATGGCCGTCCGTGGCGACGGCGCGGAGGACCGGCGTGTCGTTCGCCTCGGCCGCGTGCAGATAGATCCCGTTGAGATAATAGCGAGTCTCTTCCGTCGAGATCGCGAACCGGGTCCGGTCGATCAGCAGCCGCAACTCACGGGCCGGCAGGCGGAACCGGTGTGGCAGATCGCCGCCGGAAATGGCCGGGAACTCCTCGACCGGCAGCGCTGCCAGGGTAAAGGTCGAGCGGCCCGAGCGGAGCTTCACCTGCCCGTTGTCGCCGCTCGCTTCGATGGCGACCTGGGCTCCCTCCGGCAGCTTGCGCGCGATATCGTAGAGGGTGTGCGCTGGCGCTGTGGTCGAGCCGGCTGTCTCCGCCTCTGCCTCCACGGTCTCGATAATGCCGATATCCATATCCGTCGCCGCGAAGCTGAGACGGCTGTCGGTGACCTGGAGCAGGACGTTGGCGAGGATCGGGATCGTGTTGCGCCGTTCGACCACGCTCTGAGCGTGGGCAAGGGACCGGAGAAGCGTGCTGCGTTCGATGGTCAGCTTCATGACTTCGCAACTGATTGGACGAAGACCGTGGCCGGCCGGCGGCGGGCCAAAGGGCAAAGAGTATATCAGACGGGGAAACGAATGACAGGCTGCCATAAGCCGCGCGGGGCCCGTAGTTCCGCGCCCGGCGCCGGCGCGGTGCTTGACGCTGTTCTGGGGCGTCCTTAGCTTCTCTAACAGGTCCTGGCGATTGACCGGGCCTGCGGGTGGAGCAGACGAGGACACCATGACCAAGGCCGTGACCGACGCTAGTTTCGAGCAGGACGTGCTCAAGGCGGACAAGCCCGTTCTCGTGGACTTCTGGGCCGAATGGTGTGGTCCCTGCCGGCAGATCGCCCCCTTTCTGGAGGACCTCTCGAACGAGCTCGGGGACCGCATCGAGGTGCGGAAGCTGAATGTCGACGAGAACCCGCAGATTCCCGGCCGCTACGGCGTACGCGGCATCCCGACGCTGATGGTGTTCAAGGACGGCCAGGTCGCCGCCACGAAAATCGGCGCCATGCCGAAGAGTCAGCTCTTCCAGTGGGTCGAATCGGTCCTCTGAGCGCGAATCGTCGTCGGACCGTTCCAGACCGGCGGCGCCGCCCGCACAAGCCGGGCGGGAAGCCCCGATGATCCCGCGCGCCGCTCCCGCGCCGCTCGATGAAGGGCAGCGGCGCCGGCACAAATGGCGCAATCGCCTTTATTCGGTGCTGCTGATCGGTGGCATGGTGGGGCTTCTGGCCCTGTGCGCCTGGATCGTGTTCGGTGCCGAGACGATCATCTGGGTGCTGCTGGGCGGGGGGCTGGGGCTGATCTTCGGGCCGCGCGCTTCTCCGCGCTGGGCGCTCTCCCTCTACCGCGCTCAGCGGGTTCCGCCGAACGTGCTGCCGGAGCTGCACCAGATCCTGGCCGAACTGGCGCGTCGGGCCGGCCTGCCCAGACCTCCCGAGCTCTATTACGTGCCGAGCAGGATGCTCAATGCCTTTGCCGTCGGCGACCCGCACGATTCGGCGATCGCCATGACCGACGGGATGTTACGCCGGCTCGATCTGCGTGAGCTTGCCGGGGTCATGGCGCACGAGATCAGTCATATCCGCAACAACGATCTGTGGGTCATAGCCCTGGCGGACACGGTGAGCCGGCTGACGAGCGTGTTGGCCTTCGCCGGAACTCTCCTGCTGTTCCTTTCGATTCCGATGCTGGTCGCGGTCGAGGGCGGAGGTGTGCGCTGGCTTCTGGCCGGTGCAATCCTGACTGCGGCTCCGACGGTCGGCGCGTTGCTCCAGCTCGCACTCTCGCGGGCACGGGAGTACGACGCCGACCTCGACGCGGCGGGGCTGACCGGCGATCCCCGCGGGCTCGCCTCGGCGCTGGTCAAGCTGGAGCGGTATCAAGGGCCGTTTTGGGAAATGTTCATGCCGGGCCGGCGGGTGCCGGTGCCCTCGCTGCTGCGGACGCATCCCACGACTGAGGAGCGCGTCCGGCGGCTGCTGGCGCTCTACAGACCGTCCGCGAGCCCGGCCTTCCGTCCGAACAGGGAGTTCGTGCTGCCTACGGAATTCATGCCGGCCATCGGCACGCCGCGCTGGCGGCGCGCCTGGCCTTGGTGGTGACGACCGGGATCATGCGGCCGGCGCGGCCTGTCCCGTTTCGACCACGCCCTTGAGATCGCGCGTGAGTTCGCGCAGCTCGGCCTCGTCGAGCGTCTCCTGCTGCAGCAACGCCTCGGCGCAACGGTCCAGGATGGCGCGGTTGCGCTCCAGGATTCCGTAGGCACGCTCGAACACTGCCTGGACGATGCTGCGCACGGCGGCATCGATGCGCCGCGCCGTCTCCTCGCTATACTCACGCTCGCTGCTCAGTCCTTGCGGCACCGGTTGGCCGAGGAAGCCGGGGCGGTCCTTGTCGTATGCGACGTAGCCGAGATCCTCGTCCATGCCGTAGCGCGTAACCATGCTGCGGGCGATGTCGGTCACCTTGGCAAGATCGTCGGCTGCCCCGGTCGAGACCTCGTTGAACACCAGCTTCTCGGCGGCGCGACCGCCCAGCAGGACGGCGACTTTGTTTTCCAGTTCGGCCCGGGTCATCAGAAAGCGATCCTCCGTCGGCCGCTGGATCGTGTAGCCGAGCGCACCGATGCCGCGCGGGATGATCGAGACCTTGTGCACGGGATCGACGCCCGGCAAGGCAAGGGCGACCAAGGCATGTCCCATTTCGTGATAGGCGACGACGCGGCGCTCGTGCGGGTTGAGCAGGCGGTTCTTCTTCTCGAGGCCGGCGACGATGCGCTCGACCGCGGCGGTGAAATCGTCCATCGTCACCGCCTCGCGATGGCGGCGGGTGGCGAGCAGCGCGGCCTCGTTGACGAGGTTGGCAAGATCGGCACCGGTGAAACCGGTGGTAATCGCGGCAATCTTCTCCAGGTCCACCTCGGGAGCGAGCTTCACCTTCTTAACGTGGACCTTGAGGATCTGCACCCGGCCGACCTTGTCCGGGCGGTCTACCAGTACCTGCCGGTCGAAGCGTCCGGCCCGCAGCAGGGCCGGGTCGAGAATCTCCGGCCGGTTGGTGGCGGAGAGGATGACGATGCCGCCCGAAGGGTCGAAGCCGTCCAGCTCGCTCAGGAGCTGGTTCAAGGTCTGCTCCTTCTCGTCATGACCGCCCAAGCCCGGAAACGCTCCGCGCGCGCGCCCCAGCGCATCGAGCTCGTCGATGAAGATGATCGCGGGCGCCTGCTTGCGTGCCTGCTCGAAGAGGTCCCGCACCCGCGCGGCGCCGACGCCGACGAACATCTCGACGAACTCGGAGCCGTTGATCGAGAAGAAGGGCACGCCCGCCTCGCCGGCCACGGCGCGCGCGAGCAGGGTCTTGCCGGTGCCCGGTGGCCCGACCAGAAGGATGCCCTTGGGGATGCGCGCGCCAAGACGGCCATATTGCTCGGGATGCTGCAGGAACTCGACGACCTCCTGCAGCTCGGCTTTCGCCTCGTCGACGCCGGCCACGTCATCGAACGTGACCTTGGTGTCCTGCTCGACATAGACCTTGGCCTTGCTGCGGCCGACCGACATGAAGCCGCCTAGGCCCTGCTTCTCGGCGACCTTGCGGATCACGAGCATCCACAGGCCGAAAAACAGGAGGACCGGCAGGACCCAGGACAGGAGATTGGTGAGGAAGGTGTTCTCGACCGCGCCGGTGACCGTGATGCCCTTCTCGGTCAGGCGCTCCGCGAGCTGTGGGTCGACGCGAGTGGTGACGAATTCGGTCTTGCCGTTCCGGGGCTCGGTGAAGGTACCGCGAATCGAATCGCTGCCGACGATGACCGACTCGACTTGACCCTGCTCGACATAGCGCTCGAACTCGCTATAGGGGATCGTCTCGACGCGGCGGCTTCCGATCCAGAGATCCTGGAGCAGCAGGACGCCGAAGAAGGCCGCGATGAAGTACCAGACATTGATTTGCGTCTTCTTTTCCACGCGCCTGCCCCCTGCACGCTCCCGATCGTCCTAGGTGTAGGTGCGCGCGCCGCACCTGCTTTGCAAGCCATGTCGCCGGTGCACGCTCTCGGCTGCCCGGCGGTGGCATCGGACCCCACGCAGTGTGGCCCTGTCCCGAACCCGAAGCGCGGCGCTCCGGCAACGTCTGCCGCGGACGAAGCGTGCGCCGCATCCCGTCGCCAGCCCGGCCACACGGTCGCGGTGCCTGGCGGGATCATGTTCCGCCGAATCGAACATCCTGCGGCTCTTTACGTTATTCCTGTGCAGATTGCCAACGGAGGAGAGCCGACATGATGTTTCCGGATTTCGGCCGCTTCGGCGGCTTCGACCCGTTCCGCGAGATGCGGCGCATGCAGGAGGAGATGAGCCGGCTGTTCGGCGGCCTCGGCCTCGGCAATGCGGCAACGCAGGACTTCCCGCCGGTGAATCTCTGGGCCGGCGAGGATGGCATCGTCGTTACGGCCGAGATTCCCGGCGTAGCCGCTGACAGTCTGGACATCACGGTTCATGAGGACGTGCTGACGCTCAAGGGCAAGCGGGAGTCGACGATCAAGGACGGTGAGGATGTCGTTTGGCACCGGCGGGAGATCCCGTCCGGTCACTTCACGCGAACGGTAAGACTGCCGTTCCGCGTGGACGGGGACAAGGTGCAGGCGCATTGCCGCAATGGAATCCTGGAGATCAAGCTGTACCGGCCGGAGGCCGACCGTCCCCGCAAGATCCAAATTCAGGCACGCTGAGCAGGACAGGAGGATGGAGATGGCGAACGAGTTGCAACAATCCGGCCAGCAGAGCACGCCGGCGGAGCGCGCCCAGCGCACCCGTGTGCGCCGCGTCTTCACGCCGCGCACGGACATCTACGAGACCAAGGACGCGATCATCCTGCTGGCTGAGATACCGGGCGTGGCCCCGGACGCCGTGGACATTACCCTCGACAAGCGGGTGTTGACCATCCAGGGCCGTGCCGCGGTGCAGGACTATGACGGCTACCGGCGGGTCTATACCGAATATGCCGACGGGGATTTCGAACGTAACTTCACCTTGTCGGACGACATCGACCGCGACCGCATCGAAGCGACCCAGAGCAACGGCATATTGCGACTGGTGCTGCCTAAGGCGGAGCCAGCCAAGGCGAAGAAGATCCAAGTGAAATCGGTGTGATAGCGAGGAGGAGAGTCATCATGGCCCTACGTGACCTGATGCCCTGGAGCCATCGTTCCGGCACCCCGGCCCGCGGCGAGGAGGAGAATCCCTTCGTGGCGCTGCAGCAGAGCATCAACCGGGTCTTCGAGGATTTCTGGCGCCGTTTCGAGGAACCTGGCGCAGGATTTGGTGCCATAAGCCTGTCCAGTCCGCGCACTGACGTGGCCGAGACCGATAAGGAGATCGAGGTCACGATGGAACTGCCGGGTCTGGACGAGAAGGACATCGAACTGACGGTGACCGGCGACATGCTGACCGTGAAGGGCGAGAAGAAGCAGGAACGCAAGGAGGAGCAGAAGGGCTGGCATCTGTCCGAGCGTACATACGGCTCCTTCTATCGCTCGATTCCGTTGCCTCCCGGGATCGAGACGGACAAGGCGACCGCCGAATTCAAGAAGGGCGTGTTGACCGTGCGGCTGCCCAAGTCCGAGCAGGCGCAGAGGCAGAGAAAGCGGATCGAAGTGAAGGGCGGCTGAGACCCGTCTCGCCCCGGGCACGGCCCGGAGGCACGACATCCTCGCCACCGGCGTCGGCAAGCCGGGCGAGGCGCCGAGCGCGGGACCTCCCGGAAAGGGGGCCGCCGGGACCGAAGGCCGGAAGACGGATGACGCCGGCGGCGGTCGCTGCCGCCGGGCGGCCCGCCCCGGCCTTCGGGCGGCGATCGCGGTGCGGAGTGCGGTACCGGCTGCCGGCTTTTGCTATCGGTGGCTCGACGGCGACGTCCTGCCGATCGCAGGACGCGCCCTTACTGCAGCGGATGCGGTTCGGGTGCTGAGCCGCCGAGCTATCGTGCTTGACAGGCGGCGCTCGCCGGTGCTGGCCTGACGGCAAACGCCGCAGCAACCGGTCTCCCCGTGTCGATTCCCCGCTCCGTTCGGACGGCCGTCGCCGCGCCCGTCTCGCTGGCCCCCGGCAAGGGGATCGCGCTGATGGTCGCAGGCAGCGGGCTGATCACCCTGAACGACGCCGCAATGAAGTGGCTGACCGCCGGCTATCCCACCGGCGAACTCATGTTCATCCGCGGCGCCTTCATGTTCCTGCCCATCCTCCTGCTGACCTGGCGGGCGGCAGGGCGCCCGACGGCCGCCGTGCGCAATTGGAGCGGGCAGCTGCTGCGGGCCGCCACCGTGGTCGGTTCGACCATCCTGTTCCTCACCGGCCTGCGCTATCTGCCGTTGGCAGACATGACGGCGATGGCCTTCGCCGGACCGTTGTTCGTTACCGCCCTGGCGACGCCGCTGCTCGGGGAACGGGTGGGCTGGCGGCGCTGGACCGCCGTCCTGGTCGGCTTTGCCGGAGTGGTCGTAATGGCGCGGCCGAGCGGCAGCGGCATCGCCTGGGCAGCGGTGTTCCCGCTCGGAGCGGCCTTGTGCGGAGCGTTGCGGGATATTCTGACGCGGCGTCTGAGCGCGACGGAGTCGAGCCTGTCCATCCTGGTCGTGACCACCGGCGTCGTCGCCTTGGCCGGGCTGGCCACCCTGCCGTTCGGCTGGCGCGTTCCGACACCGTTCGATCTCGGCCTCATGGCTTTGTCCGGGATCGTGCTCGGCGCCGCTCACTATCTCATCATCGAGTCGCTGCGGCTGGCACAGGCAGCGCTGGTCGTGCCGTTCAAATATTCCAGCCTGCTCTGGGCGGTGGGCCTCGGCCTGCTCGTCTGGGGCCATGTGCCGGATGCGAGCATGGTGCTCGGCGCCGCGCTCGTGGTCGCAAGCGGGCTTTACATTCTTCACCGGGAGATACGTCATAGGGGGCGAGCCTAGCGGCGGCGGCCCGGAGCCGTCGCTCGCCGTCGAGTGCCGAACAATGGAGCGTTGTCTATGCCCCTTTCTCCCTATGCCTCGATCGCCGAGACTGCCGCTGCCATCGTCGAGGGGCGGACATCCCCGGTCGCTCTGGTCGATCTCTACCTGGACCGCATCCGGCGGCACGATCCCAAGCTCGGCGCCTTCGTCTCCGTCTATGAGGACGAGGCGCGGCTCGCGGCGGAGGCGGCCGATAAGGCGATCCGCTCCGGCCATCGGATCGGGCCGCTGCACGGCATGCCGATCGCGATCAAGGACCTGGTGGAGATCGAGGGGCGGACGACGACGGGCGGCTGCTATGCGTGGCGGGACCGGCGCTCCACGGTCACGGCGACGATCGTCCGGCGGCTGATCGCGGCCGGCATGATCGTGATCGGCAAGACCCACACGGTCGAGTTCGCCTATGGCGGCTGGGGAACCAACCAGCATATGGGCACGCCCTGGAATCCATGGGACCTCGACACCCACCGCGTGCCCGGGGGCTCGAGCAGCGGCTCCGGCGTCGCGGTCGCGGCCGGCCTCGCCGCTGCCGCGATCGGCACCGACACCGGCGGCTCGGTGCGGCTGCCGGCGGGGTTCTGCGGCACGGTCGGGCTCAAGACCACGGTCGGTCGGATCAGCAACTGGGGGGTGCTGACGCTGTCCGAGACGCTGGACACGGTCGGGCCGCTCACCCGGTCGGTGGAGGATGCGGCGCTGCTCCTCAACGCGCTCCAGGGCCCGGATCCCCGGGATCCCAACACACTGCGCCGCGTCAATGACGACCCGTTGCCGACCCTGCGGCGCGGGGTGTTCGGGCTGCGTCTGGCGGCGCTCCCCGACGGGGAGCGCGAGCTGATCGATCCCGAGGTGCTGGCCGCCTACGACGCGGCGCTGCAGCAGTTCGAGGAGCTCGGCGCACACATCGTCAAGCTCGCCTTGCCGCGACGCTTCCGCGACTATCGCGACATGACCGCGACCATCATCGGTACCGAGGGCTACGCGCTCCTCGCCGAGACGGTCGAACGCGACGACCTGCCGCTGGACCAGCATGTCCGTGCCCGGTTCCTGGCGGCCCGCGGTATCTCGGCGCGGGACTATATCCTCGCCTTGCGCGAACGCCGGCAGGCGAAGGAAGCCCTGCTGGCGGCGATGGACGGCGTCGACGCTCTGATCCTGCCGACCACGCCCACCGCGGCGATCCCGGCGGCCGAGGTTGACGAGACCACGACCCCGGCCGAACTGACCCGGTTCGGCAATCTGATGGAGATGTGCGGCCTCGCCCTGCGGAACGGCTTCACCAGCAACGGCCTTCCGATCTCCATGCAGATCATGGGCCGCGGCTATGACGAGTCGACGGTGCTCCGCATCGGCTGGGCCTACGAGCAGGCCACCGAGTGGCACAAGCGGGAGCCGATAGGGCTCGAATAGCTCGTTGCAGCAGCGACGCCGGGACCGGGTCGGTGACGCCGGCGCGCCCCGGCGGGCGGCCGATGCCGTCCACCGGGGCCATGCCGGCACACATCCGAAAACGTCGTCTTTCGTCAACATTCGTCAACAAAGGCGACGGGGATTTGTTGACGTTTGCAGCCGAACGCCTTCGCACGTGGCGGCGACTGCGGCCTTACTAGCCTATAATAGGAAAAATTGCAAGGATGTAGGTAGGAGCGGGGGAGGGTACCGGAACCGGATGGTCGGGTCGGCGCAGACCCGACCTTGCCGGCTCTATGCGCGTCATTCGCCCTTGAATACAGGGGCCCGTCGTTCGTGCCAGGCCGTATGCCCCTCCTGCTTGTCCCGGGTCAGTTCCAGCGCCATGAAGCGGTAGGCATCGACCAGGCTCGCATCCGTCACGTTGGGGATGTCCAGCCCGCGGTTCAGCGACTCCTTGACCATCCGCGTGGCCAGCGGCGCCTGGGCCGCAATGTGGCCGGCCACGTCCATGGCCCGCGCCATCAGCTCCTGATGCGGAACGAGCCATTGCGCCAAACCGATGCGATAGGCCTCCGCCGCGTCGAGCGGAAAGCCGAGCGCCAGTCGCATGGCGAGGCCCTTGCCCACCCAGCGGGCCAGGCGGACCGGCCCGCCATAAGCCGGCATGATGCCGAGGCCAACTTGCGGCAGCCGCCACTCGGCACGCTCGGACGCCACGATCAGGTCGCAGCAGAAGGTGACGATGCAACCGATGCCGATGGCATAGCCATTGACGGCAGCCACCACCGGCTTCGGGAACTCGGTCAGCAGGTTGGCGACGAACGATCGCCACTTGGGCACGGACAGGATCAACTCGGAAGCGGAATCGATGGTGTGGGTCCGGGGATCCTTGAGATCCGCCCCCGCCGAGAAGGCCCGGCCCCGCTCGTCACCGGTGAGAATGACGCACCGGACGGAGTCGTCGTTCTCGAGTGCCGTGAAGACACGGACGAGGCCCTCGTTGAATTCCTCGGCCCAGGCATTGCGGGCGTCGGGATTGCTCAGGGTGACGATCGCGACGGCGTCGCGCTGTTCGTGAAGGACGGGCATGCGGTGAATTCCTCGGCAACCTACAGCTGGGATCGCGAGAGTCTACCGGATATCGGCCCGGGGGAAGCCCCGAGGCGGAATCCACCCGGCATTCGGCAGCTCGAAGCGGAAATTGCGAGCCGGGGTCGAAGCGGCTCGACCGCATACCGGCCCGGATTGCGTCGGCGCTGCGCATTTCGCATCGACGACATGGCCTCCCCGTAACGACGGCGGGCGATGCGGACGGGGCGGCGCTCGCAAGATCGGGCGCGGGATCCGCGCACGGCGCTCGGGCACGCAGACGAAGGTGCGGTTGCCGGCTCCGCCCCGGCGTCGTGGCGGCCCCGACCGGGAGCGGATAGGCTTTGCCGTCTGCTCAGAGGCCGGGAGTACATGAAGCATGCAGTTCGAGACGCTGATCTATCGGCGCGAAGGGCGGGTCGCGAGAATCACGCTGAACCGGCCGGAACGCTTGAATGCGATTACGCTCGCCATGCCTGGCGAGATCCGCTCCGCCGTCGAGGAGGCGAACCAGGACGACAATGTGCACGTGATCCTGCTCGACGGCGCCGGCCGTGCCTTCTGCTCCGGCTACGATCTCAAGGCCTATGCCGAGGCGACCGGGCATGAAACCGGCACGCAGGAGATGCCCTGGGATCCGTTTCTCGACTTCCAGCTCATGGATCACAATACCCAGTGCTTTCTGTCACTGTGGCGCAGCTACAAGCCCACCGTCTGCAAGATCCACGGCTACGCGCTGGCCGGCGGCAGCGACATCGCGCTCTGCTGCGACCTGATCGTCATGGCCGAGGATGCCCAGATCGGCTATCCGCCGGCACGGGTCTGGGGGTGCCCGACGACGATGATGTGGGTGTTTCGGATCGGGGCCGAGCGTGCCAAACGCATGCTCTTTACGGGCGACCTGATCGACGGGCGCGAGGCCGAGCGGATCGGCTTGACGAGCAGGTCCGTCCCTGCTGCCGATCTCGACGCCGAGGTCGAGCGCCTCTGTGCACGCATCGCCGGCATACCGAAGAATCAGCTCTGGATGCACAAGACAGCAGTCAATGCGGCCTTCGACAATTTCGGCATGCGGACGGTCCAGACGCTCGCGACCGTGTTCGACGGCGTTGCCCGGCACTCGCCGGAAGGGCTGAGGTTCAAGGCCCGGGCCGAGGAGGTCGGCTTCCAACAGGCGGTGCGGGAGCGGGATTCGGGCGCTCCGATCGCCGGCAGCAAGCCGCCCCGCACCCGCTGACCGGACCGGCCTTCCGGCAATCCGCCCTCGCGGCGGAGCTTCCACGTCGCCCGCAGGCGGCGCGGAAGCTGTCTCGGCGCGAGGTCAGGACGCGTTGGCCTTCTGGGCCTCGGTCAGGATGAAATCCAGGAGTTCGCGACCGGGAAGCCCCTTGCTCTCCATATCGGCGACCCAGGCATTCCAGACGGGCTTCGCCGCGCGCTCCTCGAACTCGGCCCGCTGCTCCGGGGTGTAGGTCAGTCGCTCAAGCCCCATCTCCTTGAAGATCGGCAGGTTCTTCGCGTCCGCCTCCAGATAGGCCGCCTTCATTCGCTCGTAGGCAAGAGGACGCGCCTCGTCGAGCATCTTCCGGTAGCTCTCCGGAAGGGCATCATAGGCGTCCCGGTTCACCACCATCCCGCAGCCGATCGTTCCAGGCGCCAGACCGTCCGTGTACCACTTGCTGATCTCATGCAGGCGGTAGGAGGCGTGCATGTAGGTGAAGGCGACCGCCGCGGCGTTGATCATGCCCCGCTCCAGCGAGGTGTAGACCTCCGGTGCCGGCACGCTGGTCGGCACGGCGCCGAGTTCGCGCATCGCCTCGCCGAGGCCGCCGAGCGCGCGTACCCGCAGGCCCTTCCAGTCCTCGAGCGTCTTCGGCGGCGTGCCCGCGCCCATGAACTCGTACTGCGGCAGCGGCGTCGGCATGAACGGAATGGCGTTCCAGCGTTTCATCTCTGCCACGACGGCGGGATGGCGGTAATAGGCGTCGTGCGTCCGGTAGACCGCATCCATGTCCTTGAAGGGCAGGAACGGCAGGTCGAGGCCGGTCAGCGCCGGATTCTTGCCCGGGTGATAGGAGGAACAGAAGGTCGCCGCCTCGATGGCACCCACCTTGATGCTGTCGAGATTCTCCCTGGCCGGCGAGATCGCCTCGGCGTAGTGGATGCGGATCTTGAACTTGCCGCCGCTTTTTTGCTCGACCTCGGACGCGATCGTCTCGACGCTCTTGGTATATGCCCGAGGCGGACCCCAGACCGAGAGCTCCCATTGGACGGTATCCTGCGCAAGCGCCGGGCCCGCGCTAAACAGACCGAGGGCCAGTGACAGGCCGATCGGCACAGTGCGGGAGAACGTTGGACTCATGCTTCCTCACCTCGGTTGGTTGTACCGGAACTGGTTGTATCGCCCCCTTCGGGGCCGGGGTGGATCCTCAACAATCCTTATAATGCCATTCGGTGAGCCGAGCATCACCAGCGTGGCCGACGCTTTTCGTTGAAGGCGTTAAGCCCTTCCTGTGCATCGTCGGTTGCGATGATGTTGCAGATCGTCTCGACCGTGTTCTCGATCGCCCGCCGGTATTCGAAATCGTTCGCGCGCATGAAGGCGTCGCGTGCGAGCTTCATCACGATGGGCGACTTCGTGGCGAACTCCCGCGCGATCGCCCGGGCCTCGTCCTTGACCCTGGCCTGTGGAACCACGCGGTTGATGAGGCCGTGCCGCTCCGCCTCCGCTGCGGAGATCGGCTTGCCCCCGAACAGGAGCTCGAAGGCCTTGTGTCGGCCGATCTGGCGCGGCAGATGCACGAAGTGCATCGCCGGGATCACGCCGACGTCGATTTCGGGATAGCCGATGCTGGCGGTCTCGCTGGCCACGATCACGTCGCAGGAGACGGCGAGCGTCACGCCTGCCGCCCGCGCGGGTCCGGTCAGCGCGGCGATCGTCGGTTTGCCCATCCGGTACTGGAGATCGTGCATCTCGAAATAGAGCTTCTCCAGGAACCGGCGAAGGTCGAGACCGCTGCCGCCGCGAATCATCGCCAGATCCATCCCGGCACTGAAGGCGTTGTCGAATGCGCTGGTAAGAATGATCGCGCGCACCTGCTCGTCGTCCCGCGCCAGCCGATAGGCTGCGTTGATTTCCTCGATCAGGGCATGATTGATGGCGTTGACCGGCGCACGCCGCATGGTGATCTCGGCGATATGGTCACGCACGTCGTAATCCAGGTTCTCGAAGCGCATTCGTCCCTCGCGTCGCCATGGGTTCTGTGAGGCCCGATCCATAGCCGAAACCGGCGCCGGTCGACACCTGGATCGGTCGGCGGCTCCCCGGTGGCGGCCACGAGGCGGCCGGACAGGATTCGGAGATCTGCAGGTCGGAACGGCGAGCCAGGCCGTCATCGGAGCTCCGAACGCTCCGTTGATTTCCGGCTACCGTCGGGGCGATCTCGCCGCAAGCGCGAGAAATGCGGCGCCGACCGTCGTGGGTGCTCCGATCCAGTGATCGATCGGAGCGAGCAATCGGGCGGTGGCGCCGATGGGCGGGTAGAAGATGGCTCCCCTTACGGATACCTCGACCAAGCCCGCGTCGGCCGCGAGCCGTTCGAGCTCCGACCGGCTTCGGAAGCGAGCGGAACGCCACACCGGAGACCCGAGCCAACCTCTGATGCGCCGGAGGGCCGCCCAGATGCTGCGCCGGCCGAGCTCGCCGATAACGAGACGGCCGCCGGGCTTGAGCACGCGGGTCATTTCCTTCACGGCGATCGCAGCGTCCTCAACGAAGCAGAGCGTCGCGACGGCGACCACTACGTCGAAGCTCGCGTCATCGAAAGGCAGGGCTTCGACCCGCGCGATCCGGAAGGAGGCATGGCCGGCATGCCGCTCTGCCCGTCGCCGGGCGGCGGCGATCATCGCTTCGGACGGGTCGATGCCCGTCGCATGCGCGCCCCGCTTGGACAGTTCGACCGTCAGGATGCCGTCGCCGCATCCCACGTCCAGGATGCGCAGGCCGGCCGGCGGCCCGACGAGGTCGAGGATAAGCTTCTGTTCCAGAGCATCGGTGATCTGCCCCAGCAGGCTGTCCCGCCAGGCCGCGTACGCGGCGGGCAGCCCCTCTAGATCACGAAGCGCGTTCGTATCGTCCCCCGTCGCGGATTTGATCCGCGGGCTGCCGGGGCGCCCGCGACGCTCCCGGTTCCGGGACGGCTCCCTCGGCATCATCTTGGGTCGTGCTTCCTCCACGACTGCAGCGGACCGAACCCCCGCCCGATCCCGGTGCGGCACCGATCGCCTCAAGCGCCGGCGCTGGCCCGGTAAGTCCGGAACAGCCAGCCGAACCCGCGGATAGCGCGGGCCCGGAGCCGGGATCGAGATCCGCCGCACCGATCCGTCTGGTGCGTTGCCCTCGTTGTCCAGGAAGGATGCCGTCTGCCATCGCTTCGGACGGGCCGGTCGTCGCCGAACATCATAATAGTCGTTTGC